>CABSLJ010000205.1 GCA_902478455.1 uncultured Oscillospiraceae bacterium | reverse complement strand
TGCCTACTGTATCCGTTTACGATATGACCGGCAAGGAGACCGGCAAGATGGAGCTCAGCGACGCCATTTTCGGCATCGAGCCCAACAAGGCGGTCATGCACAGTGCCGTTGTCAATTATCTGGCCAACCAGCGCCAGGGCACCCAGTCCACCCTCACCCGCGCCGAAGTCAGCGGCGGCGGCAAAAAGCCGTGGCGCCAGAAGGGCACCGGCCACGCCCGTCAGGGCTCGACCCGTTCCCCTCAGTGGACGCACGGCGGTATCGCTTTCGGTCCCAAGCCCCGCAGCTACCGCTACGCGATCCCCAAGAAAATGCGCCGTTTGGCGCTGAAGTCCGCGTTTTCCGACAAAGTGGCCGCCGGCGACATGATCGTGCTGGACGCCCTGACTTTGGAGGAGATCAAGACAAAAACCGTGGCTGCCATGCTCAAAGCCCTGGGCGCGGAGAAAAAGGTCATGATTGTGCTGCCGGAAAAGGATGAGACCGTGCTCAAATCCGCCCGCAATATCCCCGGTGTCAATGTGACCCTGGTCAACACCCTGAACACCTACGAGGTCCTCAACGCCGATAAATTCATCGTGCTGAAGGACGCTGTCACCAAGATCGAGGAGGTGTACAAATAATGAACGCTCGCGACATTATCCTCGCCCCGGTGATCACGGAAAAGGCCGTGCAGGTCATCGGTGAGAAGAAGTACACCTTCCGTGTCGCCAAGACCGCCAACAAGATCGAAATCGCCAAAGCGGCGGAAGAGATCTTCGGCGTGAAGGTGCTGAAGGTGAATACGGTCAGCATGAAAGGCGCCAAGCGCCGTACGGGCCGCTTTGAGGGCTATACCTCCGATTGGAAAAAGGCCATCATCACCCTGACTCCCGATTCCAAGACCATCGAGTTCTTCGACGGCATGTTCTAAGCCGGGGATTTCGGGACAAGGCAACGTATAGGGCGGCGGCCCCGCCCTGCAAAGCCCAATTATAGGAGAGTGAATCGGAATGGCAACCAAAACGTATAAACCGACCACCCCCGGACGTCGCGGCATGTCGGTCCTCGACTACAGCCCCCTGTCCAAGGTGGAACCGGAGAAGAGCCTGCTGGCTCCTCTGAAGAAAAATGCCGGCCGCAACAGCTACGGCCGCATCACCGTCCGCCACCGCGGAGGCGGCAACCGGCGCAAGTACCGCATCATCGATTTCAAGCGCAACAAGGCAGATATCCCCGCCAAGGTGCTTACCCTGGAATACGATCCCAACCGCAGCGCCCATATCGCTCTGGTCCAGTATGAGGACGGCGAGAAGCGCTATATCCTGGCTCCCCAGGGCCTGAAGGTAGGGGACACCGTGGTGTCCGGCGCTGATGTCGACATCCGTCCCGGCAACGCCCTGCCGCTGTCCAGCATCCCCACCGGTACCTTTGTCCACAACGTGGAGCTGTATCCGGGCAAGGGTGCTCAGCTGGCCCGCAGCGCCGGCGTTATGGCCCAGCTGATGGGCAAGGAAAACAACATGGCTTTGATCCGCCTGCCCTCCTCCGAGATGCGGTATGTGCCGCTCAACTGCATGGCTACCATTGGCCAGGTGGGCAATCTGGATCATGAAAACGTCAAGATCGGCAAGGCCGGCCGCAAGCGTCACATGGGCTGGCGTCCCACCGTCCGCGGTTCCGTCATGAACCCGTGTGACCACCCCCACGGCGGTGGTGAAGGCAAATCCCCCATCGGCCGTCCGGGCCCGGTTACCCCGTGGGGCAAACCCGCCCTGGGCTACAAGACCCGCAAGCATCACAACCGTTCGGATAAGTTCATTGTGAAGCGCCGCGGCAGCAAGTAACGAAAGGAGATTACATCAATGGGCAGAAGCGTGAAAAAGGGTCCTTTCGTACAGCCCGTGCTGCTCAAAAGGATTCAGGAAATGAACCAGTCCGGTGAAAAGCGCATTTTGAAGACCTGGAGCCGCGCCTCCACGATTTTCCCGGATTTCGTCGGACACACCATCGCCGTGCACGACGGGCGCAAGCACGTGCCGGTTTATGTCACCGAGGATATGGTTGGACATAAGCTGGGCGAATTCGCACCCACCCGGACCTTCCGGGGCCATGCCGGCTCCAAGAGTTCCAACACCGGCAAGTAAGCGGCTTGAAAGGAGAGAAACACCATGGAAGCAAGGGCTGAAATCAAATACGCCCGCATTTCCCCCCGAAAGGTGCAAATCGTTCTCGACCTCATCCGCAACCAGCCGGTTGACGTCGCCATGGCGATTGTGCAGCATACCCCCAAGGCCGCCTGCGAGTATCTGAGCAAGCTGCTCAAGTCCGCGGCCGCCAACGCGGAGAACAACTACAACATGGATCGGAACAGCCTTTATGTTGCCGAATGCTTCGTCTGTCCCGGACCGATTCTCAAGCGTATCCGTCCGAGAGCTCAGGGCCGTGCGTACCGTATCGAAAAGAGAACGTCGCATATCACCCTGGTGCTCAAAGAGAAAGAATAAGCGAGGAGGAGGAAAGTTATGGGACAGAAAGTCAATCCCCACGGCCTTCGTGTCGGTGTCATCAAGGACTGGGATTCCCGCTGGTTCGTCAAAGAGAATCAGATCGGCGATACCCTGGTGCAGGACTATAACCTGCGCAAATACCTGAAGAAGACCCTGTACGCCGCCGGCGTGCCGAAAATCGAGATCGAACGCGACGCCTCCCGCGTGCGCGTCCATATTCACTGCGCCAAGCCCGGCATCGTCATCGGCAAGGGCGGCGCGGAGATCGAAAAGCTCCGCCAGACCTGCGAAAAGATGCTCGGCAAGCCCACCCTGATCAATATCGTCGAGGTACGCAACCCCGATGTCAACGCGCAGCTGGTGGCCGAGAACATTGCCGCCCAGCTGGAGAAGCGCATTTCCTTCCGCCGTGCGATGAAGCAGTGCATCGGCCGCGCCATGCGGCTGGGCGCCAAGGGCATTAAGACCCAGGTGTCCGGACGTTTGGGCGGCGCGGAAATCGCCCGTACCGAACAGTATCATGAAGGGACCATCCCGCTGCAGACCCTGCGCGCCGACATCGACTATGGCTTCGCCGAGGCGCACACCACCTACGGCCGCATCGGCGTCAAGGTGTGGATCTACCGCGGCGAGGTGCTGGCCGGCGCCGTTAAGGCCCAGAACCAGTCCCGCAGGGAAGGAGGCCGCAAGTAATGCTGCTGCCAAAGAGAGTCAAATACCGCCGCGTGCACCGTGGCCGCCTGACCGGCAAAGCCAGCCGCGGCAACCAGGTCACCTACGGCCAGTTCGGCCTGGTGGCGTTGGAGCCGGCCTGGATCTCCTCCAATCAGATTGAGGCCGCCCGTGTGGCCATGACCCGTTACACCAAGAGAGGCGGTCAGGTCTGGATCAAGATTTTCCCCGACAAGCCCATTACCGAGAAGCCGGCGGAAACCCGAATGGGTTCCGGTAAAGGTTCTCCCGAATACTGGGTGGCGGTTGTCAAGCCCGGCCGCGTGATGTTCGAGATCGCCGGCGTATCCGAGGAGACGGCGCGGGAAGCGCTGCGTCTCGCGGCGAACAAGCTGCCCATCAAGTGCAAATTTGTCCGTAAGGAAGAAACGGATGGTGAGCAGGCATGAAGAACACCGAAATGGAAAAAATCCGTGAAATGAACGATACCGAGCTTCAGAACAGGCTGAAGGACCTCAAGACCGAGCTGTTCAATCTTCGGTTCCAGCATGCCATCAATCAGCTCGACAACCCGATGCGTTTGAAGGCCGTCCGGAAGGAAATCGCCATCATCAAAACCGTGGTGCGCGAGAAAGAACTGAAGAACGGCGCCGAGGCGTAAGGGAAGGAGGAGTAAACTGTGAGCGAACGGAATCTGAGAAAAACGCAGGTCGGCACGGTGGTCAGCGACAAGATGGACAAGACCGTCGTTATCGCGATCCAGGACCATGTCCGCCATCCTCTGTATAAGAAGATCATCAAGCGCACCGTGAAGCTGAAGGCGCATGATGAAAAGAACGAATGCAAGGTGGGCGACCGCGTCATGGTCATGGAGACCCGTCCCCTTTCCAAGGATAAGAGATGGCGCGTGGCCCAGATCATCGAACGAGCGAAGTAAAGGTCGGTTGGGCGCTCCGGCGCCCCCTGAAAGGAGGAACAACCTGTGGTACAACAGCAGACCTGCCTCAAGGTAGCCGACAACACCGGTGCGAAGGAGATCATGTGCATTCGCGTCCTCGGTGGTTCCGGCAGGAGGTATGCGAATATC
>CABSLJ010000204.1 GCA_902478455.1 uncultured Oscillospiraceae bacterium | reverse complement strand
TATTCGTCGGCAGCGTCAGATGTGTATAAGAGACAGGATCAGGCTCATCCCCACTCCGTAAATCCAAAAGCGGCTTCTTTTCCGCAGCAAAAGAGAAGCGGTCAGAACAACCGCTGCCGCCAGAAACAAATCAATGCCTATCACAAGATGCATGCCGTCATTTGTAAACATATCGCGTTCTCCTTTCGCCGGGAGATGAGAAGGCCGTCCGGCGCAATCGCACAAAGGGTCCCGCTTTTGTGCGGGACCCTCTTGAATACAGGATTATTTCTCCTCTTTGGCAGGATTCTCCGGCGTGTCGGCAAAGAACTCCTTTAAGGAGGCGGCCATTCCGGCCAGAGACTGAATTTCCGAAGGAATGATGATCTTGGTGGCCTTTCCGTCCGCCGCCTTGGCGAAGGCTTCCAGCCCCTTGAGTGAAATAACGCGGTCGCTCGGGGCGGCTTCGTTCAGCATGACCAGGCTGTCTGCAAAGGCGCGCTGGACGGCGCGGATGGCCGTCGCCTCGCCCTCGGCCTCTCGGATTTTGGTTTCCTTGACGGCGTCTGCGCGCAGGATAGCGGCTTCCTTGTGACCTTCCGCCACCAGGATTTCGCTGCGCTTTTCACCTTCCGCGTCCAGAATGCGGGCGCGGCGCTCACGCTCGGCCTTCATCTGTTTCTCCATGGCGTCCTGAATTTCTCTGGGCGGCAGGATGTTTTTCAGCTCAACGCGGTTGACCTTGATGCCCCAGGCGTCGGTCGCCTCATCGAGGATGACGCGGATTTTGGTGTTGATGACGTCGCGGGACGTCAGGGTGTGGTCGAGCTCGAGTTCGCCGATGATGTTTCTCAGCGTGGTGGCCGAGAGATTTTCAATGGCTGAGATGGGACGCTCCACGCCGTAGGTGTAAAGCTTGGGATCGGTGATCTGGAAGTAGACCACCGTGTCGATCTGCATGGTGACATTGTCCTTGGTAATCACCGGCTGGGGCGGGAAATCAACCACCTGCTCCTTTAAGGAAACCTTGCGGGAGACCTTGTCGATAAACGGAATTTTGACGTGCAGACCGGTGCCCCATGTCGCATGATAAGCGCCCAGACGCTCGATGACAAAGGCGTGTGCCTGCGGGACCACCTTAATGTTGGCGATGATCAGGATGACGATCAGAATCACCAGCGCAATGAGCACCCAAATGACAGGATCCATGAATATACCTCCTCAAAATAATTTATTGTTCCAAAGCTCTCACCATGAGCTTAACGCCTTCGATGTTTTCCACTCTGACTCTGGCGCCAACCGGCAGGATGGCGTTGTCCACCGTGCGCGCCGTCCAGATGCTCCCGGATACATTGACCTGGCCCTGGCCGAGTTCATTGTTGATTTCCAGAATCACCAGACCGTCGCTGCCGATGTAGCGGTCGGCGTTGGTTTCCGTCTTTTGGAAGCGCATCACCTTTTTCACGAAGGGGCGGGTGACGATCAGGGTCAAAAGGGTCACGCCGATGAAGAGCACCACCTGCAGCCAGATCGGGGCGGAACAGACGCTGGCAATCAGGGCGGCCACGCCTCCCACCACAAACCAGATCGAAACCAGCTGTGCGGTCATTCCTTCCGCAATCGCCATGATGACCACGACTGCGAGCCATACATAGGGAATATATGGTTCCATACGCTCACCTCCTTTGTATTTGTGACCATTCTAACATATTTTTTGGGGAAACACAAAGCTTTTAGGGAGCGTTCTGGGGGCAAATTTGAGCAATTTGAGAAAGCTTATGGTCCTGTCTGTCCCTGCCGCTGCAAAGCGCATCCGGGCGGAAGCGCTCGCATACACGCGTCCTCTTGGAAAACATTGCTCGATTTAATTATTCTATGGGGAGACGGAACAGATTATGTCCGCCAAGGAAAACGGCGGAAGCTGAGACGCAAAAACCCCCGGCCATTGGCCGGGGGCTCGATTCTGCTTTGAAGGGGATATTAATACATGCCGCCCATATCGGGAGCAGCGGGAGCGGCGGGTGCCGGGGGTTCCTTCTTGTCTGCGACCAGGGACTCGGTGGTCAGCACCGTACCGGCGACAGAAGCGGCGTTCTGCAGCGCGGAACGGGTCACCTTAGTCGGGTCGACGATGCCGGCGGAGATCATGTCGGCATATTCCTCGGTGCGGGCGTTGAAGCCGTAGCCGACCTTGCCGGAGTTCTTGATGTTCTCCACGATGATGGAGCCTTCCACGCCGGCGTTGATGGCAATCTGGCGCACCGGCTCCTCAAGGGCCTTGAGGACGATGGTCATACCGGTCTTCTCGTCGCCTTCGGCCTTCTCAATCAGAGCGGCCACAGCGGGAATGGCGTTGATAAAGGCCACGCCGCCGCCGGCGACGATGCCCTCTTCCACGGCGGCCTTGGTGGCGGCCAGAGCATCTTCGATGCGCAGCTTCTTTTCCTTCATCTCAATTTCGGTCGCAGCGCCGACCTTGATGACGGCCACACCGCCGGAAAGCTTCGCCAGGCGCTCCTGGAGCTTTTCACGGTCGAAATCGGAGGTGGTCACTTCAATCTGCGAGCGGATCTGGCTGACGCGGCCCTTGATTTCGTCCGGGTTGCCGGCGCCGTCGACGATGATGGTGTTCTCCTTGTCGACCTTGACCTGACGGGCGCGGCCGAGCTGAGCGACGGTGGTCTCCTTAAGCTCAAGGCCGAGCTCCTCGGAAATGACCTGGCCGCCGGTGAGGATGGCGATGTCTCGGAGCATTTCCTTTCTTCTGTCGCCAAAGCCGGGAGCCTTGACAGCCACGCAGGTGAAGGTGCCGCGCAGACGGTTGACGATCAGGGTGGAGAGAGCCTCGCCCTCAACGTCCTCGGCGATGATGACCAGCTTCTTGCCCGACTGGACAATCTGCTCGAGCAGGGGCAGGATCTCCTGAATGTTGGAAATCTTCTTATCGGTGATGAGAATGTAGGCGTCGTCAATGACGGCTTCCATCTTCTCGGTATCGGTGACCATGTAGGGAGTGATGTAGCCGCGGTCGAACATCATGCCCTCGACAACCTCGGAATAGGTCTCGGCGGTCTTGCTCTCCTCAACGGTGATGACGCCGTCGGCGCTGACCTTCTCCATCGCTTCGGCGATGAGCTTGCCGATGAATTCGTCGCTGGCCGAAACGGTGGCCACGCGGGCGATGTCGTCCGAGCAGGTGACCTTTTTGGAGTTGTTGATGACCGCGTCCACAGCGGCGTCCACGGCGCTCTGAATGCCCTTGCGCAGAACCATCGGGTTCGCGCCAGCGGTGACGTTCTTCATGCCCTCACGGATGAGCGCCTGCGCCAGCAGGGGGGCGGTGGTGGTGCCGTCGCCGGCGACGTCGTTGGTCTTGGTGGCCACTTCCTTGACGAGCTGCGCGCCCATGTTCTCAAAAGCGTCGTCCAGTTCGATCTCTTTGGCGATGGTCACGCCGTCGTTGGTGATCAGCGGAGCGCCGAACTTCTTGTCCAACACGACGTTGCGGCCCTTGGGGCCGAGGGTGATCTTAACAGTGTCGGCGAGCTGGTTGATGCCGCTCAAAAGGGCTTTTCTGGCGTCCTCGCCGTAAATGATCTGCTTAGCCATAATCAAAATGCCTCCCGTAATTTAAATTGCTTCTTATTCCACAACAGCCAGAATATCCGACTGACGGACAATCGTGTACTCCACGCCGTCAAACTTGACTTCGGTACCCGAATACTTGCTCGTGATGACCTTGTCGCCAACCTTGACGTACATCTGTACTTCCTTGCCGTCTACCACACCGCCGGGGCCGACCGCGATGATCTGGGCAATTTGGGGCTTCTCCTTTGCGGAGCCGGCGAGGACGATACCGCTCTTGGTGGTTTCTTCCGCCTCTTCCATCTTGATGACCACTCTGTCAGCTAGGGGTTTGATTGTCATAATAGACTGCCTCCTTCAAAGCAATATGATTCAGAAGTTTAGCACTCGATCTTCTTGAGTGCTAAACCTATTTTAGCCATATCCGCAGTAAAAATCAAGACTAAAATTCCCAAATTTTTGATTTTCATAAATTATTTACAATTGACCTCATGAAACAACCGTTTGCAGGCGATATTCCAAAGAGACACGGTCCGCCAAAATACAAAAAGCGCGCCTGCCGCGCGTCCGCCCCCTCCTGTTCGGTGGAAGGTCGGAGGAAACGCGCAGGCGCGCGCCCTTTTTTATTTTGATTGTTAGCAGATCAAGTCAACATTTCTTTGCGATGAAGTTATATAAGCGCCTTCATCTCCTGCCGCGC
>CABSLJ010000203.1 GCA_902478455.1 uncultured Oscillospiraceae bacterium | reverse complement strand
GCGGCCTCTTGAACCCCATTCAAGCGCGCTACCAATCTGCGCTACACCCGGAAATGTCAACGACGATTATTTTATCATATCCTCCCTGGAAAAGCAAGCGATTTCTGCAAATTCTTCTCCAATTTTATTGCAAACGGACGGCACATCATTCTGGACGAATCGGGACCGCAGATCATTTCTAATCCGCGGTCCCGGCATCGATTTATTGATTGTCGCTGGGGAAAAACTTATTGTGGATGGCTACCACGGCTTTGTCCGCATCCTCTTCATCGATGAGGACGGATACCTTGATCTCGCTGGTAGCAATCATCTGAATGTTGATCTGCGCTTCATAGAGGGCCTCGAACATCTGCGCCGCAACGCCCGCATGGGTTTCCATGCCCGCGCCGACGATGGACACCTTGCCCACCTTATCGTCATAAAGCACCTCGCTCGCGCCCATGACCTCCATATAGTCGTTGAGCATATTGAGCGCCGGCTTGAGGTTGGACTGCGCAACGGTGAAGGTGATATCCTTGGTGCCGTCGCGGCCCACCGACTGCAGGATAATGTCCACATTGATATCCTTGGCCGCCAGTTTGGAGAAGATCTTAAAAGCAAGACCCGGCTTATCCGGCACGCCGACGATCGATATTCTTGCGACATTGACATCCTTCGCAACACCGCTGATTAACATTTTCTCCATTTTGGTAGCCTCCTTCACAATTGTACCAGGTTTGCGGGTCAGGCTCGAAAGCACCTCGAGCTCGATGTTGTATTTTTTGGCCATCTCTACAGAACGGTTGTTGAGCACCTGCGCGCCCAGCGTGGCGAGTTCCAGCATCTCATCATAAGAGATGACATCCAGCTTCTTCGCGTTTGGCACTTTGCGCGGATCGGCAGTATACACGCCCTCCACGTCGGTGTAAATCTGGCAGAGGTCGGCGTGCATTACCGCCGCAATGGCGACGGCGCTCGTGTCCGATCCGCCGCGGCCCAGGGTGGTCACGTCGTCATAGCGGTTGATACCCTGGAAGCCCGCTACGATGACGATGTTCTTCTTATCCAGCTCCTTGCGGATACGGTCAGGCCTTACGCGCTTGATGCGGGCGCTGGAGCAATTGGAGCTTGTCACAAAGCCCGCCTGCCAGCCGAGCAGGGATACCACCGGGAAACCCAGCTTTTCAATCGCCATGGCGAGCAGAGAGATGGAAATCTGCTCTCCGGCGGAGAGGAGAACATCCATTTCACGCTTGGACGCATCCGGATTGATCTCGTTGGCCTTGTCGATCAAGTCGTCGGTGGTATCCCCTTGTGCGGAAACCACGACCACAACATCATTCCCGGCGTTGTACGTCTTCGTAATGATATCGGCCACATTGAAAACGCGCTCGGCGTTTGCGACGGAGCTTCCTCCAAATTTTTGTACGGTGAGGCTCATATCTACCTATCCCTCCATAAATTAGATCTCAGATTCCGCCCAGACGCCTTCGGCGGTCTGAGGCCAAGGCTTACGGCCAAAGCGGCCGCATCCTAACTGATATAGATTCCGGCACCGGCCGAGTCTGTGTCCAGGAGCTCCAGCCGCCAGCCGTGAATGCCCATTTCTTCCAGATGCGAAAGTCCATACTGTTCAAACTGTTCCGCAGCCTGCGCGTCGACAATCGAGATGATCGACGGCCCCGCGCCGCTGACATAGGTGCCGAATGAGCCCAGCTCATAGCTCGTGCGGAAAACCGTCTCCATACCGGGGATAAACTGCATGCGGTAGGGCTGATGCAATTTATCCTGCACGGCTACACGCAGATTCTCCAGGCTGCCCGAAAAGAGGGCCGCCGTCATGAGCGCCGAGCGGGAGAGGTTATAAACCGCATCCTCACGGGAATAGCTCTCCGGCAGGACGCCGCGCGCGACCTCTGTTTTGAGCTCGAAGGGCGGGATAAAAACCGCAAAGCGGATCCGCTCGGATACGGGGACGCTCACGCTGTGCACCCTTCCCCCCTCCATGGCTGAAACGACCAGACCGCCCAGCAGCGCGGGGGTGGTGTTGTCCGGATGTCCCTCAATTTTACAGGCCAGGTTGACCAAGTCCTGCGTGGAAAGAGGTCCGCCCAGAAAACGGTTGGCGCCCAGAAGGCCGGCCACAATACAGGCCGAACTGCTGCCGAGTCCGCGCGCCATGGGGATGTCGCTCTGCTGTTCGATCTTGAGGCCCGGCAGCTTTCTGCCGCATTCGGCGTAAAGCTGTTCGGCCGACCAATAGATCAGATTGGTGCGGTCGGCGGGCACCTTCATTGTATCGCGTGAGGTGATGAAGATTCCGTCGAATTCTTCCATCCAGACCGAATTGTAAAGGGTCAGCGCGATGCCGAGCGAATCAAAGCCGGAGCCGAGGTTGGCGCTCGTCGCGGGAACCCGGATGCGTATCATATGAAAAACACTCCTTACCCCGGAGGATCAAAGCTCGGCGATCCGCAGCGCGGCAAGCCTCTTGATTCCCTGGGCGTCATAATCGCAAAGCAGCTTTTCCAGCGAGGCAACCGTCATGACCGGCGTCACAAAGGCATATTCGTTTTCCGGCGCGCCGTCGCGGTAAATCCGTCTGGCGCCCTCGGGCAGGGGAACAGCCGCGCTGTCTGTGGAAAGCAGGCGAACGTAAAAAGCAAAGACGTCCTCGCGGTAATCGGCCACGTAGTCGCTCGAACCCTCCGACCAATAGAGATATTTGCGCGCCTTGAAATGCTTGATACAATCGATCACATCGGCCACCACGGCGCTCGCGGTGGGCAGCTTGCCCGCGCCCTTGCCGTAGAAGACCACGTCGCCCGTCGCGTCCCCGCGCACCATGATGCCGTTGAAGACGTCGTCCACGCTGGAGAGCTGGCTCTCCCGGGAGAGGATCATAGGCGCCACAACGATCTGCAGGCGTTTGTCCTCCAGCACTTTGACGCGCCCGATGAGCTTGATGACGCCCCCCCACGCTTCTGCGTAGGCTACGTCCTCCAGCGTGACGCCGGTAATGCCTTCGGTGTGCACCTGTTCGGGATACACATGCTTGCCGAACGCCAGAGAGGCGAGAATGCAGATTTTCCGGCAGGCGTCGTGACCTTCGATGTCGGCCGCCGGATTGCGCTCGGCGTAGCCCAGCTTCTGCGCCAGGGCCAACGCGTCCTCAAAGGTCATTTGCTCGCGGATCATTTTGGTTAAAATAAAGTTGGTCGTCCCGTTGAGGATGCCGGCGATCTCCGTGACCTCATTGGCCGCAAGGCACTGGCTGATGGGACGGATGATCGGAATACCGCCGCCGACGCTCGCCTCAAACAGGAAATTGACGTTGTTGTCCTGAGCGATCTGCAGCAGCTGGGCTCCCTTGGCCGCCACCAGCTCCTTGTTGGAGGTGACGACGCTCTTGCCCGCAAGCAGGCTGCGCCGGACGTAATCAAAGGCGGGATTGAGTCCCCCCATCACCTCGACCACCACGCGGACGTCCGGATCGTTTACAATCTGCTCAAAGTCCTTGGTAAACCGGTCGGCAAAGGGGCTGTCCGGAAATTCACGCAGGTCCAGGATATATTTGATATGGATTTCCTCTCTGGCGCGCGTCGCCAGGCTTTCCCTGTGGCTGGAGAGCACCTCCACCACGCCCGAACCGACCACGCCGTGACCCAAAATTGCAATATCCACCATATTCCTTACACCTCATTCTGATTGATGGGCGCTCATTCGCCCGAAATATTCTCAATGGTCTGAACACCGTTGATCTTCCGCAGGGAAGCAAGCAGCTGGTCGACCGACATGGTCATGCCGTCCACCCGCGCCGACACCGAAACGAGCGCCACCCCCAAAACGGGGATATTCTGGTTGACTGTCAGGATATTGGCCCCGGCAGCATAGAAGGCAGAGATCATCGCCAGCAGCACGCCCGGCCGGTCCTCGAGCACCGCGTGCAGGGTGATGATCCGCTGGGCGCCCTTGGCGTGATATGGATAAACAGAATCTTTGTATTTATAAAATGCACTGCGGGACAGGCCCGCCATTCGCGCGGCCTCCGCCGTGCTCGACGCGGCGCCGGACACGAGATATTGCTTTGCCTCAACCACCTTGCGGAAGACATCGGGCAAAACATCCTCATGAACCAGAAGCAGTCTCTCTTCTTCCAAGCGCGTCCACCTCCCGCATACGATTGTTTTGCACTGGAATACAGTTTACCATGGACGCAAAAGCGCATCAAGAACCATTTTATTTGATATTCCAGGATAAACAATCATTTTGTCTCATTATATTCATAAATTGAAG
>CABSLJ010000202.1 GCA_902478455.1 uncultured Oscillospiraceae bacterium | reverse complement strand
CCCGTACGCCGTGCGTGAAATCAGGAAGGACCGGCTTTGCAAGATTCTGTTGGACAAGGATGGTCTTCTGCCCGCCATGCCCGCACCGACCGACGAGGACTACTGGATCAAGCGGCCGACAGAGGCGGAATTTCTGGCCGTCTGCAACGAATTCTGGTGGTGCCTGAACAACGTGGCAAAGGGTCTCTGGCGCAGGGAGATTCCCTATGTGCAGGATCAGTTGAATCAGATCATCCGCCCCGAGCTGATCCGCATGCTTTCCTGGAAGGCGGGGTTGGCTACCGGCTTTGCCTGCAGCGCGGGGAAATCGGGCAAATATTTGTACCGTTTTTTGCCCGAGCGGGACTGGAACGAGCTTCTTGCCACCTACGCCTCCGCCCGAACGGAGGAAATCTGGAAGGCAGTCTTCGTCATGTGTGGGCTGTTCGACCGAGTCGCCGCGGAGGTCGGAGCCGCGCTTCATTTTTCCTACAACATCGAAGAGGCCAAAGCCAGCCTGGGCTTTTTGCAGCACGTCCGTCGACTGCCCGCCACGGCGGCGGAAATCTACCGGGACAGCGATTGCTAGCCTCTTTCTCCCGTTCCAAATCGTCCGTTCTCCCCTCCGTTTTCCCTTCTGTCGCACGGCATAACCTCTGCTATCCTGGCCTGCGGGAGAGCTTTCCGCGGGCATCCGGCTTTTCGCAAAACCGCCTTTTTCCCTGCAAGGGGAAAGGCGGGCGCGCAAAAAAGGAATGCTTTTCTTCCTGTGAAGAAGGCATTCCTTTTTCTTTACTGCTGTTCCCGTTTTTCGTCCCCAAACGCTTTGGACAGTGCCTGCACGATCTCTTCCATATGCATCCCGCGCGACCCTTTGACCAGCAGGGCATCCCCCGCCTGTAGGCGGGACGTCAAAAAATGCGCGGCCTCGCGGGTGCCGTCAAAGGAGGCGATTTCCAGCTTTGCGTCCGCTTCGCGCGCGCCGGCGGCAATCCTTCTCGCCCGCTCCCCCACGGTGACGAGCACATCCACCCCGCTCCCGGCCGCGGCGCGACCGGTGGCCTCGTGCGCCTCCTCCGACCTGTCCCCCAGCTCGAGCATGTCTCCCAGCACGGCGAGCTTCCTGCCCGCGCACGGCAGGGAGGCGAGCACGCCCAGCCCGCTTTTCATGGAATCGGGGCTCGCGTTGTAGGAATCGTCTATCACGGTGACGCCGCCAAAGCGGTGGATTTCCTGGCGCATGGCCACGCCGTGGTAGTTTTTTAAGCCCTCCCGCGCTTTTTCGAGCGGCACGCCGACGTCGAGCGCCACAGCGGCGGCGGCCAGCGCATTCCCCACATTGTGGATGCCGAGCACCGGGAGCTCAATGCCGATTTCCCCTTCAGGGCAGCACAGACGAAAACGGGTGGTCTCTCCGTCGCTTTCGACGTCCGCCGCGCGGAAATCGCAGTCGGCACTTGTTCCATAAGTCGTCACGCGGCAGGGCAGGCTTTTCCGCACGGCCCGGAGGAGCGGATCATCCCCGTTGAGGAAGAGCGCGCCCTCGGGCGGGAAGCAGTCTATGATGTGAAGCTTTTCCGCGCGGATGTTCTCTTGTGTTTTGAGCTGTTCGATGTGGGATAGACCGATGTTGGTCACAACAGCGCGGTTGGGGCGCGCGATGCGCGCAAGCCGGCCCATCTCCCCAATTTCGCTCATACCCATTTCCAGAATGGCGATTTCGTGCCGGCTTTCCAGGCGGAAAACGGTCAGCGGCAGGCCGATCTGGGAATTAAAATTACCCTCGGTTTTGAGCACCTGTTTTGCGCCGGAGAGGGCGGCCGCCACCATCTCCTTGGTGGTGGTCTTCCCCACGCTCCCCGTAACGCCGATCACGGGGATGGAAAACCGGCTCCGATACCAGGCCGCAAGGTCCTGAAGGGCCTGGGCGGTATCCCTCACCGCAATCCACGCCCCGGCCGCATCCGCCGGGGCCTCGACGTGCTCCTGCGTGAACACGGCCGCCGCGCCTGATTTTATCGCCGCCGGGATAAAATCGTGGGCGTCCACCCGCGCGCCCCGGATGGGAACAAAGAGCGCGCCGGGCGCCAGTTCCCTGCTGTTGATGCCGACCGACGTCACTGCGGCCGCAGGCCTTCCGCACAGCAATCTTCCTCCGACCGCCGCGACGATTTCGGACACTTGCAGTCTATCCAAATCCAATCAGTCCTTTTTCAAATCTTCCAGAATATCGCGGACGATCTCCCTCTCGTCAAAATGGCGCTTGACGCCGTGGATTTCCTGATAATCCTCGTGTCCCTTGCCGGCGAGTACGATGATGTCCCCCTCCTCCGCGTGCTCGATGCAATAGCGGATGGCCTCCCTGCGGTCGGGAATCTCCACAAATTTGCCATTGGTCTTCGCGAGTCCGGTTTTGATGTCCGCCAGAATGTCCATGACATCCTCGTCGCGGGAGTTGTCGGCCGTGATGACCGAGAGATCGGCCAGTTTACCGGAGATTTCCCCCATCTCAAACCGCCTGGCGCGCGCGCGATTGCCGCCCGCCCCGAACAGGCAGACGAGCCTGTGGGGGTTGTACTCCCGCAGGGTGGTCAGGATATTCTCCATGCTCACCGCATTGTGGGCATAGTCGATCAGAAGAGTGTAGTTTCCCGGAACGGGAACCGGTTCCACCCTGCCCTTGACCTTTACCTCCTGCAGCCCCGCCTGGAGCGCCTGGACGGAAACGCCGAATTCCCGGCAGACGGCCGCAGCCGCCAGCGCGTTGTACACGCTGAATTTGCCGGGAATACCAACCTCCACCGAGCATTCAAGCGCGCCGTGCAGCTCAAACGCCGCGCCGAGGAAGCCGGGGCGCGTCACCAGCCGGTCGTTTACAGCGACGAGATCGGCCCCAGGCGAAAATCCGAAGGTGGACACCTCGCAGGTGTGAGCCCCGAGCACCTCCTGCCAGCGGGGGTCGTCCCGGTTGAGCAGTCCCTTTCTGCAATTGCGAAAAAGCAGGCTCTTGCAGGCCAGATATTCTTCCAGGGAGGCGTGCTCATTGCTCCCGATGTGGTCGGGGGAAAAATTGGTAAATACGCCGTAATCGAATTGAAACCCGCCCGTTCTGTGCCATTTAAGGCCGAGTGAGGAAGCCTCCAGCACTGCGCAGGAGCACCCCGCCTCGACCATCCGGCGCAGGGCCCGCTGAATTTCATACGATTCCGGCGTGGTGTTGTTGGTTGGAACAGTGCTTGATCCAATCACAATGCCGAGCGTGCCGATCATGCCGGTCTTGTGTCCGGCCCGCTCCAAAACAGAACGGATCATGCAAGCCGTGGTCGTCTTGCCCTTGGTGCCCGTCACGCCGATTGTCCGCAGGGACCGAGCCGGATGACCGAAATAGGCCGCGCTTGCGCAGGCCATCGCCCGGCGGGTATCCTCCACCAGGATCACAGGAACGTCAAAGCCCTCAAGCGGATCCTCAGCCACAATCGCGGCCGCTCCCTTCTGCACGGCGCTCCCGGCGTAACGGTGGCCGTCGGTATCCGCCCCGCGCAGGCAGAAAAAGACACAGCCCGGCTCCGCCTTGCGGGAATCATAAACTATATCGCTGATTTCCACCCCATCCAAGGGAACGGCGCAGGTATAAGAAAGCCCTCCCAGTAGTTCCGTTAACAGCATATTGTTACCCCCGTTGTTCGATTCACTCGGTTTCGTTCTTATTATATCAAATATTTCCCGGGAATAACACTGGGATTGCGGCAAAACGCCTTCTTTTTCCAAAACAGCCGACGTCTGATCAAGCCTGCTCCGCCGTATACAGAAATTGCGATATCACATCCCGTTCTTCGCCAATAAAAATGATTTTCTCCAAACACGAAAAAGAAGCAGAAAAGGCTTGACAGCCTCTGTGACCGATGCTATAATAATCAAGTGATTTGCGAGTGTGCTGGAACTGGCAGACAGGCACGTTTGAGGGGCGTGTGTTGCATGACGTACGGGTTCAAGTCCCGTCACTCGCACCAAAGAGCACTTACCTTTGCAGGTAAGTGCTCTTTTTTCATATTCTACTAAAACAGCTCCCCCCTTTTTGTCCGTCGCCACAGGCGGTGTGACGCAACCGGCTACCCGCCGGGGTGGATTTAATATGCTTTCACCGGCAAAGGGGTCCCCCTTTTCGCTTCTGTTCAGCCAAAATGCGACAAAAAAGCCGTCCGACGGGATTTCCGGCGAGCGGCTTTTGCTTATTCATTCAGGAGTTTTTCTCCCGCCTGGTAGAGCAGTTCATTGACCGAAGCCACCGTCATGCCGTGATAC
>CABSLJ010000201.1 GCA_902478455.1 uncultured Oscillospiraceae bacterium | reverse complement strand
CCTTGTCCTGCGCCCGGATGTGCTTACTATCCTCATCGGCATCAACAACTGCTGGAGGAAGTATGACAGCAACGATGAAACCCCCATCGCCGATTTTGAGAGGGACTATGTTTTCCTGCTCGATCAGGTCCGGGCGAACACCGAAGCTAAGATCATCCTCATGGAACCCTTTGTGCTCCCTTATCCCGATGACCGCAGAACCTGGCGGGAAACGCTCGACCCGGAGATTCAGACGGTCCGCGCCCTCGCCCGGGAATACAAAACCCGGCTGATTCCGCTGGACGCCCTCTTTGCCAAGGCTTCCCTGGAGTACGGCTGCGCCGCACTGGCGGCGGACGGCGTGCATCCCACCGAGCTGGGGCATCGCCTCATCGCGGACGCGTGGCTGGAGGAATTTGAGACCCTGCCCAGATAAGCATATTCTGTCCCGCGTCTGTCCGCCTGAAAGGAGACCTCCCCCGCTCCTTCCCGCGTCGGACGGAAGAACAGCCGCAATGCCGGGCTTATCAGTATTTGTGAAGCGGGATTCTGCCATACGGCAAGCAGCAAAACCACTAAAAGGACCGTGCTCTGTTTACTCAGAGCACGGTCCTTTTTTCACCGGAGAGGGTATCTCCGATTTTTTAATTTGATTCATTTGCGGCCGGAATGGGAGCTTTTTTGATCCCTTTCGGGCTTGCTCAGCGGACGTACATAAAGACCCTTCCAACCGGCCGGAAGCCGTCGTCGATGTCGAGCGGATCGTTGGGATTCTGGTAGCCGTCCAGCAGCTCATAGTGGTTGGGGCGCACAAGGACGGAATCGGTCCCCTCCCGGTAGCTGCGCTCGAACATGTCGTACAGGCCGCGCACGCCCTGCGGCATCCAGTCCTGCGCCAGCACATAGCGGGTTTCTTCCCGCACGGGGTCGGCGCTGACGAGGACGGCGCAGTGTTCAAAGAAGCGGACCACATAATCGGCATCTTCGTCGCTGTCCGCTGGAGAGCCGTCCTTCCGGAAGGTCAGGAAGGCGTCGTTGAGCGTCTTCCCGGGGTCTATGAAGTAAAGGTCGTCCTTGTCGAAGTCGCCGCAGCCGCCGTACCAGTCGGAAACCGAACCCTCGCAGTTAAAAAGACGGTACCAGGAAAGCGCGTAAAAAATGGCCTCACGGTCGGTTTCGATGCGGTAAATGTCCTTTCCGTCCATCTGCCTGCCCGTCTTGCGGTAGCGGGGGATCATATAATCGAGAAAATAGAACTTGGGGCAGCCGCTGAAGGTGCGCGCGGTGCGCAGGGCCGGAAGGGCGCGCGCGACAATCTGGCCGACCGTGTTTTCCCCCTCGCCCATGGAGACAGTGTCCTCCGCCGTGTTGGCGCGGGCCGCCGGGGTGGCGTCGGTAATGCTGTCCTTGAACCCGCGGTAGAAGGTTTGTGTGGTGAAGAGAGGAGAGAGCGTTCCGTCTTTTCCCTCCACCAGAATCTCCTTTCCGTCTCTCCCGTAGGCGAAGCTGACGAAATAGCTTTCGGTGATATCGTGATCGATGGCGGGATAATAGTCTTTATAGGAGTAGAAGCTCTGATTGGCGAAGATGTCGATCTTTCGGGAAAGGCGCTGGCGCAGCAGGTAGAGGAACCAGCCGGCGTCGCGGTCGTAGCGCTCACAGGCGCGGGGAATGTCGGGGGTTCCGTCAGGCAACAGAAGTCCGTACCGTTCGGCATAGAGGGACAGTACGCGCCGGGGGAGAAAGCCCCCCTTCCAGCCGGACGAGCAGTAATCGAAAAAGGCGCCGTTGTAGTGGCTTTTCTCACTGAAGCGCTCGAGCACGCCGGCCATGTAGTTTGCAAGGCCGTCCGGGTCGGCGGCGTAGTCAAAATAATAGGCGCGGCCGCTGTAATAGCCTCCGAAGTCCCCGCTCGAACGCCCGCCGATCGGCTCTGCGGGATTGATCAGCCATTCTCCGTGGCGTTCCACCATGTCATAGCGCCAGGGACCGTCCGGCTGCTCGGCCGGCAGACGACGGCCGTCGTCGTCGAGCAGGATGGTGCATGGAGGATCGCCGAAATCCGACTCGGGCAGTTCACCCCGCAGACTTTTGAAGGCGTCGAATTCATAGAATCCGCCGAAGGCGTTGTAAAAAAAGTTGACGCTGCCGTATTGGGTCAGCTCGTCGAGCCGTTCGGGCGGCATGCAGGGGCTGCCGTTGGTTAAAAGCACCTTGAAATTGTGCATCCAATAAAAATTCTTTTCCCGGTAAGCGGGGTCCTCCTGCATCAACTTATAATGGAAGAAGAATTCTCCCTGCTTGCGCGGCAGTGGATAGGGTTTGCCGTCTATGATGGGATTGAGATCGCGCGACGCCGCCGCATAGGCGAGAAAATGCGGATTGATCTGGTTTTTTTCCATGTGCTTGCACCATCCTTCCAATGGTTAAAGGAGTTCATTTCTCCGTTTGTTGGGTTCATTCTAGCATCGCCCGAAGACGGCGGCAACCATAAAACAGGAGGAGGTCAATACATGGAAAACGAGAGTCAACGGAGAAAAATATCCGCTTCGCTGTGTGCGGAAGGCGGCCCTCCGCAGGGTAAAAGGCCCCCGCGGGAAAAATTGCAGGACTTATATTCCGCGCTTTTCAGGCGCCCTGCGTACTTTCCCGGTAATCTATGGGTGAAATCCCCTGGAACTTTTTAAAATAGACGGTGAAGTAGGAGGGGGAGTCGAAGCCGACCTGAAGGGCGATGTCGCTGATCTTGTCCTGCGTGGAGGACAGCAGCTCCTTGGCCCTCTCCATGCGGCGGGTGTTGATGAAATCGGAGAGGTTTTCTCCCGTCACCTGCTTGTACAGACGGGAAAAATAGGAACGATTCAGGTATACCCTCCCGGCCAGAGCGGAAAGGGATAGATCGCCGTTGAGATGGGATTCTATGTAGGCGTTGGTCTGGGCGATAAGCTGCTCCGAATGGTTCAGCAGGGAGGCCTTCTGCCGCTGGAAAACGGCTTCCGCGCTGGCGGAGATCAGGTCAATCAGGCGTTCGGACCGGTAAAATTCCGAGAAGGAGAGCAGTGCGGCGAGCCCGGCGTTTTCGGCGGGATCGTCCGACCGCTGGGCATAAAATTCCAGGAAGAGCGAGCAAACGCGGTGCCAGAGCAGGAGAAGCTCCTGCCTGCCGGCCGTTCGCAATTCCCGCCGTATGTCCTCGCAGCAGGCGGAGAAGTCCTCCTTGTTTCCGGCGTATAACGCCTGCCGCAGCCCGGCAAAGCGGTCGTTCAGCACGGCGGATTCCGCTGGCTTGCCCTCCTGCTTTCCCTCCACACAGAGCAGTTCCATGCCGCAATGGGTTTTTGCCGTGCGGTTTAGAAGAAGATAGCAGGATTTCATCTGCGCAAGGCACAAGGGCGCATCGCTCAAAAGGAAGGAGACCCGGGCGCCGTATTGGGAAAACAGCACGTTCTGTGTCTGCTCAAAGATCGTCTGTAATTGAGGGATTATGTTGTCTGACTGCGCGTTTTGAAAAATCACCAGGCACAGCTGGTTTTCCTCCGGACCGGGAAAGCCGAGATGCGGTTCGCGCAGCAGGTCCCTGAGCAGGCCGAGCAGCCAGGTCAGCAGGGAGTAGCGCTTGGAGGCGGCGGGCAGAAAGGTGATTTCGCACAGGGCGAAGAAAAATCCTTCGGGGCGGTAGAGGCGGTCCTCCTTTGGCAGAAGGGAGCGCAACGCCTCGGCTTCCTCTCCCGCTAGGATGCGGGAGAGCGCGTTCTGCAGGATCAGCGGGCGCAGCTCGGCAAGCTGCCTGCGCGCCCGCTCGAGCAGCGCCTGCTGGCTGTGTTCCTCCTCCATTTCCCGGAGGGTGCCGTCCACCGCTCCGCGGATGGCGGCCTCCCCTTCAGACTTTAAGATGTATTTGACTCTGTCGTGGCGTATCGATTCATAAGCGTAATCGAAGCTTTTGTAGCCGGTCAGGAAGATCACATATGCGTCCGGCCAGAGCTCCTTGAGCCGCTTCATCACCGCCATGCCGTCAATCTTGGGCATGGAAATGTCCAGAAGCGCCAAATCAATCCGCTTTTTTTCCACAAGCTCGAGCGCCTGCAGACCATTGTATGCCTTGTAGGCTTCAAACTGCGGATATTCGCTGAAAATGCGGAACATCCGGTCGGCGATGATGGGCTCGTCGTCGGCAATCAGCATGCTTAGCATCTTTTCTTCCATAACGTGAACCTCCTTTGCAGCCTGTGCGTGCGGACGTTGTCCGTCAGTAGACGAACAGCCGGATGAGCAGTCCGCCGAGCGGGCTGCGTTCGATGTCGATGTCCCTCTGGTAGCCGTAGAATATTTTGAGCCGGGCGTTAACATTGGCC
>CABSLJ010000200.1 GCA_902478455.1 uncultured Oscillospiraceae bacterium | reverse complement strand
CGCCCTCTTCCCCTACGGGGAAAACCGCATCTGGAGAACCGCCGAGCTGATTTTTGAGGAGCCCATGGAATGAGAAGCGGCCGGCTGCCGGACAGAACAGGAAAGAGAGGAAACTATATGATACCCAATCCCGCACCCTACATCGCAAATTTTGAGTCCCTTGCGTTGGGACTTTTTATCCACGTCGGCCCCTACACGCGCTATGAACACGGAGAATGGGCCTTTAAAATCAGAGAAATGTCCTGGGAGCAGTATGAGAAGGACGCCCGCTCGCTCGACTGGAGCGGCTTCGACCTGCGCCCCGTTCTGCGGCTGGCCCGGCAGACCGGCATGCGCTACGCGGTGTTGAGCACCCGCCATCACGACGGCTTCTCCCTTTACGACACCCGCGGTCTCAACGATTTTGACGTGATGCATACCCCGAACGGCCGCGACCTGGTGGCTGAGTTTGTCACCCTCTGCCGAGAGGAGGGGCTTGTCCCCTTCCTGTACCACACCACGCTCGACTGGTATGAACCCTCCTTTGAAAAGGATTTTGCCGCCTACCAGAAATATCTGCGCGCCTCGGTCGAGCTGCTGTGCACGCGCTACGGCAAGCTCGGCGGCCTGTGGTTTGACGGCAACTGGAGCCGCCCCTCGGCCGATTGGGAACTCGACGCCCTCTACGGTATGATCCGAACGCTCCAGCCGGAGGCCATAATCACCAACAATACCGGACTGCGCGCCCAGGGGGTGGCCGTCCACCCGGAGATCGACTGCGTCACCTTTGAGCAGGGCGCACCCCGTCCCATGAACCGGGAGGGCGCGGAAAAATATGTCGCCGGGGAGATGTGCTGTCCCATGAACCGCCACTGGGGCCTGGCGCACGACTGCGATTACAAATCGGTGCGCGAGCTCCTCGCGGCCGCTTTCGGCTGCCGCGGAGCGGGGATGAATCTCCTTCTAAACGTCAGTCCCGACCTTTCCGGCCGCATCCCCACCATCCAGTGGGGCCTGCTTGAGGAGATGGGCAAGTCCCTGCGGGCCGCCTCACCCTCCTTTTACACCAGCCGTCCGTGCGGGGTGGAAAGCACCGGCAGCAGCTTTGCGCTGGAAACGCCCGAGGGCAACCTCACCCTGTTTGTTGACAGCATCGACACCTACGGCAACATGAACGTCATGCTCCCGCCCCTCAAGAGCTTCTGCGCCTTCTCCGGCGTGACGCGGGAAGTGAAAAAGGCCTATTGGAACGACGACGGCGCGCCGCTCGAATACACGCAGGACCTGGAAAGAGGGCTTCTCTACCTGCGTCCCGCCCTCTTCCCCTACGGGGAAAACCGCATCTGGAGAACCGCCGAGCTGATTTTTTAATATCCGGCGGTGTGCAGAGAAGCGGAGAATCACGCCGCGAATGGAGGAAAACAATGAACAGCAGAATGCCCCGCCCGCTGTGCGATTTGATTTACGACGCTCCCATCACCGAATGGGAGGACGCAATCCCCCTCGGAAACGGCCTGCTCGGCTGTCTGCTCTGGGGGGAAGGAAACGCCCTGAGGATGACGCTCGACCGCGGAGACCTTTGGGACAACACCCCCTGCGAGGGCATCTTTTCACCGGATTTTACCTACCGGAAGATGGCCTCCCTCGCTCAAAAGGGGGAGGTGGACGCCATCCGCCGCATCTTTACGGACATCAACCGCCACCCCACGCCGACCAAGATTCCGGCCGGCAAGCTGATCCTGGATTTCGGGGAGGGATGGCGGGTATCCTCCCGCCTTGCCCTGGCCTGTGCGGAGGCCGGGGTGACCTTGGAGCGCGGGGAAGAGGGGATTTCCCTGCAAAGCTATCTGCATGCGCAGAAGCGGGCGGGTTTCGTCAAGGTAAGCATTCCGTCGGATGCATACTCCGTCCATCTGAAAAACCCTGACTTTGGCGTCAAAGGGGAGGAATATACCGATTTGCCTCGTATGTCGCTCAAACATCTCAAATATGATCCGCCCGTGTTTGGCGAGGAAACGGATCTGAGATGGTACCTGCAGAGGGTGAATGCGGAGCTTTCCTACGCCTTGCTTGTCGCCTCCCGCAATACGCCCTCGGGTTCGGAGCTGTGCTACACCGTGGCCTCCAGTCTGGACGGCGCGGATTGGCTTAAAAAGGCCGGGGAAACGGTGCGCGCGCTTCTGGAAGAGGGATATGACGCCAACAGGGAGGCGCACAGGGAATGGTGGGCCGGCTACTGGGACAAGAGCGCCGTCCGTCTGCCCGACCCCCTGTATGAAAAAAACTGGTATCTCGTCAACTACCTCTTCGGCGCCTGCTCGCGCAAGGGCTGCCCGCCCATGCCGCTGCAGGGGGTCTGGACGGCGGACAACGGCGAGATGCCGCCCTGGAAGGGAGATTACCACCACGACCTCAACACGCAGATGTCCTATTATCACTATCTCAAGGCCAACCATCTGCCGGAGGGCGAGAGTTTCCTGGACTATCTTTGGTCGCTCCAGCCGGCCGCGCGCGCCTTTGCAAAGAGCTTTTACGGCGCTGCGGGAGCCTGCCTGCCCTCGGTCATGGCGATTGACGGCACGGCGTTGAGCGGCTGGCCGATGTACTCCCTCGCTCCGACCAATCAGCTTTGGCTGTGTCAGCTCTTTGAACGGCATTATACCTACACCGGGGACGAAGCCTTCCTGCGCGGGCGCGCCTATCCCTATTTGAAAGAGACGGCGGAATTTATCCTCTGCCTGTTAAAGGAGGATGATAAGGGCTTTCTGACCCTGCCGGTTTCCAGTTCCCCCGAGCTGCACAACGACAATCTGGAGGCCTGGGTCACCCCCAACAGCAACTATGACCAGGCCCTGCTGCTCTATCTTTTCCGTCAGCTTTCCCGCTTTGCGCGCCTGATGGAAAACGGGGAGGAAAAACGCTGGGAAGAGGTGCTCCATCACCTTGCGCCGCTCGCGGTCAACGCCCATAATGTCCTGATGGTTAGCCCCGACGAAAGCCTTCTGGAATCCCAGCGCCATTTCGCCCACGCCATGGCCATCCATCCCCTGCGGCTGCTGGATCCCGACCGTCCCGGCGACCGGGAAATCATCGACGCCACCGTCCACAACATGGAGGATCTGGGCTACGGACAATGGGTCGGCTTTTCCTTCCCCTGGTTTGCCGAGTTCTTCGCCCTGCAGCGTAACGGGGAGGGAGCGGCTTACCATCTGAAGCTTTTTTGGGAATGCTTCTGTGCGCGCAACGGCTTCAACCTCAACGGGGACTTCAAGCGGCGCGGGCTTTCGTGGTACCATTACCGTCCGTTTACCCTGGAGGGAACCATCTGCGGGGCGGACGCCCTGCAGGAGATGCTGCTGAAATCGGAAAACGGGGTCCTGGAGCTTTTCCCCGCCATCCCCGAAGAGTGGAAACGGCGGGAGGTCGCCTTTGAGGATTTCCGCGGGGAACGGGGGATTCTCATCTCGGCGCGGTACGAGGCCGGGGCGCTGCGTTCGCTGACGCTCAAGCCGCAGTTTGCGGGGGAATACGCCATCCGGGACGAAACGGGTGCTCTGGCGGCACCCTGCCCCTCCCGGCGCAGGGGAGAACATTTGATTCTGACGCTGGAGGCAGGTAAGGAGTATCTCATCCTGCCTGCATAAAGCTTTGGATATCTGACAACGAAAGGATGAATTTTATGGATCGAAAAAAACTGTATGAATGGTGCTCCATTCCCATGGAGCAGCTGTGCGACCATCCGGACCGGCGGGTGCCGCTGCGCATCGTCAGGGACGCCGAAGCCCTCGGCGAGGTGATGGCCCGCGACTTTGTGGAGGACATCAAGGCGGCCAACCGGGAAGGACGCGTCTACCGCGCGATTGTCCCCTGCGGTCCCAAGCAGTGGTATGAACCCTTTGCGCGCATGGTCAATGAGGAGAACGTCTCGCTGAACAACATGATCTGCTATCATATGGATGAAAACCTAGACTGGGAGGGCAAGCTCCTCTCGGAAAACGACCCCAACAACTTCCGCACATTTATGCACCGCTATTTTTATGAGGCGGTGCGTCCCGAGCTGCGGGTCAGGGAGGAAAACCGCCATTATCTGACTCCCTACAACTGCGCTGAGATGACGGCCGAAATCCGGGCGGCGGAGATCGACTACACCCTAGGCGGCTGGGGACAGGACGGGCACATCGCCTTCAATCAGGCGCGCCGCAATCCCTATCACGAGGTGACAATCGACGAAATCCGCCGTTCCACCGCCCGCGTGCAGGAAAACAACTGGGATACGATCATCGCCCTCGCCCAGAGAGATTTCGGCTCGGCCTGGGAGTTCCTGCCGCCCATGTCCTGTCTCTTATACACATCTCCGAGCCCAC
>CABSLJ010000199.1 GCA_902478455.1 uncultured Oscillospiraceae bacterium | reverse complement strand
TCAAAACGCTCGGCGTACTCGCCTGAGCCCCGGCCCCGCGGATTTCTCCGCGGGGCCTTTTCGCTGTTTTCGGGGCGGGCGAATAATGTTCGCCCCTACGATTTTTTCTCCGTAAGGCATACGGCGTGTTTACGCCGTATGCGCGCGAGTCCGCAAGGAAACAAGGCGCAAGGGCCGGTCTCCCTCCGTAGGGGCGCACAGTGTGCGCCCTGTACATGGAAATCAATCGTGGGGACAAAAAACAGGGACGCCCATCGGGCGCCCCTGTCTCTATGAACGTTATTTCATTGAAACAGCCGACTCGTCTTCCGGAAGTGGAACAGCGGACGTCGACTCGCCAACCTGATTACACGCCCGAATAGGCGCTGAAGCCGCCGTCGACCGGCAGGACGACGCCGGTCACAAAGCCGGCCGCCTCATTGGAGAGTAAGAACAGCAGCGCGCCCAAAAGCTCCTCACTCTTGCCGAACCGGCCCATGGGGGTGGCGGCGAGGATTTTGTCGGTGCGGGGGGTGGGGGTGCCGTCCTCGTTGTAGAGCAGCTTCTCGTTCTGCTTGGTCACGAAGAAGCCGGGAGCCAGCGCGTTGACGCGCACGCCCACCTTGGAGAAGTGGACCGCCAGCCACTGGGTGAAGTTGCTGATGGCCGCCTTGGCGCCCGAGTAGGCGGGAATCTTGGTCAGCGGCGTGAAGGCGTTCATCGAGGAGATGTTGAGGATGGTCGAGCCCGGCTTTTTGACGAGGTCGACGCCGAAGACCTGCGTCGGCAGCAGGGTGCCGAGAAAGTTGAGGTTGAAGACAAAGCTGACGCCGTCCTGGTCGAGGTCGAAGAAGGTGGTCAGCTCCCGGTCGAGGTCGCCGGGCAGGTAGTACTCGTTGGCGGTGGTGGCGCGCGGATTGTTGCCGCCCGCGCCGTTTAGGAGAATGTCACAGGCGCCGAAATCCTTTAAAATGGCTTCTCTGGCCGCTTCCACGCTCTTTCTCTCAAGGACGTTTACCTGATAGGCCTTGGCGGTGTAGCCCTCGCTGCGGATTTCCTCCGCGAAGCGCTCGGCCGCCTCCAGGTTGAGGTCCAGCAGTGCCACCTTGGCGCCGCACTGGGCGATGGCTTTGGAAAAGGCGCTGCACAGCACGCCGCCCGCTCCGGTGACGACGGCCACCTTATCCTTTAAATCGATTTGAATGGGCAGATTCATCATTTGGCCTCCTTCGCGCATTTCTCGAGGGTTTCCCAGATGCCGTTGAGGTAGGATGCGCCCAGTGCGCGGTCGTACAGCCCGTAACCCGCTTTGCCCGTCTCGCCCCAGATCATGCGGCCGTGGTCGGGACGGACATAGCCGTAAAATCCGCAGTCATAAAGCGCCTTCATAATGGCCACCATGTCGAGCGAGCCGCAGGGAGAGAAGTGGGCCGATTCCTCAAAGCCCTCGTCGCCCTCCAGGATTTTGACGTTCCGGACGTGCATGAAATGGATGCGTCCCATCGCGGCGTACTTGCGCACCATGGCGGGAATGTCGTTGCTTTTGGCGCAGCCGAGCGAGCCGGTGCAGAAGGTAAGGCCGTTATAGGGGCTGTCGTACAGCTTTAAGAAGCGGTCGAGATTTTCCTCACAGGTGATGATGCGGGGCAGGCCGAAGATGTTCCAGGGCGGATCGTCGGGGTGAATGGCCATCTTGACGTCGCACTCCTCGCACACGGGGATGACGGCGGAGAGGAAATAGCGCAGATTTTCCCAGAGGTCCTCCTCGGTGAGCTTGGCGTAAGCGTCAAAGAGCTCGCGCAGGTCTTCCTTTTTGTAGCTGGAATCCCAGCCGGGGAGGGAGAGCTCGCCGGTCAGGGGGTCCATCTTTTCCAGCTGGTCCCTGTAATAGACGAGGGCGTTGGAGCCATCGGGCAAATCGCGGTCAAGCTGGGTGCGGGTCCAGTCGAAAACGGGCATAAAGTTGTAGCAGATGACCTTGACGCCCGCCTTTCCCAGGCGGCGGATGTTCTCCTTGTAGTGGTCGATGTACTCGTCCCGTCTGCCGCGGCCGAGCTTGATGTCCTCATGCACGGGCACGCTCTCGATCACGTCGAAGACCAGGCCGCTCTCTTCAACCAGCTTTTTAAGCGCAGAGATGCGCTCCTCGGGCCAAACCTCGCCCACGGGCACGTCGTACACGGCGGTGACGATGCTGCGCATGTTGGGAATCTGGCGGATATAGGAAAGGCTGACCGGATCGTCCGGTCCGTACCAGCGGAAGGATAATTTCACGGTTTTACCTCCTTCAGATTAGAAGCTCTTGATCTTCTCCCAGATGGATTCCTCCACCGGGATGCCGTTGGCGAGGTTGTCCTTTCTGGTCTTGATCTCCAGCTCGCCGGGGTAGTAGATGGCTCCGCCGGGCGTGACCGGCTCGGAGGCCTTGATGTCCGCAAGGGTGTTGTCGATCATGGCGTCGATCTGCTCGCGGGAGGAGAGATGGGTGGGGTCGATGGCGATGACCACCTGCGAGAGGGCGTATTCGTCGTCGTTCTTGAGCTTGCCGACCTCGGTGACCGAATTGCCGCCCGAAAGCACGGTGGCGATCAGGTCGAGGGCGATGGAAAGGCCCGAGCCCTTCCAGTAGCCGATGGGCAGCACGCGCCAGGTCTTTTCAATCTCGGCCGGGTCGCAGCTGGGGTTGCCCTGGCTGTCAAAGCCGCCGGGCACGGGGAGGTTGACGCCCTTGATCTTGCATTCCTCGATCTTGCCGTAGGAGAACTGGGCCATGGCGCAGTCGACCACCACGTGTTCGCCGTTGGAGCGGGGGATGGCCATAATGAAGGGGTTGTTGCCGATGCGGCGGTCCTTGGCGCCCCAGGCGGGCATATTGGGCTGGGTGTTGGTCCAGCAGATGCCGATGCAGCCGTTGTTGGCCGCCTGCCAGCCGTATGCGCCGCCGCGCATCCAGTGGTTGGTGTTGCGGATGGCCACGCAGCCGACGCCGTATTCCCGCGCAAGCTCGATGGCGCGGTCCATGCAGATTTTAGCGTTGACGTTGCCCATGCCGAGGTTGCCGTCCCAGCGCTCGATGCCGCCGATGCCGTCGATCTTGGTCGGCTCGGCCTTGGGGTCGATGTAGCCGCGCTCGATGTAGGAAATCACGCGCGGGAAGCGGTTGACGCCATGGGAATAGATGCCGTCGACGCTGTTCTCGGTGAAGAGGACGGCGCTCTCTCTCGCCTTCTTTTCGTCAAAGCCGTATTTGACAAGCACTCTGGTAAACTCGTTTACCATATCTTCGTACTGGATTCTCATCTTATTCTCTCCCTTAATCTTCCATCATGACGTTGACCTTGAGATAATCGCCCGGGTTGCGCTCGATTTCGCGCACCATTTCGGGGGCCTCCTCGAGCGGGACAACCTTAGTCAGGATGCTGCGCACGTCGACCTTGCCGTTATAGATGAGGTCGACCGCCTCCTCGAACTCGCCGGCGCTCGTGCGCGCGCCGCGGATGTCCACCTCTTTCTTGGTGATCATGCCGGTATCGATGGGAGTGCTGTTCTTGGGCCAGCCGGTCAGGGCGATTCTGCCCGCGTTGGCCACGATATGAAGGGTGTTGAGGATGGCCGAGTTCGCGCCCGAGGCCTCCATCACCGCCTCGGCCATGCGGCCGTTTGTGATCTTGGCGATCTGGTCGACCAGGTCCTCGGTCACCGGATTGATCACATGCTTGACGCCGAGCTCCTTCGCCTTCTCCAGACGCTCCTCGACCGGATCGATCACGATCGGCTCGGCGCCGTAATGGATGGCGGCCATGGCGGCGAGCAGGCCGATGGGACCCGCGCCGCTGATGGCGACGTGCTCGCCCGCCGCAAGCTTCAAGCGGTGCAGGCCATGCAGGGCGATGGTCAGCGGCTCGGCCAGGGGAATGAGCTCCCAGTCCATGTCGTCCGGGACCTTGACAAGCATCTCCGCCGGATGGGCGAAGGTCTCCACCATGCCGCCGTCGACGTGTACGCCGAGTACCTTTAAGTCGGTGCAGCAGTTGGTCCGGCCGATGGAACAGGGATAGCAGTGCCCACAGTAGAGGTAGGGGTCGACGATGACCCGGTCCCCGGCCTGGAGGCCCTTGCTGTTTTCAGGGATATAAAGGATTTCTCCGGCGATTTCATGGCCGATCACACGCGGGTAGGAAACCAGCGGATTGCTTCCCCGGAACGCGCCGATGTCCGAACCGCAGATGCCGGCCGACTTGACGCGGATGAGCGCTTCTCCCTCTTTGGGAGCGGGCTCCTCCAGCTCGCGCATCGAGATGTCCCAGGGTTCCTTGAGATAAATTCCTTTCATGACGAATGCTCCTTTTTCCTTTTCATCCAAAC
>CABSLJ010000198.1 GCA_902478455.1 uncultured Oscillospiraceae bacterium | reverse complement strand
AGCAATAAGATCAAGGGAAATGCCGGCGAACCCATGGGACAGCCTCCCTACGGTTACATCAAAGACCCCAATAATCCGAAACGGTGGATTGTGGACGAGGAGGCGGCCCAGGTAGTGCGGCGTATCTACCGCATGACACTGGAAGGGTACGGAACGGAGCAGATCGCCGCACAGCTTGAAAAGGATGAAATACTTACTCCTCGCGCCTACTGGCTGAAAAAGGGTATCAAGCGACCCGGGAAGGGCAAGCAGCAGCCCGCAACGAGGTGGAACAGCTCCACCATCACCAAGATCCTGTCCCTGCAAGAGTATTGCGGCGACATCCTCAACTTCAAGACCTACTCCAAATCTTACAAGAACAAAAAGCGGCTTGAGAATGACCGTGAAAATTGGGTGATCTTTAAGGACGTCCATGAACCGATTATTGAGCGTGCGGTTTTTGAACAGGTCCAGCAGAAACGGGGAAAGATCCGCAAGCGCCGCACCCATGAGGGGGAGCGGAGTATATTCTCCGGCCTTTTGGTCTGCGCTGACTGCGGACACAACCTGCACTTCCATTTCAATCAGGGCAACCCCGACATCAAGTATTTCAACTGCTCCAACTACAAGGGCAATCGTGGGAGCTGCACTTCCACCCACTATGTCCGCGTGGACTTCCTGGAGCAGGTGGTGTTGGGCGAGATCCGGCGGCTGACCAAATTCGCCAGCCAGTATGAGGACGAGTTTGTAAAGGCTGTGATCGGTCACTCCCAGCAGACGGAGGCCACGGACCGCAAGCTGAAGGAGAAGGAGCTGAAAGCCCTCCAGGCCCGTGATGAGGAACTGGACGGCCTGTTTGAACGGATCTATGAGGACAATGTTTCCGGCAAGCTCTCCGATGACCGTTTTGCCCGTATGTCGAGGCGGTATGAGGAGGAGCAAAAGGAATTGGCGGAGAAGATCAAAAAGCTCCGCACAGAGATCGACAGGCAGAGCAGCCAGTCCATGACCACGGATATGTTCATCGCTCTGGTCCGCAAGTACACCCGCGCAAGAAAGCTGACCCCCAGGATGCTCAACGAACTCGTTGAGAAGATCGAGGTGTTCAATGCCGAGAAGGTGGATGGAGTGTGGGAGCAGAGGCTCCGCATCCACTACAACTGCGTGGGGATCATTGAGATCCCGGAGGTACTGCCCCTGCCCGCCCCGGAGGTGTCCGTAAATACCAGAAAGGGCGTAGTCGTCAACTACGCCCCATCTGCCATCGCCGGATGAAAACAACAAAAAAAGACGAGTGTTCTTACAGCTTTTCAAATGCTATAAGAACACTCGCCATGGTCGAGGTGACAGGATTTGAACCTGCGGCCTCTACGTCCCGAACGTAGCGCTCCACCAAACTGAGCTACACCTCGATATCCATTTTACACACTGATAAAGATTATAGGGGATAAGCTGCGCACTGTCAAGACCTTTTTGCTGTTTTCCTCGCATCCCGAAGAAAAATCAAAGCCCCGGCAAGGCCGGGGCTTTTGGCTGCGGAACTAGGATTTGAACCCAGACAAACAGAGTCAGAGTCTGCCGTGCTACCATTACACAATTCCGCATCAGACAGTAATAATAATTATAACCAAATGGCGGCGGATGTCAAGCTATTTTCAAAAAAATCCAAGATTTTTTACCTACCTCTGCCGATATAAACGATGTAAAAGGATTTCTTTCCCCATCTCTTGCGAAAAAACAACGTGCGAAGTATAATAATTCCGGTTCCCTTTGATTTTAAAATGACAGGATGGATTTCGATGAAATATGTGGTTCTCCTCTGTGACGGTATGGCTGACGAGCCGGTCGAGGCTTTAAACGGCGGCACACCGATGTCCGCTGCGAAAAAGCCCTCTATGGACCGTCTGGCCTCCCTTTCCGAGGTAGGCTTGGTCAAAACGGTCGCCGATGGTCTGAAGCCCGGCAGCGACGTCGCCAATCTCTCGGTGATGGGCTACGATCCCACGGTCTATTACACCGGACGCTCTCCGCTGGAGGCGGCCAGCATCGGCATCGATTTAAAAGATACCGACGTCACTCTGCGCTGCAACCTTGTCACACTCTCTGAGGAGCCCGACTATGCGGACAAAACCCTCGTCGACTACTGCGCGGACGACATTTCCACCGAAGAGGCGCGCATCCTCATCGAGGAGATTGACCGCCGGCTTGGTAGCGGCATCTTCCGCTTCTATCCCGGCGTGAGCTACCGCCACTGTCTCGTGTGGGCCAACGGCGACCCGCATCCCGGGGAGCTCACGCCGCCCCACGACATCACCGGGCGTAAAATCACTTCTTATATCCCCCAAGGCGGCAACGTGGACGCGCTCTATGAGATGATGCGCAAGAGCTACGACATTCTTAGAAAGCATCCTGTCAACCTACAGCGCATCCAAAACGGCAAGCGTCCCGCCAACTCCATCTGGCTGTGGGGCGAGGGACAAAAGCCCCTGCTGGACAGCTTTGAGAAAAAATTCGGCCTCAGGGGGGCCGTCGTCTCGGCGGTCGACCTCATCAAGGGGATCGGCAAATGCGCCGGAATGCGCGTCTGTGAGGTGGAGGGCGCCACCGGCTACATAGACACCAACTTTTCGGGAAAGATGCAGGCCGCGCTGGACGCGCTCGGCGATGGCTGCGACTTCGCTTACATCCATGTGGAATCGCCGGATGAATGCGGCCACCGGGGTGAGATGGAAAACAAAATCCGCAGCATCGAACTCATCGACAAAGAAATTCTCACGCCCCTGCTGGCGGAACTTCCCCGTTTTGAGGATTACGCCGTGATGGTTCTTCCCGATCATCCCACCCCCCTCTCCATCCGCACCCATTCTTCCACCCCGGTCCCCTATCTCATCTACCGCTCCAACGCCGAACAGGAAAGTGGCGTTGGCTGCTTCTCCGAGCAGGCGGCCAAAGCGACCGGCCGTTTTATCCCGGAGGGACACACCCTCATGAAACATTTTTTGCAAAGGTAAATCGACTTTTTCGCAGCCACAGAACGAAGGCGGCGCACATTGTGCGCCGCCTTTATATTCCATTCTTATTCTTTTATCCTGCTTGCCGGCTCATTGCTTTTTAAACCGCCCGCTTACGTTGACCCAAACCACAAAGCCGATGGTACCCAGAATCAGGATCACAACCAGCATATCTACCAGCCATGCAATCGCTTTATAGGCAGCGAACACGCATACGCCCGACAATACGCTCATGGCGATCAACCACGTTCCCGCGGCGCGGCAAAGCGCCTTTTCGTTATATTGCCTGCGCTCCTCCGGGGACATGGCGTTGTATCCGGCAAGCATCTTGGCCCCGTGTCCAAAGAACAGGGTGAGCCCCAAAAGCAACAGCAACAGGACGATGCACACGCCGATGATCAGACCGACCGTGTCGTTTGGAACAAACACGACCGATACACTTCCTTTCTCCTCACGACCGCAGGGAGTCGCCCGGGATTCCCCGCTGGCGACTCCCTGTGTTTCTCAGGCTATGTTTCGGATATCCGTTTTATTCTTCTGTAGATACCGTTTTCTCCTCCGCCTTTTCCGCCTCATCCAGCTTTTTGCCGAGGAATTCGGGCAGCGCCATGCCGGCCATTTCAAACATCTCGTTCATCGGAGGGATGGATTTGAGCATCCCGGAAAGAAAGTTGGCCGTGGTGGAGGCGCCGTCCTTGCCGGACATGCCGTCCCAGACGGTGACCTTGTCGATCTTGAGATTCTTGACCGCCTCGACCTGCACCTTGACGAGGTCTTCGAGCTTGTCGGCAATCATCAGGCGCATTGCGTCGGAGGCGTTGCCGCCCGCGGCGCGGACAATGTCGGACAGACCGGCCGCCTGCTTGGAGAGCATCTCCTGAACGCCGCGCGCCTGGGCTTCCATTTTGGCGTAGATGGCGTCGGCCTCACCCTTGGCCTCACGGCGCAGTTGTTCGGCCTGGGCCTCGGCGGCGATTTCGATCTTGCGCTTTTCGATTTCAGCCTTGACGAGCACGTCAGCCTCCAGGGTGGCCTTTTCCCTCGTCGCACGAGCGGTTTCGGCCGCCTGCTCGGCGGCGTAGGCCTCTTCGAGCGCGCGGGCCTGCTGAATCTTTTCGGCCGAAATGGCGCGGCGCATGGCCTCCGCCTCCGCCTCACGGCGGGTGGCGTCCGAATCGGCAATCTGCGCCTTGGCGTTGTTCTCGCCCTTGATGGCTTCGGAATCAGCCAGGGACACCTGGATTCTCTGGTCCCTCTTGGCCGCGGCCTCGCCGATGGCGCCCACGCGGTCGGCCTCGGCGACCGAGATTTTCGCGTCGTTGATCGCCTTGGCGGCCGCCTCGCGGCCCAGGGCCACGATGTAGCCC
>CABSLJ010000197.1 GCA_902478455.1 uncultured Oscillospiraceae bacterium | reverse complement strand
AATCAATTGATTGCCACCGGGTAATAAAAGCATTCACGCCTCATCGTTAGGTCTTAGAAGATGAGGCGGTGAATGCTTCTTTTTTTGGAGGTAGCTATGAAACATTATCAAAACCCGTTCCGAACGCTCAGCAAACCGGAGTGGTGCCTGTGGATCGGCTCGCTGTTGGCCGTGGCGGCCGGGTTTCTCTCCATTGGGGAAAGAGACCTGCTGACGCTGGCCGCCTCATTGATCGGCGTTACCGCCCTCATTTTTGTGGCAAAGGGAGACCCGCTGGGACAGATGCTCACCGTCGTATTCGCGGTTCTTTATTCCCTGATATCGCTGACCTTTCAGTATTACGGCGAGATGATCACCTACCTGGGGATGACCGCGCCTATCGCCGTGCTTTCCACCATCACCTGGTTCCGGCATCCCCATAAGAAAGGGGAAAACGAGGTTCAGGTTGCAGTGGTCGCTCCGACTCAATGGCTGCTCCTCATCCTGTCCACCGCTGCGGTTACCTTTGTGTTTTACTTTATCTTAAAAGCGTTCCATACAAGCAATCTTGCCATCAGCACGGTTTCCATCGCCACCAGCTTTCTCGCCTCCGCCCTGACCCTGATGCGTTCTCCGCTGTACGGTCTGGGATACGGCGCAAACGATATTGTTCTGGTGATTATGTGGATCATGGCGACGGCCGAAAATCCTGCCTATCTGCCGATGGTGATCTGCTTTGCCGTCTTCCTCGCCAACGACTGCTACGGCTTCTGGAATTGGCAGAAAATGAAAAAACGGCAGGCTCTCCCCTGTTCCGCCCGGCCAGACGGGCAAAACGCCGGGCTTGACCCGGACGCAGGCTGACCCGCCGTTGCGCCGTCCGCCAAAGCGACAGACGTGCGTCCGCCTTTCCTGCAAAGACCGCCCCCCGGAGCATCCGGAGGGCGGCCTGTTTTTTATGAACCGATGTATTTGCGCACGCGGAAGACGGCGCCCGCCTCCTCGCAGATGCGCTCGCAGGCGGCAATCTCGCTTTGCGGCATGTCCTTGTCCACCACGGACAGATAGACGCGCGGCACGTGCAGGCTCGCCTCCCGTGTGAACCTGAGGATGGCCGGGAAGGCCTCCAGACCGAATTCCGAATGGCACAGCGCGTCGTACTTCTCGGCCGAGGAGGCGTTCAGGCTGATGGAAATGACGTCCACAAGACCGTCCATCTCGGCCGCCGTCGGCCTTTTGTTGATCAAATCGGAAAGTCCGTTGGTATTGACGCGAATGGTCACATCCGACAACTCCCGGATTTTCCCGCACAGCCACAGCATGTCGTCCAGACGGCAGCAGGGTTCGCCGTAGCCGCAGAAGACCACCTCCGGATAGCTGTTCAGGTCGCGCTGTTTGAGTTCCTCCAGCACCTCTTCCCTGGTCGGTTCGCGCTCGAGCCACAGGCTGTCCGCGTCGCCCAGACCCGCGCCCTGCTCACGCACGCAGAACTCGCAGGCGTTCGGGCAGCGGTTGGTCAGATTGATGTAAAGCTTTTCCCCATAAGTATACGTGATAACCATAATTCCTCCACTTTTTTCGCACGCGGTCCTGATCTGCGCCGGACGCATCCGCGTGCGCAAGCTCCTTTGCCGCCGGTCCTCCCCCGGATGCCGGCGAACAAAGGGCTGCGGCGCCGATGTGCGCCGCAGCTGCAATCCACAAACATAAAACGGTCAGCGGGAGATGCCGAACAGCCGCTCGGCGTTCTCCCAGGCCGCCCGCAGCAGCTTGGAAACCTCCATTCCCCGCACCGCGGCGATCTTCTCAGCCGTCAGGCGGATCATGGAGGAGTCGCACCGCTTGCCCCGGAAAGGGACGGGCGTCATATAGGGGCAGTCGGTCTCCAGCAACAAAGCGTCGAGCGGGACTTCCGCCGCCACCTCGACCGGGTGGCGGGCGTTTTTGAAGGTCACCGCTCCGCCCAGGCCGATCATCAGGCCGAGGCTTACGACCTCGCGCATCATTTCCACGCTGCCGGAAAAGCAGTGCACCACCCCTTTGGGCCGGTAACGCTTCAAAAGCGCCAAGGTGTCCGCATGGGCCTCGCGGTCGTGCACCACCACCGGACAGTCCAGCTCCTTCGCAAGGGCGAGCTGTTCTTCAAAAACCTTCTTCTGGGTTTCCCTCGGAGAAAAATCGTAATGATAATCGAGGCCGATCTCCCCCACGGCGACGGCTCTGTCGTCCCGCAGCAGCTCCGTAAGCCGCTCGAGATAGTCGCCGGGCGCCTTTTCGGCCTCATGGGGATGTACCCCCACCGCCGCCCAGAAGTAGGGATACCGATGGGCAAGCGTCAGGGACGCCTCAGCGCTTTTTAAGTCGCTCGCGGCGTTGACCACGCCGCAGACTCCCTTCGCCGGCAGAGAGGCAAGCAGCTCTTCGCGGTCGGCGGCGAAGGCGGCGTCGTCATAATGGGCGTGGGAATCAAAAATCCAATCCATGCGTGCAGGCCGTCCTTTACCGGATTTTGCCGCCTGCGGGGATGTCGTCCACAAAGATCACCCGCACGTCCTCTTCGGCGCAGTCGGCCGCCAGGATCATGCCCTGGCTCTCCACGCCGCAGAGCACCGCCGGCTTTAAATTGGCCACAAGCACCACATGCCGGCCGACAAGCTCCTCCGGCTTGTACCACTTGGCGATGCCGGAAGCCACCGTGCGTGTGCCGGAGCCGTCGTTCAGGGTCAGTTTGAGCAGCTTTTTCGCCCTTTTGACCGGCTCGCAGGCGGTGATCTCCGCCACGCGCAGCTCCACCTTGGCGAAGTCCTCGATGCCGATGAGGGCCAGTCCCTCGATCTCCTTTTTCTCTTCCGCAGGCTTGTTGGAGGCGGTGATCAGCTCGTCGAGCGCGGCGATCTCCTTCTCCACGTCGATGCGCGGGAAGAGGGTCTCGCCCTTTTTGACGGCTTCCGCCGCGGACAGCACGCCCCACTTGCCGGCACTTTCCCAGGTGAGCTCCTCTGGCCGCGCGCCGAGCTGTTCGGCTACTTTCGGGGCGGTCTCCGGCATGAAGGGGGCGATGAGGACGGAGACGATGCGCAACGCCTCGCAGAGATTGTAGAGCACCGCAGCCAGCCGGGCCTGCTTTTCGGGGTCCTTGCCGAGCGCCCAGGGCATGGTTTCGTCGATGTATTTGTTGGAACGGGCAATCAGCTTCCACACCTCAGCGAGGGCGGAGGAGAACTGGAAATGCTCCATGCAGTCCTCATAGCGGTCGCGCAGCGAGGAGGCCATGCCGATGAGCTCCTCGTCGATGGCGTCGGCCTCCCGTTCGGCGGGCAATTTGCCGCCGAAGTACTTTTCAGCCATCGCCGTCGTGCGGGAAAGCAGGTTCCCAAGGTCGTTGGCAAGGTCGGAATTGATGCGGCTGATCAGGGCTTCGTTGGTAAAGTTGCCGTCCGCGCCGAAGGGAATCTCCCGCAGGAGGAAGTAGCGGATGGCGTCCACGCCGTACCGCCCGCAGAGGATGAGCGGGTCGACGACGTTGCCCTTGGATTTGGACATCTTGCTCCCGTCGCCGAAGAGCAGCCAGCCGTGGCCGTACACCTGCTTGGGCAGCGGCAGATCAAGCGCCATGAGCATGGCCGGCCAGATGATGGTGTGGAAGCGCACAATCTCCTTGCCGACGAAATGAACGTCGGCCGGCCAGTATTTGCGGTAATCGGAATCGTCGTCCGAACCGTAGCCCAGCGCGGTGATGTAGTTGGTGAGCGCGTCGAGCCAGACGTAGACGACGTGTTTCTCGTCAAAATCGACCGGCACGCCCCAAGTAAAGCTCGTGCGGGAAACACACAGATCGTCCAGCCCGTTTTTGATGAAGTTGATCATCTCGTTCTTGCGGCTCTCGGGTTGGATGAACTCGGGGTGCTCCTCGTAAAGCCTGAGGATTTTGTCCCCGTAATTGGAGAGGCGGAAGAAATAGGCCTCCTCCTCCGCCCATTTGACCTCGCGGCCGCAGTCGGGGCACTTGCCGTCCTTGAGCTGGGTTTCGGTCCAGAAGGCCTCGCAGGGGGTGCAGTACCAGCCCTCGTATTTGCCCTTGTAAATCTCTCCGCGGTCGTAAAGCGCGCGGAAAATCTTCTGCACGGCCCTGACGTGGTAATCGTCGGTCGTGCGGATAAAGCGGTCGTTGGAGATATTGAGAAGCTTCCACAAATCCTGGAAACCGGCGACGATCTCGTCGACGTATTCCTTCGGCGTGACGCCCTTTTCCTTTGCCTTGAGTTCTATTTTGAGGCCGTGCTCGTCGGTCCCGGTCAGAAACATCACGTCGTACCCCTGCATTCGCTTGTAGCGGGCGATGGCGTCTGTGGCTGTCTCTTATACACATCTCCGAGCCC
>CABSLJ010000196.1 GCA_902478455.1 uncultured Oscillospiraceae bacterium | reverse complement strand
CGTTCTGAGACAGCCGCGTGCGGAAGAGCTTTTTGACCAATGCCCTGCCATGGAAGGGGATCAGCGGATACAGATAACTTTTGCCCGAAAAGGTCTTATTGAGGGCGAGCAGAACGAAAATCAGCACCAGCCCCGCGGCAAAGCCCCAGTAGTTGAACAGCGCCGTCAGGATCAGCAGAAGCATCCGCATGAATTTCAGGCTGTAGCCCAGTTCCAGGCTGGGCTGGCTGTAATTGGCGATGCCCACAAAAGCCATGTAGACGAGCGACTGAGGGGAAAACCACCCCGACTGCACCGCGAAATCGCCCAGAATGACCGCGCCGATGATGCTCAGAGAGGTGGTCAGCACATTGGGCGTGTTGAGGGAGGCCAGCCGCAGTCCGTCGATGGCCAGCTCCAGCAGGAGAAGCTGGAGAATGACCGGGACGTGGATTTCATCCTCGATGAGCAGAAAGCGGAGCCCTTCGGGCAGCGCTTCCGGATTTTGCAGCGCCAGCAGCCACAGCGGGGTGATAAGCAGCGTCATCAGCATGATCACATAGCGGCTCAGGCGCAGGTAGGTCCCCGTCAGCGGCGGGAAATAATAGTCGTCCGCTTGCTCAATGAGGTCGAAAATAGAGGTCGGAAGGATGATGGCCGAGGGGGAATTGTCCACCAGCAGGACGATATTGCCCTCCAGCACGGCAGAGGCGGCCGTATCCGGACGCTCGGTATATTTGAACTTGGGAAAGGGGTTGTACCATTTGTATTGATAGATGGCCTCCACCAGGCTCTGCTGATTCATGGTCAGAGAATCGATCCGGACCGACTGAAGCTTGTCTGTAATCTTTTGAAGCAGCGCGCGGTCAACCTGGTCCTTCATGTAACACACGACCACGTCGGTCCTGGAGAGTTCCCCCACCGTGTGGATTTCCATGGTCAGACTGCGGCTGCGGATGCGCCGCCGGATCAGCGCGGTGTTGGCCACCAGGGTTTCCACAAAGCCGTCCCGCGAGCCGCGCAGCGTCTTGTCCTTTTCCGGCTCGCTCGTCTCCCGCTGGGGATAGGTGCGCGCATCGATGGCAATCGCCCGGGAAAAGCCGTCCACCACCAGCACCAGCACGCCCGAGAGGAGCACGGTCTCAAGCTTATCGAGGTCATCGATCAGGTCGACCTCAATGTAGGGCACGCAGCGCTGAGCAAAGGCGTGCTCATCGGCCAGATCCTCCGGCTTTTCGACCGAATAAAAGAACTCCAGGATTTTTTCCATGATATCATCCTTGATGAGTCCGTCGATGAAAAAAAGGCAGGAGAGCCTGTCCGCAATGCGGATGGTGCGGTAAATCAGATCGAAATTTTCCTCCGTCCGCAGCCGTTTCTTCAACAGCTCGATGTTCTGTTGGGCGTCCTTGCTTAGGGGCATGACATCACCTCACCGATAAGAAGACGGTTGTGACCACCCTGGGCTTCGCCGCTTCCTCATTTCTCTGATTGCATCCTTCCCTGCGGACAGGCGCTGCTGCCGGTGAAAAGGACTCTCAGCCTCGTTTAGTGTAAGCCGCAAAGGCCGTTTTATGTGTTTCGCCGGTCGGTCGTCGGCATCAGGACCGGAATTTCTGTTCCCAAAAGGCTTTCCCATGGAAAGACTCGGATGGAGGCGCTCTATCCGGGTCTTTCCACGGGCAGGAAAAATAATGATGCATCCATCGGTTTTCTCCCGCGAGGGAGGCAGAACATACGGAAGACTTTAGAATCATTCAGGGGTTCACCAAGGCGTTTTTGTAAAAATAATTCACAAAAGCCGATTACAATAAACCAATCGGAGGCTGTTGTCTTTTAAAACTTTCCCCTTCCCACCAATTGATCAAGAGACACCTGGAAATAATCGGCAATGCGGATCAACGTGGTAAGCGTCGGCTCACATTTGCCGGTCTCATAATAAGCATAAGTGGAACGGTCAATGCCCAGCACCAGGGCAATTTGCGACTGCGTGACCTTATGTTCGCTGCGAAGCGCCTTCAGATTGGCTGAAAAGGCGGTATCGGGCTTTTTCTCTCCATTCTGTTTCATATGTGTCCCCTTCGAATTCTCTGTTTTGTATTAATTGTATCCTTAAAGTAACACTAATACAATACTGAAAGTAGCAGTCAGGTGATGGCAAACCCCCCAAATCCCTCTAAACTAGAAATATAACGACAGAAAAGGGGCGCATATGAAAACTTTAGACAAAATTCAAATCGGCGAAAGAATCCTCCGGCAAAGGCTGCGCCTTGGATGGACCAGGGCACAACTTGCGGAGCGGATTGGACTTTCGGTTAACTCGCTTCGTTCCATCGAAACCGGCGCAAAAGGCATCTCCATGGAAACGCTGACCAAGCTTTCCAACCAGCTGAAGCTCACCGCCGATTACATCCTGTATGGAGAAAGCGGAGAACATGCCGAGCTGGAGCCGATCATCGAAATGCTGCGGGCCTGTCCCAAGGACAAGCTCCCCGCCGTATCTCAGCTGCTGAGAGTTTACCTCACCTTCCTCGACTGACCACATTTTATTTATCCTTTTGTCCTACTAAAAAATGTTCTTTATTACCTTGCTTGCGTTGAAGCAACCATTTTCATACAAATCTGTTCGGTCGAAATGCAATCAGGAACTTCGTATCTTGCTTTTCGTCCGTTTTTTATGCCGTAAAGCGAGCTGTGTTTTTTGTCGCCTTTTTTAGATGGTAAAATAAGCCGCGGACGGCGCGCGTCCGCTTTCCGGAAGGAGGCGGGATCGGTTCGAAAGCGCTCCGCCTGTGTCCAAAGTGTGGTTTTTCACGAAAAAAGCTGTCCATTTTCTCGTTTTTGTGATATACTGAGATTTAATCCACATTTTGAGGCCAAATCCAGTTGTCTTTCACTGGTTCCGGATGCTGGTTTTGACCATGGAAAAGCCGCCTTTGCGGGCTCATCGGCGGCAGGACGGCGCAGTGATATGCCCGTCCGCAACGAATACGAAGGAGAGTGAATAGGTATGGCGAACAATGTGTATTCCGAAATTACGCCCGAAATCTTGAACTACGCCGATCTTTGCGTCAAAAACAGCTCCATCAATCCGGAGCTTTATGGAAAGTACGAGGTCAAACGCGGCCTGCGGGACATCAACGGCAAGGGCGTTCTTGCCGGTCTGACCGAAATTGCCGAGGTCCGCTCCTACACCATTGAGGACAGCGAGATGATCCCCTGCGAAGGCAAGCTCTACTACCGCGGCGTGGATATTGAAAAGATCGTCGAGGGCTTTATCCGCGATAAACGTTTTGGATTTGAGGAGGTCACCTATCTGCTGCTGTTCGGCGATCTGCCCAACAGGGCGCAGCTCGACGATTTCACCAAGCTGCTGGCCCATTACCGGACGCTGCCGACCAGCTTTGTGCGCGACATTATCATGAAAGCGCCCAGCCCGGACATGATGAACACCCTCGCGCGCAGCGTGCTGACCCTCTACTCCTACGACGACAAGGCGGACGACATCTCCATCCCCAACGTGCTGCGCCAGTCGCTGCAGCTGATCGCCCTGTTCCCGCTGCTTTCGGTGTACGGCTACCAAGCCTACAACCACTATCACGAAGGACAGAGTCTCTTCATTCACGCCCCCCAGCCCGAGCTTTCGACCGCGGAGAACATTCTGCACATTCTCCGGCCGGACAGCAGCTACACCGAGCTGGAAGCCAAGATTCTCGACGTCGCTCTCGTTCTCCACGCAGAGCACGGCGGCGGCAACAACTCCACCTTTACGACCCACGTCGTCTCCTCCTCGGGAACCGACACCTACTCCACCATCGCCGCCTCTCTTGGCTCCCTTAAGGGGCCCAAGCACGGCGGCGCCAATATCAAGGTGGTCCGCATGATCGAGGACCTCAAGCAGAACGTCAAGCACTGGGACGACGAGGAGGAGGTCGGCGCTTATCTTGCCGCATTGCTGCACAAGGAGGCCTTCGACCGCGCCGGCCTCATCTACGGTATGGGCCACGCCGTCTATTCCATCTCCGACCCGCGCGCCAACATCTTCAAGGCCTTTGTCAAGAGCCTTTCGGAGGAAAAGGGACGCAGGGAGGAATTCCAGCTTTATTCCCTCATCGAACGCCTCGCGCCCGAGATCATCGCCAGGGAGCGCAGGATTTACAAGGGCGTCAGCGCCAACGTCGATTTCTACAGCGGCTTTGTCTACAGCATGCTCAACCTGCCGCTGGAGCTTTACACCCCCATCTTCGCCATCGCCCGCATCTCCGGTTGGTGCGCTCACCGCATTGAGGAACTCATCAACGCCGGAAAGATCATCCGCCCGGCCTACAAGAGCGTGGCCAAGCACCGCCCGTATACGCCAATCGCCGAGCGAAATTAGGCCGCAAAGGCTCCGCCGGTTTCCGGCGGCTTTCTCACGGCCGGTCCAACAGAAAACCACAAAACGGAAGG
>CABSLJ010000195.1 GCA_902478455.1 uncultured Oscillospiraceae bacterium | reverse complement strand
CCTCTCCTGTGCGTGACGGCTATGTCTTCGCCGGGTGGACCACCGGCGACGTCTCCGTGACCGACGGCGTCTTTACCATGCCTGAGAAGGACGTCACCTTCTCCGCCGTCTGGAAAGAGGACGCCAACCACAACGGCAAGCCGGACGACGAGGAGGATAAATTCGATATCCGTTACACCACCGTGGACGCCGCGGGCGTCTCCGGTATGCCCGCCGATGTGACCGATGTGCTCCCCGGCACACAGCAGACCGTCTCCTCCGCCTCTCCTGTGCGTGACGGCTATGTCTTCGCCGGGTGGACCACCGGCGACGTCTCTGTAACCGACGGCGTCTTTACCATGCCTGAGAAGGACGTCACCTTCTCCGCCGTCTGGCAGCAGGAGGAAAATCCTTCCTCGAGTGAATCGTCTTCCTCTGAATCCTCTTCGGGCGACGGTTCCGACGTCTCTTCTGAAGAACCTTCCTCAAATCCGGATGCAGAATCCGAAGACGAGTCCGAACCTATCATCGATGTGCCCGACGTTTCCACGCCTCTGGCAGGTCCCTCCGAGGGAGACGGCACTGCTGAGGGAGGAAGCGCTCCCGAGGAAGGCGGCGCCTCCTCCGGCAGCGGCCAGCCCAATACCGGTAACTCCTCCCGCGCTATCCCGCTTTTCTTCGGAATGATGGCGGCCTCCATCGCAATCGCTTTTGCCGCGCTCCTCGCTCTCAAACGTAAAACCAATTAGTCTGATCTCTTTGCAGCATGACTTCTTTCCAATCGCCGCCCCTGCGTCAGCAGGGGCGGCGATTTCTTTCTCGGCAGGACAAGCTCGTTCCATCCATGCGCGTTCTCTCGCCTGGTTCGGCTTTGAAGGCAATCCCCGTTCCATGCGGAATCACAATGTATCCTGCCTGCCATAAAAACAATGCGGGACGGACGTCCTGCATTGGGCCGCGGCAACAAGGTTTTCTTCTGCTCCACGGCAATGCGGACATCCGTCCCCGAAATGTGTTTCCTGATTCGGCTTACAATTTTACCGGCAGCCGTCCGGAAAAGGTCCCTTCCTCCAGTGCTTGAAGCACGGAAGGCACCGAAAGGGCGGTGTATTCGTATGCGGCTACTACGGCGTCCGCCCGTTTTAGGAGCGCGGCGTCGTAGGGAGCGCCCAGCAGCACCACCACGAGCGGCCGTCCCTGCCGCTCCAGTTCCCGGAGCGCCTGAATCTGTCCTTCCCGGAAGCGGGCGTTGTAAAGCCCCAACACGGCGACGTCATGATCCCCCTCCCGCAGCAGGACGGCCGTTTTCTCCTCCCATTCATTGAGAGGCAGCACCCGGCCCCTTCCACCGAAGCGGGAGACCGCCGCCTCGCTGAAGCACAGCGGCCTCGGCTTTTGATCCTCCGCTCCGGTCAGCGCAAGGGAGGCGGGGGCCAAAAACAGCGGATTCTTTGCGCGCCGGAACAGATCCATCCCGCCCCGATCAGAAAGAAGGGTGATGCTCTCCCGGGAGATACGGGCGTGCAGGGCGTTTTTCTCCGGGTCCCCGGCGAGCAATTGCGCCTTGTCCGGGTCGATGACCGACGGCTTGAGCAGGCCGTATTTCCGCTTGGCCTCCACAATCCGGCGGTAGGAGCGGTCGATCCGTTCCGGGGAAATCCGTCCGCTCTCCACCGCGGCATACAGAGCGAGCACCGCCTGCTCCACCGCCTCAAAGGTGTGGGAAAAGGTGAGCATGTCGCACCCCGCCTCCACGGCGAGGACCGCCCCCTCTGCAATACCGTAGGCCGCGCGGATGGCGTCCATCTCCAGACAGTCGGTAATGACCAGGCCGCGGAAGAGCTGTTTGTTCCGAAGCAGTTCGGTCATGATCCGGGAGGAAAGGGTTGCGGGGTGGTCGGGGTCGATTTCCCGGTAGAGGACATGGCAGGTCATCAGCGCCTCCGCGCCCGCCCAGAAGGCGTTCTGAAAGGGCACCCACTCGCTCTGCTCGAGCTCCCGCGCGGGCGTGTCGTTCACAGGCACACCCAGATGGGAATCGCTTTTCACATTGCCGTGTCCCGGGTAATGCTTGATACCGGAAAGCATGCCGCCGTCCTTGAGGCCGGTCATCATATCGATCCCCAAACGGGAGACGACCTGCGGGTCGTCGCTGAAGGCGCGCGCGCCGATGATGGGATTGAGCGGTTGGAGGTTGACGTCGAGCACCGGAGCGAAATTGGTGTTGATGCCCATGGCGCGCAGCACCTGCGCACAATTTTTTCCCACCTGATAGGCGTCGCCCGACGGACTGGCCGCGAGCGCCATGGTCCCGGGGAAGAGCGCCGCCCCTTCGCTGATGCGCGTCACCGCGCCGCCTTCCTGGTCGGCGGCGATGAAGGGCGCCAGACCGGTTTTCTCATAGGCGAGCGCGCTCAGCGCCCCGCACAGCGAGCAGGCCTGCCTGACCGAGGACAAATTCCTCCCGAACAGGACAAAGTTCCCCACCTCATACTCGCTTACCAGCCGTTTTGCCTGGTCGTCGGCCTCCTGGGAGGGAAAGCCGGCGAAGACCATCTGACCGATTTTGTGTCTGAGCGTTTGATCCATACCATTTATCCTCTCATCCGGTTTTACAGGGAAAGGCTCGGAGCCGCTTGCCGCGGCCCCGAGCGTGCGTGTTACAAAGTCGGTTAATTGCTGCGTTTTTTCATTTTGACGCCCGCTGCATACGCCGCACCCATTGCGCTGACTGCAAGCAGCAGGGTAAAGAACAGACCGGCGCTGCCGCTGTCTCCTGTTGCGGGCCCATCCCCTCCGGAGGATTCGCCCGGTTTCTCAGACGGTTCCTCAGAAGGCTCCTTGGACGGCTCCTCAGAGGGGGTTTCGACCGTCACCGTGACGATGTATGTCCGGGTGGTGCCGTCCTCGGCCGTCACGGTGAATTCCACCGGCTTGCTGAAGTCAATTGCCGCGCCGCTGGCCGGGGATACCGACGCCGCTTTGCTGATTTCGATGGAAGGAACCAATTTGGTCACGTCGGTCCCTGCGGGAAGCGTCAGGGAGATGCTGTCGCCGTCAATGATTCCGGCCGTCCCGTCGATGGAGAAGGAGATGATTTCCTTCTCGCCGCTGCGTTCGGGTTCCCCGGGCAGTCTGACGGAACCCGTTTCATAAATCTGATAGGTACGGGAATCGTTGCCGTCGGTGCCAATCATGCGGAGGAAAACGGGGCCGGTCGTCTCGTTGAGCGTTCCCTCGGTGCGAAGGAAGATTTCCCCTTCCTCCAGAGCCTTCAGCAGACTGCCGTCGGCCGCCGTGACGGTCACATGCTTGCCGTCGGCGGAAATCTCCGTCTTGGCTCCCTCCAGGGAATCGCCGAGGATGACCTCGGTGGCCTTCAATCCATCGAGCAGGTCGAGCTCCACGCTCTTCATTTCAAATGTGGTGCGCCCGTTCATTGCTTTGACCTGAAGCAGGCTGCGCGCAGGATCCACCGTGGTCTTAGCGTAATTGAACTGGGTGGTGCGGAAGTGGCAGATGCCGAGAATATTCTCATTGGGCAGCAGGGCGCGGATGGCCTCCACATCGCCCATCAGGCTTTGGGAGGTTGCAGGGGAGAAGGACTGGAAGCCGACAACCACCTTATTTCCCATATTGGCGGCATTGACCGCAAGCGCGGCCGTCCACTGAGGATCGGCGGCGAAGGAATCGCTGTATTCCATGGGAACGATGTAATCGTAAAGATCGGCGGCGTCCTTGTAGTTCTGGCCGTAATGCAGGTCGGCGAAGCTGACCGAATCCATACCGGAGACATTGTAATCGCCGCTGTAGGCCCCCTCCGGCATGAGGGCGGCCGAGATGATGAGATCAGGATTCACCGCACGGACCGCCTCGGTCAGGCGGGTGGCGAAGTTGACCACGTTATCCCGGCGCATCTGGGCGAATTTCATAACGTCCTTGTCGCCGTCGGCGAGCGCCTTAAAGATGGTCACCTGGTCCATGGCCCCCGTGTAGAAGGTCTCATTGATCAGTTCCTTGAGGTGGTCGACATCCGCGCCGCGCTCTTCCAGCTCGGCGATGTCCTCCGGTCCCCAGCCGTTGCAGATATGATTGTAGCGGATATAGTCGAAATGGAGACCGTCGATCTCATAATTCTCCGCCAGCTCGGTCATCAGGGCTTCCATGTACTGAATAAAGTTTTCACTGGCGATGTTGACGATATCATTGTCCCTTCCGCGGACGAAATGATAGAGTCCTTCATCCGGATAGGCGGTTTTGTAGGCCTTGTCGTTGGCAGAGGTGATCCAGGCGTGCAGTCGGATGCCGCGCGCATGAGCCAGCTCAATCGCCTCTTCCAGAATATCGCGGTCGGGGTCGTCCTTCTGGAGGGCCGTCTCCGTTTTATTAAAGGCGACGGTTCCATTGGTGCCCTTGACCAGCAGATAGATGTCGGTGACGCCCATTTCCTCAAAGCGGTCGAACATCAATTGGTTTTGTTCCTCACTGGCGCTGCGAAGGTCGGAAGACCAGAGCCATTCGCCCACGA
>CABSLJ010000194.1 GCA_902478455.1 uncultured Oscillospiraceae bacterium | reverse complement strand
ACAGGCCAAACAGAACGACGGCGTCCCGCTTATCCCGCGGATAGAGCTTGGATTTTCCGCAGAGGTACAGCCAGGTATTTGCTTCGTATGCCGTCAAGCGCATTGCAAGCGCCAGGCAAAGGAGCTTTTCCCTCTCGCCTTTTTTCCTGCCGGACAAAATTTGATAGGCATAAATCTGGTCTAATTCGCAATCTTTCACAATTTCCTTTTTTGTCAGCCCTTTGGCGGCAATCAACCGGTTGAGATATTCCTGCGCGCTCATTTGCAGCAGCTCCTGCTGATTCCGTTCAATGTACGCATGAATATCAGAACAGGTCTTGATTTCATGTTCCAGTCTTTCTGTTTGCTTGCGTTCCACCACGCCACCCCCAACTTATCTTTTGGCCGCTTCTATTTTATAATACTAGCAGTTTTCCCATCAAAAGACAAGCGAGGGATATGCTATGGCAGGAGCGGCGTCAAACTTTATGGCGGGATTTCATCAGATGGAAGTCCTCTCGGATTCTCCCCGTGCGCTGGTTTCTCTCGTCCGTCATGAAGAGAGCGGCGTACTGTGCATTCAAAAACGTCTGCATCAGAGAAATACCCCCTATCCCTTGCTCAAGGACCGTCCTATAGACGGCATCCCTCAGATTTATGCGGTGTGGGAGACAGGCGGGGATACCCTGGTCCTGGAGGAGCTCATCTGCGGCGAAAATCTCTTCCATCGTCTGGAGCGCGAAGGTCCTGTGGATGAGATGACCGCGGCCGGCTGGATGATGCAGCTTTGCCGCATTTTAAAGCAGCTGCACGCTTTGGGCGTCATTCACCGGGACATCAAGCCCTCCAATCTGATGGTCACGCCGGAGGGACGGCTGTATCTCATTGATTTTGACGCGGCGCGCCTGTACGACGCCGGCAAGGAAGGGGATACCGTCTGTCTCGGGACCAAGGGTTACGCCGCGCCCGAGCAATTCGGCTATGCACAGACGGACATGCGGACCGACATCTACTCCATGGGCGTTGTCTTTTGTCAGCTCATCACCGGCTCCTTGCCGGGAGAAGCGCCTTTGCGGGGAAGACTTGCCGGAATTCTGCAAACCTGCATTCGTCTGGACCCCGCTCAACGTTATCAAAACGCGGGCCAGGTGATGGAAGCCCTGAATATGCTCTACTGGCCCAGGAAAGACGGTCCGGGCATACGACCCGTTTCCTCCTCCGTCGGCACGGCTCTCTCCCCTGTTTTTTCCGCCGTGAAAGAGCCAAAACGGCGCCGGGACGCCTGGCGGGGCATCGTCTGCTCCATCTTCGCCGCGCTTCTGATTTACATCGATCTGTGCGACTCTGATTTTTCGCTTCTTTCCGACCGGATGATTGCCTGTGTGGAACATCTATGGGTTTTGATGCCTCTTCTCGCCTTTGCGGTTGATTTGTTCCGCATTCGCAGCCGGCCGTTTCTCTCTGCATTCCGGGAGAAGAAGCGAAAAAAATGGTATTATCTACTCTATTTTGCCCTGTGGTTTTTCGGCACGGCGGCCGTGGCTGCGTTGTTGTCTCCGTTCTATTCTCCCGAGGCGCTGCGCATCATCGCCGCACAATAAATTATGCCGACGGCATAGGACTTTTTCCTTTTTTCCGGGTATACTCTTTTTGATATAATTTAGCGGAAAAGCTGATATTTTCTCCGCTTTAGAAAGAGGGTACAATATGAGAAAAATCTTACTTTTTGTCCTGTGTACACTGTTGGCGCTGAGCCTGTGCGCCTGTACCGACGATTCCGGCCAGGGGACCTCCTCCGGCGCGGAAGTCAGTAGTTCAGCGGCAGAGCCGTCCTCCGCCGCGCCGGACGGCGCTTACGGCAAAGGGGATACCGCCGAGACTGGCGGCGCCCAGATTACCTTTCTCGACGTCAGCGAAAACGAGGGGAGCGACTTTTTCAAACCGGCAGATGGAAAGGTCTACCTGCTGTGCGAGTTTGAAATCGTCAACACCTCAGACGAGGAGCTCGTCATCAGCTCGATGATGTGCTTCGACTGCTATGTAGACGACGTCCAGACCACCATCAGCCTTTCCGCTCTCAGCAGCAAAGAGGACAAAAATCAGCTCGACGGCACCATCGCCTCCGGCAAAAAGATGATCGGCGTGCTGGGCTACGAAGTGCCCAGCGATTGGAAAACGGTGGAAATCCATTTTGCGCCCGACCTGCTCAGTTCGGATAAACTCATCTTCACCGCTTCCAAATAGAAAACCATGCATGAACAGCGGCGTGTTTCTCGGAAAACAGCGTATGAAACACAACCGGGGACCGGCGTTCTCATCCCGTCTGAAGGAGCAGAAGAAATCTTCTCTCCTTGCAGATGGATGAGGCGTCGGTCCCCGGTTTTTGATTAGAGGGTCTGTTTCTTTTGTGGGAATCGGTCCCCGTGTAGAAAGAAGCTTCCCGCCTATTTCTGCCCGTAATAGGCATTCTTTCCGTGCTTGCGCAGGAAGTGCTTATCCAGCAGTTCCTGCTGCATTCTGGGCGGGCGTTCCGCCGCCGCCTGTTCGGTATAAAGCGCCATCATGGCGACCTCCTCCAGCACGACGGCATTGTGGACAGCGTCGCAGGCGCCCTTGCCCCAGGTAAAGGGGGCGTGGGCATAGACCAACACGGCGGGAATGGCGTCCGGGTCGCGGTTTTGGAAGGCTTCGACGATCACCTTTCCCGTCTCCGCCTCATACTCCCCGGCAATCTCTTCCGCCGTCAGAGCGCGCGTACAGGGGACGTCGCCGTAAAAGGTGTCTGCATGGGTGGTACCGTAGGCGGGGATGCCGCGTCCCGCCTGCGACCAGATGGTGCTCCAGCGGGCGTGGGTGTGCGCCACGCCGCCGATGTTTGGGAAGGCCCGGTAGAGCTCCAGATGGGTCGGCGTATCGGAAGAAGGATTGAGCGCCCCTTCCACCTTGCGGCCGTCGAGATCGAGCACCACCATATCCTCCGGCTTCAACGTTTCATAGGGCACGCCCGAGGGCTTGATGACAAAGAGGCCCGCCTCCCGGTCGATGCCCGAGACGTTGCCCCAGGTGAAGGTCACAAGTCCATGTTCGGTGAGCATCATGTTCGCCCGGTAGACCTGTTCCTTGAGTGCTTCCAGCATTTCCGCTCCCCCTTACTTGGACTGCGCCTTTTTGATCTCCTTGAGGCGCTTCATCACGTCGTTTTCTCCGCGGCCGAAATAGTCGTGCAGCGTGCGGTACTCCCGGAAAAGTTTGTCGTAGATTTCTACGTTTTCCGGGATGGGCGTGTAGACCGTGTCCTTGATGCTGCCCATGACGCGAGCCGCCTCGAAGACCGAGTCATAGCCGCCGCGCGCCTTGCCCGCCGCCACCGCGCCGAAGATGGCCGAACCGACGGCCGGTCCCTGGAGAGAGCCGGCGATTTTGACCGGCATGTTGATAACGTCGGCGTAAATCTGCATGGTCATTGGGTCTTTCTGAGAAATACCGCCCGAGGCGTAGAATTCCTCTACCGGCACGCCGTGCTCGCGGTAATTCTCGATGATCATGCGGGTACCGTAGGCGGTCGCCTCTATGAGGGCGCGGTAGACCTCCTCCGGACGGGTCTGGAGCGTCATGCCGAGCATCATGCCCGTAAGGTCGACGTCCACGAGCACCGAACGGTTGCCGTTCCACCAGTCGAGGGCCAGCAGGCCGCTTTCCCCCGGCTTCTGCGTCTGCGCCTTTTCACGCAGGTACTGATGTATGTTTTTGCCCTCCTTTTGGGCAGCCTCCAGGTAGGAGGCGGGCAAGGCGTTTTCCAGGAACCAGGAGAAATGATCCCCCACGCACGACTGGCCCGCCTCATAGCCGAAATAGCCGGGCAGGACGCCGTCCTCCACCACGCCGCACATGCCGGGTACCTGGTACTCCTTCTCCCCCATCATGATATGACAGGTGGAGGTCCCCATGATGGCGAGCATCTTGCCGGGACCGTCGATGCCGACGGCGGGCACACAGACATGGGCGTCCACATTGCCCACAGCGACCGCCGTGCCGGGATTGAGGCCGGTGAGTTCCGCCGCCGCAGGCGTGATTTCTCCCGCCTTTTCGCCGAGCGGAGTGATATTGCGCGAAAGCTTTTCGTCGACCACGTGCTCCAGGCGCGGATCGAGCGCGGCAAAGAAAGCGTCCGACGGGAAACCCGCGCGTTTGTTCCAGATTTCCTTATAGCCCGCCGTGCAGGAATTGCGGGTTTCCCTGCCTGTCAGCTGCCAGATAATCCAATCGGCCGCCTCGATGAAGCGGTCGGCCGCCTCATAAATCTCGGGCGCTTCGTCGAGCACCTGCCAGATTTTCGGAATGGCCCATTCGGAGGAAATCTTTCCGCCGTAGTTCTGCAGCCACTTTTCTCCGCGCGCGGCGGCGATTTCATTTAACCGGTTGGCCTTTTCCTGGGCGGCGTGATGCTTCCAGAGCTTGACGTAGGCGTGCGGCTCGTGTTCATATTCCGGCAGGCAGCACAGCGGCGTGCCGTCCGCCTTGACGGGCAGGACGGTGCAGGCGGTAAAG
>CABSLJ010000193.1 GCA_902478455.1 uncultured Oscillospiraceae bacterium | reverse complement strand
TTCTTCATAGGCGCAATACTCCTAACAGTCGATTCGGGCCTGTCCGGACAGGCGCATAAAAATCTCGTCCGGCGCGCATCGGCGTCTTTTCAGCACGCCAACGCGGCGCCGGATTCCATGGAAAACAAATTACTTCATCAGGAAACGGACTACGCGCTCAAACAGCCATAGGGCGTAACGGTTGTTCTTGAGGAACAAAGGCTCCTTGCCCATACCGCCCTCAAAGCGCAGGGTGGAGGCGATCATGCGGCCCGCGCCGCAGGAGCACTCGGCCATATAGTCGGTGGCCTGCCATTCGCGGCAGTCGTACCGCCGCAGGATGGGCGTAATTTTCCCAAAGCCCTCCGCTTCCATGCGCGGGGTATCGAGAGCGGTGTCGGTGCTCAGGCTGAAATAGCGCAGATCATCGCACCAGACGGATTTTTCGATTCCTTCGAGCACCGGATGAGGATAGCTGCGCACCATGCCCTCGCGCCAGAAAGCGACGGGAACGACCGGCAAGCCACCCTTGCCGCGCTGCAGATAAAAGACGCGGCCTCCCTTTTCCAGATAGGAACGGATGGAGGCGGTCAGCACCGAACATACGACAAGGTCAACATCTCCGGGAATCTCTGCCTCGGTAAGCTCGACGACATCATAAACCTCACTCAGCGTGGTGAAGAGATTACAGGGATCATACAGGCCGATTCTGACGTGAGAGGCTTCCGGACGGGGATAAAGAAACACCGGCCAGCTGTTCATCGCCGTTCCGCCGGGATAATCCATCTCCACGCGGAGGGTGAGGGTGTCCGGCTCGGACGTCTCAGGCAGAGTGAAGTAAAGGTAAGCGACCTCGGTCACCTCGCCGCAGGCGACCGTCTTCTCACCGACGGTCTCGCCCGCGCGCACCGGCGCGCCCTTCTGCAGCAGCTGCCAGCGGACGGCGGGACGTTCCACCGCTTCCCTGCCGTAATTGGAGAGGAGCACGTGCAAGCTGTAGGACTCCCCGCCGAAGAAGTTATACCGCTCGCGGTTCATGACGCGGTCGGCGTTCAGCCAAATGCGGGTGAGGTCCCAAGCGGGCAGAAGCATGACGTCCGAATTGAAGCTCCGGACGAGGTCTCTATCAAATTTGGGCTGCATGAGATCGTCAAACATGCCGCTGGTGGCGATGGTGACGTCTCGGATGCAGGTGATGTTGTAGCCGCCGATCTCCGGGAAGCTGCGGGTCTGCTCCAGGGTGGTCTTGCGGTGTACCAGGGAGTGATCAAACGAAAGGGTCTTCAGCGCTTCGAAATCGTCCCGGATGCCGCTTTTCTCCATGCGCTCATCGTGGCAGCCGGCGCGGAAATCGGGCTTCAGAATGCTGACGGGATTGGTATGGGGATCGTCCACCTCCCACCAAAGCTTCTCCACACCCTTGCGCGCGCGCACGTCGGCGAGGTCGCGCAGAGTGTCGCTGTCACAGAATTCTCCGTAGAGCCAGGGGCGGTAGCTGCGCCAGGTGGGGGTAAAGACCTCCATGAGATTTTCCATATTCTGAAGATCACCGTAAAAGTGGTAATCAAAGAAATCGGCAAAGTCGACCGAAAGGCCGTCATAGCATTCGCCCGAGCCGGAATTGTCCCGCACAAGGGCGTTGCTGGTCGATTTGGCAAGGTGGTACATCTCCTCCAGAATGCCGCTGCTGACTTTGCTGTCCAGCTCGCAGCCGAGGCTCACCAGGACGACGGAGGGATGGCCCTGCATCTGCTCCAGAATGCGCGGGAACTCCCGCTTGATGCGCGGCTCCAGCTCGGGCGTGGGGTCGGGCAGCCAGACGGGCAGCTCCACCCACAAAAGCATGCCGAGCTCGTCGGCCAGCTCAAAATAGGCTTCTCTCGGAATATAGAGGCAATGCTTGATCATATTGAAGCCGTAAGCCTTGGAGCGCTCGATTTCGTCGTGGATGATCTCTCTGGACGGATTGGGGATAATCTCGTCGTCATAGCAGCCCCAGTGAAGGACGCCGCGGGCGTAGACCGGACGGCCGTTGAGGGTGATCTTGGGGCCGTCGGACGCGATTTCGCGGTAGCCGTACTTGCGGGAGAGCGACTCGGTCTGGCCAAGTCCCTCCACCGTCAACTCATAGCGGTAGAGGGCGGGCGCGTCGAGCTCCCAGCAGACCGGATTGTCCACACGGAATCCGAAGGAAAGCTTCTGCTCGCCGGCCTCCAGCGCGCGGCTGAGGCTCAGCTCCTGCAAGAGCGCGCCGTCCGGCGCATAAATGCGGGCCGAAAGAGCCATCTCGCCCGGGCGTTTGAGGTCCAGTGCAACGGTGATTTCCCCCTCTCCGGCGCAATTTCCCTTTGCGTGGTGGGCGGTGACAAAGTAGGCGGGCGCTTCTTCTAAAACGACGTCGTCCCAGATGCCGCCAAAGGTACACAGCACGTCCGGAACAAAGCCGGAGAGCACCTGCCGCAGGGGAAAACGGTCGGAATCGCTGTAGCCGGGCTTGGTGATCTCCAGGCGAAGCTCGTTTTCGCCGTCTCTAAGCGCATCTGTCACGTCCAGGCGGAAGGCGTCCCAAAGACCTTCATGGGAACCGACCTGCGTTCCGTTGAGGTAGACGTCGCAATAGTAACTCACCGCGCCGAAGGAAAGCTGATAGTTCGCTTCCTTTTTCTCTACGGAAAAGCTGCGGGTGTAGCTCACCGCCTCGGCGATATCCTTTTCAGGGATCAGGGCGTCCCAGCAGCCGGGGACGGGCACGCTCAGCGTACGGCCGTCCGGCAGACGGCAGGACCATTCGCCGTTTAAGGAGAGAATATTCATATGGCTTCCTCCGATTCGTTTGGAATGCGTTTAGCCCTTTACTGCAGAAGAAGCGAGGCTCTGCTGGACTTGCTTCTGCGCAATGGCGTAGATAATAATACCGGGAATAATGACAACCACCAATGCTGCGAAGGTGTTGGTGTAGTTATAGGAGAACATCGAATTAAACAGAATGGTCACGACCGGCAGGGTACGGTTTGCCGTCGAGGTAACCAAGAGATTGGCGTAGTAAAATTCATTCCAATTGGCGAGGAACATCAGCACGCCGGCCGTTACCATGGCGTTTTTGGCCAGTGGAAGGTTCACCGTGGCGAACACCTTCCAAAAGCTTGCACCGTCCAGACGGGCGGCTTCGCTGAGCTCATTGGGGACCGCCTGGAATCCCGCCTTCAAGATAAACATGGACATGGCCATACCGGCGGACAGGTAAACCAGCATCAGGCCCCATTTGGTATTGTAAAGATCCATATCGATGATCATGGAAAAAATCGGCTGTGTGCGGGAATGCGCGGGAACCAGCAGGGTAATCGTAAACAGCGCGTAAAACAGGTTTCTGCCCCAGAATTTAAACTTGGCAATGACATAAGCGCCCATAGTGAAGAAAAGAAGAGACACCAGTGTGGGCACTACGGAAACCAGAAGAGAGTTGAAGAAGTAAGTCAAAAAGTCATACTCCTGAAACAAATACTGATAGGCGTCAAAACTGATGCTCGACGGCAGGGAAAACGGGCTGCCGAGAATTTCGCCGTTTGTTTTGAAGGAAGACATGATGACCCATAAGATCGGAAAAACCGACACCAGAATGGTAAATATAATCACAAAATAGGTGAATATCCCTGACAAAATCTTTTTCAAGACTGTCATTTCAGTCGCCATCCTTTCTTTACATCAATAAACGCTTTCGTTCATACGGAAAGCGCGGTTGACAATCGCCAGCGTAATCAGACCGATGACGATCATCATCACAGCGCTGACGTTGGCGTAGCCGTACTCACTGTCCTGAATGGCGCGCACCAGAATCATCGGGAAGTTCATCGTGCCTCCGGCGCCATTGGTCGTCAGATAGATGCTTTCATACATGGCGATTCTTGCCGTGATGGAGCAGATAACGCCGGTGCCGATGGCGTTGCGGCAGAGAGGAACATCAATGCGCCAAACCCGCTGCCATGCGGACGCGCCATCTATTTTGGCAGCCTCGTGAATGGAATCGGGAATGGCCATTAAATCTCCCATCACAAGCAGAGTGACGACGACGGCATAAAAGACCCAGGTAAGTGTAATGGCCCAGAAAGCATAGGGCTCTTCAAAGAACCAGTTGATATGTAAATCCGGATTGAACACCCGCAAAACGGTGTTGAGCATTCCAATGTCATCCCTGAAAAAGTACTTGTAAATCATAGACCATGCCGCAATGGAAATAACATTTGGAATCATAAATACGGTCTGTGTCAGTCTCCAACCGAAAGGCTTTTTATAAAGCACAAAAGCAACCAGTGCTCCAAAGCCAACATGTATCGTCGCTGCAATGGCAGACCATCCCAACAAATTAAACAGGGATTCCTTAAAAGACGAGGCGCGGAAAAGCCTCAAATAATTTTCAAAGTTATTCCATTTGGGTGCATTGAATCCATCCCAATCGGTGAAGGAAGTGACAAAAACGGTCACAATAGGCACCAGATAGAACATCAGGAAAATAATAAAAGTCGGTAGTATGAAGAGATAGATCCAAATATAATTTTTAATTTTTGCGCTGTTGTGTTTTCGTGCCGATAATTTGCTCATAACAACAAATACC
>CABSLJ010000192.1 GCA_902478455.1 uncultured Oscillospiraceae bacterium | reverse complement strand
GCTCCAACAACTTTCCGATGCGCCCTCTTCACTGGCTCTCTCCTCGTGAGGCTCTCAAGGCCTTCTCTGTCCAATATCTTTGACAATCCTACAACGGCCCCTTCCAGGGGCTGTTTTTGTAAAAATTTACGCTGTCTCTCACAAAAGAAGGCGTATGCCCCAGAGGAGCAGCAGGTGCAGCGGGTAGAAGGCGTAGAAAAAGCCCTTGATGGAATACCGGCCGCGCCGCCCGTTGTAGAGGGCGAGAGGCAGCGCCGCGCCGACGGCGTAAAGTTGTGTGACGCGCGCGGGCAGGCTGCGGGCGACGTCCAGCAGGCAAAAGGTGATAAGAGCAAGCACACGGCTTTCCCGCAAAAGGTAGAAACAGACGGTCAGGGCCACGCCAAACCAGCCGTAGTCACAGTGGAACAGCTCCGAAAGGGCAAACAAAACAGCGGCGCACAGCAGGCTCAGCCAAGGTCGTTCCTGCCGGAAGCGTTCGACCAGCTCAATCGCCGCCAGTCCCAGCGCAAGGGTAAAAAAGATATTCTGTGCGGAAACGTCAAAGGCTCGCCCGTGGAAGGCGAGGTCAAAGGGGATTTCCGAAAGCAGGGCGAAGAGACAAAGCCGCGAAAGGTAGCGGCGGAAGCTGGAAGTATGCGCATAGCCCTCGGCAATGAGAAAGCTGAAGATCGGAAAGGAAAGACGGCCGACAAGGCGCAGAATCCGAACCTGAGGAAAAATAATAGCGCCGACGTGGTCGATGGACATCAGCGCAAGCGCGAGGCACTTTAGGGCGAACCCGCTCATTGCTTCTCCTCCGCTTCCAGCCGTTCCCGGACGATCCGCCACGCCGCAAGCTTCTTCTCAAACGGCATGGCGCGCGCCGGGCTGCTTGAGGGCAGGACGATGCTTTCCACCCTGCGCGCAAGCTTCGGTTCGATCAATCGGCGGTAGAACGCTCCGGCTTTCTGTCCGTTGAGAAAAATCGTATGGATACCGGGGTACCGGCTCAGGAGTTCCTCCACCTGGGTGGGAACCGGCTCCCGGATTGCCGCGTCAAGGCTTCCCTCCCGTTCGCAGCTGGCGAGGACGTCCCACAGGGCAATCCCCTTTTCCCTGAGAAAAGCCGTTCGCTTTTCATATTCCGCCGGAGCGGGGTGGTCCCACAGTGCAAAAAGGAGCGGCCAGAAGCGATTCTGTGGATGTCCGTAATACTGCTGCTCCAACAGAGAGCGGACGCTCGGCATGGTGCCCAGAATCAATATTTCCGGATGCGGCGGTTCGATGGGCGCAAAGGAATGAAGCAAGCCTTTCCCCTCCTTTTTTCCTTAATTCTATAGAGCAATGCTGGAAATGTCAACGAAGGCTTTACGCCGGACCGAATCTGGAGTAAAATAAAATAGAAGAATTTTGGGAAACAGGCGCGAAAGAGCGCAGACCCCCTCGAAAGGATGTAGCATATGACGAAAAAACAACGCGCCCTCCTTTGTGTGGAAGCGCTTAAAAAGGAATATCCCGACGCGATCTGTTCGCTCACCTATACCGATCCGCTGCAATTGCTAATCGCCACGCGCCTTGCCGCCCAATGCACCGACGCGCGGGTCAATCTCGTCACGCCGGCGCTCTTTGAACGCTTCCCAGATGTTGAGGCATTTGCCTCGTCGGCTGCCGAGGAGGTGGAACCCTATATCCATTCCTGCGGCCTGTACAAAACCAAGGCGCGAGATATCGTCAACATGTGCGTTGCTCTGAAGGAACGCTTCGGCGGCGTGGTGCCGGACACGCTTGAGGAGCTGACCAGCCTGCCGGGTATCGGCCGCAAGACGGCCAATCTCATTCTGGGAGACGTCTTCCACAAGCCCGCGGTGGTCGTGGACACCCACTGCATCCGCCTGACCAACCGCTTGGGACTTACTGAGGGCAAGGATCCCTACAAGGTGGAGCTGCAGCTCGTGAAGCTCCTTCCGCCGGAGGAGTCGAACGATTTCTGCCACCGTCTGGTACTGCACGGCCGTGCGGTGTGCGATGCCCGTAAGCCCAACTGTGAATCCTGCTGCATGAAGGACTTCTGCGTAACGGCCGCTGCTAGTTCCAAATAGTCTTGCAGCCGGTATTTTTTCCGCAACGCCTCAAAAAAATAAAAAAACTATTGAATTTGCGGACATAGCGTGCTATAATTTGAAAGCTGTCTCAATTGGACAGCTTTCAAAACGTGGGGGCGTAGCTCAGCTGGGAGAGCGTTCGGTTCGCATCCGAGAGGTCAAGGGTTCGAATCCCTCCGTCTCCACCATATTAAGGAACAATCTTTAATACAAAAACAGCCTTCCAAATCGGAGGGCTGTTTTTGTATCTATGCCCGGAAAGCCCACAATATCAGGCTTTCCGGGCTTTTTCTGTTTTCCGGGGACTTGGTGGATTAGTCCGCCATCGGCCCGCTTCCTATCGCGGCGATCACATAGTCCCATGGCGGCTCATTTTTGCACACCCTTGTCCGGCCCGTATATGCCAGAAACGAGGAAACGCTAAAAAGTATCCACTCCCGGACAGCGCCACCTCTTTCAATGAGAACAATTTAGCGGGAACCTTACGGCTCCCGCTTTTGTCTCATTCCTGCTCGAATGGCTCTCCGCAATCCCCGCAGATTACATTGACCTCCCGCGTTGCCCGGATAATGGTGCCGCAGCAGGGGCAGACATATTTGATGCTGCGGTTAATGGATTTCTTACTTCCGCCCTTGGTGGTGCCTTCCACCGGCAAGCGGCTGGCGTTGATCTTGTCCTCGCCCAAAGTTTTTCTGATCCATGCCTCAGTCTCCGGGGCCAGCGTTGTTACCGTCCAGCCATACTTGGCGTGCTTCTCGATATGCAGGCCGTGGGCCTCAGCGGTGGCCTTAAATTTCTGGTTGTGGTAGTAGCCGTTGTTGCTTACGTCTTGGATGCCATGAACCAGATTGTAGAGATGCGCCATCTCATGCAGAAGCGTGGCTGCCAGCTCGACGATGGGCCGGTCAAGGTACTCGGCGCAGAGATTGATTTCCCGATACTTCTCGCCGCTGGCGTTCCATATCTCGTTGATACTGCACCAGCCATAGGCCCCGCGCCCTCCGTCTGGTGATACAGTGATGGCCGGGCGGTTCAGCTCGCCCTCGTAAAAATGCTCATTGAATAGGTCAAACATTTCCTCGGTTTTTCTTACGATTTCAGATATTTGCAGCATGGTTGCGTCCTCCTTAAAGATATGTTTTATTTCTGTGAGTGACAGCTTACACACCACCGGTCAAAAAGCAAGCTCTAAAGGTCTTAAAACATATCTTTTTTCACTGAGGACAGGAAAAGCCCCGCCGAAGCGGGGCCGAACTATTATTCAGCATCTCGATTGGCTTGATAGTAATAGCCATGTCCGGTTTTCTCGTCGTCAAAGGTAAACTCGCAAATCTCGTTATACATGGAACCGTCAAAGTTGAGGACATAGGTGTGGTAGTCATAAGGAAAGGTCTTACAAGTTTCCGCCCGGCATGGTGCGTTGGCTCCGGGCTCCGTCCAATCATAGTGGCAAAGCTCTGTTTTCTGATATTCTTCCAGCTCGTCGGTATAGTAGTAATGGACGAATCCTTTCTGTGTTTCGTAACTTGCCAGTTTACGGCGGAGGTGAGTACTGGTTCTATATTCCGCAGAGTGGCATTTCTTTTCGCCGTTGATTACCGTATATCCGTAACTGCTCTCCGATAAAGGTTTCTCAAAACTTTCTCGCTCAATACCAAAGTCGATACCCTTTCTTTCGCACTGCTGCCGAACATAGCGGAGGAATTGTGCGAGGGTTACATTATTGCGCTCAATCTCGATGCTATAGTTTGCCATGATGTGGCCTCCTTAAAGATATGTTTTATTTCTGTGAGTGACAGCTTACACACCACCGGTCAAAAAGCAAGCTCTAAAGGACTTAAAACATATCTTTTTCACCGAGAACAGGAAAAGCCCCGCCGAAGCGGGGCCTTCTCGATTTATTCTGCAGCAATGAAGCCTTGTTCTTTCAGACTTTCGATCAGCGCTGGATTCTCCGGGCCGGTCAAGGTTCCTTCTTTGTCAATGTTATAGCTTCCTACTGCGAAAGCGTATGTCGGCGCTCTCAGATATTCCGGCTTTGCGCCAATGAAGTCGCCTACTGCTGCCACCAGCTCCTTGCGACGCACACCTGTCACATTATAGGCCGCTTCGATGCCTTCCGGCTCATTTCCCACCGTGATAGGCTCACCGGGATCTTCCGCCGGGATTTCGTCGGTTTGTGGGCTTTCTTGCAGCGCGGTCTCTATTTCCGGCTCGGCAGCCTCCACGGCCATAACCTCTGTGCTTTCCTGTGCGGCGGCTTTGGCTGCGGCCTTCGCCGCTCGGCTTACTCTGGTGCGGGCCTCCGGGAATATCTCCGGCAGTGCGCCTTCCTCATAGTGGATTTCAAAGGTGATCTTCCCATCCATGTGTACGTTGAAATGGAAGTCGGTCATTTCCACCTCTTTCAGTGCGTCCGGCAGCTCGATGTTCTTATACCGCTTGACTTCCTCGCCGTTTACCATAAGGCAAACCGGAACCGCGTCCCTCAGTTTCGCTGTGATTTTTCCTGTTTTCATT
>CABSLJ010000191.1 GCA_902478455.1 uncultured Oscillospiraceae bacterium | reverse complement strand
CGGCCGGCGTGGTCCCGCTTGCGGTTTTCGATGCCCGCAATTTCCCCGCGCAGGGATTCGATGTCCTTTTCCGCCGCGACGACCTTTAAGCGGATTTCCTGCATTTCGGCCGTCAGCGCCTCGCGGGATTGGGTCATCTCTTCCCTTCCGCCCGAAAGGGAGGACATCTCCCCTTCGGTCTGCTCGATGGAGGCGGCGATCTCCGCCGCGCGCGCTTCCGCCGCCGTCTTTTGGGCACGCAGCTCCTCGGTGCGGGCGCGGGCCGTCCGCGCTTCCGCCCCGAGTTCTTCGGCTGCGTTTCGGGCTGCGGCGAGCTCTGAGGCGCAGTTTTTGCCCTCCGCCTCTATGCGGATGCGGTCCTCCTGCGCTTCGGAAAGCTCGGCGCGCGCGCCGACGAGGGCCGCTTCGGCGGCGGAAGCCTCCTCGGCCGCCGCCTTGAGATTCGCCCGTTCGGCCTCCGTCCTGGCGGAGAGGGCCGCCGCCTCTTTTTGAAAGCGCTCGATCTCCGACGCGCGGCTTAAGAGTCCCGAATTGCGGGCGAGCGAGCCGCCGGTCAGCGAGCCGCCTGCGTTGACGACCTGACCGTCGAGCGTGACGATGCGGAAACGGTAGGAAAACCGCTTGGCGATGGCCACAGCGCTGTCCAAATCCTCAGCGACGACAATTCTGCCGAGCTGGGAATGGAGCACCGTTTTGTATTTTTCCTCACAGCCGCAAAGGTCGCTTGCGATCCCCACAAAGCCGGGGCAGTCATCCAACCCGTTTTCCCGCAGGACGTTCCCCCGCATGGAGGTCAGCGGCAGGAAGGTGGCGCGTCCCGCGTCCCGCTGCTTTAGGAAGGCGATGGCGCGCTTGGCGTCCTCCTCCGTACCGACGACGATGTTCTGCATGGCCGCGCCGAGCGCGGTCTCGATGGCCACGGCGTACTCCCGCGGCACCTGGATCAGGCGGGAAATCGGTCCGTGAACGCCGTGCAATCCGCCGCGCGACGTCTCCTTCATAACCACCTTGACGCTCTGGGCAAAGCCTTCCAGATTGCGCTCCAGCTCTTCGAGAAGTCTGGCGCGGCGGGCGCGCTCTTCGGCGTCCAGAGAAAGCTGCTCCACCTTCTGCTTGACCGCTTCATATTTCTGTTTCCGGGAGGAAAGCCGGATTTCATAGCCCTTGACCGTGTTGCCGAGCGCTTCGCAGCGCTCGTTGGCCTCGCGGAGCATGGCGGAAAAGTCGCTCTGCGCCGCTTCCAGGGAGGCAATCTGCGCTTTGCGGGCAGCCTCGCTCTCCCCCACCGCCGAAAGGCGGGCTTCAATTTCCCTTAAAGAGGATTCGGCCGTGACCGCCCGGACCTTTTCCTCAGACAGGGCGACGCTCAGTTCCGACACTCGCCTGGAAAGGGTCTCCATCTCGCCGGAAAAGCGGTCCATGCCCTCTCTTAAGTGCTCGAGCTGTTCGGCGCAGGAGAGAAGCTGATCCTTCTGCGCGGCGATGCCCGCCTCCTTTGCGGCGATCAGGCCCTTCTTTTCCTCGATTTCGCCCTCCATATCCTGTGCGGAGGCGGCGGCCTGCTCCAGCTCGCGCCCGATGCGGCGGACGTTTTCCTCATGGTGCTGAATGTCGTTTTGAAGGACCGAGGCCTCGCCCTCCTTGCGGACGGCTTCCTCCTCAAAGGAGGCGATCTCCCGGCGGATTTCGTCCGCCTGCGCGGCGCAGGCGTTGCTGCGGGCAAAGACGGCCTCAATCTCCTGGGCGATCTTCTCCAGCGCGCCCTCCAGCTCCTCATGCTGGCTGCGGGCGAGGGTGATCTTCCCCTCCTGCTCGCGGAGAATCTGTCCCGAGCGCTCCAGCGTGTGCAGCCAGAGGCCGATCTCCAGCGTGCGCTTTTCCCCGGAGAGTTCCAGAAACTGCTTGGCCTTTTCGGCCTGCTCGCCCAGCGGACCGACCCGCTCCTCAAGCTCGGACAAAATGTCCCGCAGCCGCAGGAGGTTGTCTTCGGTCTGGGAAAGCCTGCGCTCGGCCTCCAGCTTGCGGTAGCGGTAGCGGGAAATGCCCGCCGCCTCCTCGAATATTTCGCGCCGGTCCTCCGAACGGGAGGCGACGATGCTGTCTATTTTTCCCTGGCTGATGATGGAGTAGCCGTCCCGGCCGAGGCCGGTGTCCATGAAGAGCTCGTGAATGTCCTTGAGACGGACGGCCGCCTTGTTGATGAGGTATTCGCTTTCGCCCGAACGGTAGTACCGGCGGGAGACGGCCACCTCGTCGGCGTCGAAGGGGAGGCGGCGGTCGGCGTTGTCTATGGTCAGGGTGACTTCGGCAAAGCCCTGCGCCTTGCGGGTGGGCGTGCCGCTGAAGACGACGTCCTCCATGCGGGAGCAGCGCAGGATTTTGGTTGACTGCTCACCCAGAACCCAGCGGACGGCGTCGCTGATGTTGCTTTTGCCGCTGCCGTTCGGTCCCACAACGGCGGTGATGCCGTCTCCGAAGGCGAGGGTCGTCTTGTCGGGAAAGGTTTTAAAGCCCTGAAGTTCAAGCGATTTTAAAAGCACGTTTTCACCTATTCCTCTATCCTGATTGCCAGCCCTGCAAGGGCGGGGTCGGTCTTTACCTCTGCGATAATGTGTTGTTCGGCGAGCGCCGCGAGATTTTGCCTTTTCTGCCCAATCATGCGGGACAAAGCGCGCGGATGGACGTAAAGCGCCACATGTTTTTCCCCCTGCTCCGGTGGTTGGATTCGGCTGAAAGCCTCCCGGAGCATCAGCCGGCTTTCGCACAGCTCCCGGAAGGCGGGATGAAAGGGCCCCGCCAGCAGGCTTTGCTGCAAATCGGCCGCCGCGTGCAAACCCATACGGATGACCGAAACGCCCGCCCGCTCAAAAGCCTGCAGCAGCCCGGCGCACAGCTCCACCACCTCTTCAAGCGGCTGGGGACGGTAGGTTCCCGTCAGATAAAAGGTGGCCAGCGGCGTGTCGCTTAGCACCAGCGTGGGATAGATGCGCGCCGTATCCGGACCAAGGGCGATCAGCCGTGCGGCCGTGCGCCTGTCCATTTCGGGCGCGGAGCCGTAAAGACCGGTCATCATTTGCAGGCCCAAAGAAAAGCCCGCTTCCCGAATCATGGCGGACGCCCGGACGACGTCCTCCGCCGAATGTCCCCGCTCGTTGAGGGCGAGCACGCTGTCCTCCATGCTCTGAGCGCCCAGCTCGATTGCGGTTACGCCATATTGTTTCAGCTCTTCGAGAATTTCACCGGAAACGGCGTCCGGCCGGGTAGAGATGCGGATTCCGCCAAAGGCGCCCGCCTTTATGTAAGGATAGGCCGCCTCCAGAAGCTCCCGGCGGTAAGCCGGCCTGATGGCGGTAAAGCTGCCGCCGAAGAAGGCGATTTCCGCCCCCCTTGCCCTTTCCCCCAGGCTGATGAGGGCGGCGTCACAGGCTTTTCGGACGTCCTCCGCCGAAGGTCCGGCGGCTTCTCCCGTGATGCGCCGCTGATTGCAGAAGCTGCACTGATGCGGGCAGCCCGCATGCGGAACAAACAGGGCGATGTTCGCGTGCTTCAATAGCCCATCAGCTCCAGCGCCTCGCGCGCGGCCTGCTGTTCGGCTTCCTTTTTGCTCTTGCCGCCGCCCTTGCCGATGACGTTGCTGTTTAAGTGGACCTCCACCGTAAAGTGCTTGTTGTGGTCGGGTCCGCTTTCGCCGGTGAGCACATATTCCAGCCGTTCCTCTGGGTTCTTCTGCACGATCTCCTGAAGCACGGTCTTGTAATCCTTAAAGGCCTTGGGGCGAGGGTTTTCCACCTCCGGCGCCACAAAGCGGAGCACGAATCTGCGGGCTTCCTCCATGCCGCCGTCGAGATAAACGGCGGCGAGGATGGCTTCAAAGGCGTCCGCGAGAATGGAAGGGCGGTTCTGCCCGCCCGAATGCTGTTCTCCGCGGCTCAAGAGCATAAATTCCCCCACGCCGAGCGCTTTGGAAAAGCGGCAGAGGGATTTTTCGCACACCAGAGAGGCGCGCAGCTTGGTCAAATCCCCCTCGGGCAGGTCGGGACAGTGGGCGAAGAGGTAGTCGGAGACGATAATGCTCAGCACGGCGTCCCCCAGAAATTCCAGGCGCTCGTTGCACTGGACGTGATTTTTCCCCTCGTTGGCGTAGGAAGAATGGGTGGTGGCGGTGCGCAGGTAGCCGGGCTCCTTGAAATGATAGCCGATTCTATGTTCCAATTCCTTCATTGGCGTTCCACTCCAGACGATTGACAGATTGGAAGCCGCCCGGGAGGCGACGGTCCGCGCGGCCCGGACGGCATCGAAGCGAAAAACGAAGGAAGCCTGTACCACTGCCTTCCGCTGCTGGAAAGGCAGTGGTACAGCCTCCCGCACGGGGCGCAAAAGGCTGTAAACACGGGAAACGGGTTATTCCTCCGCTTCCTGAACGCCGAGCTGCTTGACGGCGGAGGAAACCTCGCCGATGACGTCGCCCGCAACGTAGGCGGCGGTCAGGCGCAGGGCGTTTTTAAAGGTCTTGGCCTTGGCGCTGCCGTGAGCCTTGAATACCGGCTTTGCAATGCCCATAATCTGTCTCTTATACACATCTGACGCTGCCGACGAATAGAGAGG
>CABSLJ010000190.1 GCA_902478455.1 uncultured Oscillospiraceae bacterium | reverse complement strand
GCCCTCGTCTGTGAGTGTGAAGGCCACCACCGAGGAGGGCCTTGGCTTTACCGGCGCGGGGGAGGGAATCGCCGCCCACGCCGTCTGCCTGCTCGAACGCGGTTGACGGAAGCGCGGAAATGATTTGAAATCGGCTGTTCCTATAAAATTTTTGTAAAAAATAGTTGTTCCCTGTTTTCTCATCGCCCAGGGCGTTGTATAATGAAAAACGGTGGAAACGCCCGACGTCCAGCGGGAGCCGCCGGAAGGAGCGGGGCGTTTCGGAACAACATTCTCTCCGTCTTCAACGGATGTGTAAATCTATTTTGGAAGGACAGAAGCAGCTATGGCAGAACGTATTCGCATCGGAATTGCCGGTTACGGCAATCTGGGAAAAGGGGTTGAGCTGGCGCTCAGACAAAATCCCGATATGGAGCTCAAGGGCGTTTTTACCCGCAGAGACCCGGAAAATGTGGTCATCAAGACGCCGTCCGCCGGCGTGTATCTGGTGGACGACGCCGCCCGCATGCGCGACGAGATAGACGTCATGATCCTTTGCGGCGGTTCGGCGACCGACCTGCCCGAGCAGGGGCCGGCGTTTGCCGCTCTGTTCAACACGGTGGACAGTTTCGACACCCACGCCAAAATCCCCGCCTATTTTGAAGCGATGGACAAGGCCGCCAAGGCTTCCGGCAAGCTCTCCGTTCTCTCGGTCGGCTGGGACCCGGGCCTGTTTTCCATCAACCGTCTCTATTTTGAATCGGTGCTGTCGGTTGGCTCGACCTATACCTTCTGGGGCAAGGGCGTCAGCCAGGGGCATTCGGACGCCATTCGCCGCGTGCCGGGCGTCAAACGGGGCATTCAGTACACCGTGCCGATTGAGAGCGCCATCGAACGGGTGCGCAGCGGCAGTGAGCCGCAGCTTTCCACCCGGGAAAAGCATTTGCGCGAGTGCTATGTCGTCCCCGAGGAAGGGGCCGACTGCGCGGCGATTGAGGAGCAGATCAAATCCATGCCCAACTATTTCGCCGATTATGACACGGTGGTGCATTTTATCTCCGAGGAGACCTTTGAAAGAGAGCACCGGAGCATGCCGCACGGCGGCTTTGTCATCCGCAGCGGCAGAACGGGGGAGAACCTTCAGACGAGGCACATCGCCGAATTCAACATCCGGCTGGAATCCAACCCCGAATTCACCGCGAGCGTGCTCGTGGCTTATGCCCGTGCGGCCTACCGTCTGGCGAAAGAGGGGCGGACGGGCGCAAGGACGGTGCTGGACATCGCCCCCGCGCTGCTTTCCCCCAAAACGCCGGCCGCGCTGCGCGCCGAGCTGCTGTAAATCGATTCAGGCTGGAGCAAGCCGCTTTTCTGTAAAACAGTGGCGCCATTGTGCGCCCGCCGTCTCCTCCAAAAGGGGAGCAGTGCGGGCGGACAATGGCGCCACTGGATTTTTAGATGGATGCCGGGCGGCTTAAACGGTCCCGGAGAAAATTTCCCCCGCGCGGCGGGGTCCTATATCAGCTCGCCCGCGCAGCCGTCGTCGGTCAGGGAAGCAAGCTTTACCCCGCGCAGCGCGCCGCAGAGATTCTCCTCCGAGCGGACCTGCACGGGCGTGTAGTTGGGCGTATATCCGGTGAAAATCCCCTCCCGTCCGGTTTCAAAGAGGACGGGCTCCGTCTTTCCAAGCTGCGTTTCCAGAAAGGCGCGGCGGATGCGGTCGGTCTCCTCGATCATCCTGCGGCTGCGCGCCTCCTTGACGGCGGCGGGAACCTGGTCCTTCCACTCGGCGGCCCTTGTGCCGGGGCGGGGAGAGTAGGCAAAAACATGCGCCTTGGCAAAGCCGATCTCCCGGGCAAAGGACAGGCTTTCTTCAAACTCCTCCTCGGTTTCTCCGGGAAAGCCGACCATGATATCGGTCGTGATGGCGGTATTCGGGAAACTGTCCCGCAGACGGTGGACAATCTCCAGGTATTCGGCCGATGTATAATGCCGGTTCATGCGGGACAAAGTAGCGTCACAGCCGCTTTGCAGCGAAAGGTGAAACTGCGGGCAGAGCTTCTTCTGCCGCGCCAGACGCCGGACGGTGGCTCCATCCATCCGTTCGGGTTCCAGCGAACCGAGACGGACACGGGCAATGCCGTCCGCCGCGCAGGCGATTTCGACGGCGTCGCACAGGTCAAGACCCAGTTCCTGTCCGTAGGCGGAAAGATTGATGCCCACAAGCACCAGCTCCCGGTAGCCGGAGGCGGCGAGCATCGTCACCTCTTTTTGCAGGGCGGAAAGAGGCTTGGAACGCACGCGGCCGCGGGCATAGGGGATGATGCAGTAGGCGCAGAAGCGGTTGCAGCCGTCCTCAATCTTGAGAAAGGCGCGCGTCCGCTCATGGAACCCGCTGACCGCCATCTCCTCAAACGGCTCGCTGTTTTCATGCGAAGGGATGGAGACGATCCGCTGGTGGTTCCCCAGGTATTCGAGCACCGAGGGCAGGAGCTGGGCGCGGCTTCTGTTGCCGAGGATGATGTCCGCCTCCTTGTACCGCGCGGCGACCTCAGGGAAGGCCTGCGGCATGCAGCCGGTCAGCACCAGCACGGCGTCCGGATGGGCGCGCCGCTCCCTGCGCAGCAGCTGGCGGACCTTCTGGTCGCTCGCGGCGGTTACGGTACATGAGTTGATCACCACAAGGTCGGCCGGTCCGCCGGGCTCGGCGTCGGAAAAACCGGCGACCTTCAGCCGTTCCAGCATGACCTGTGATTCGTATTGATTGACCTTGCATCCCAGCGTGCGGATAAGGACCTTCATATCTTCACTCTTCTCATCAGAATTTTTGAAATTTATACAAAAACGGTGCAAATGTTTTACCAAATGGATATTGACCGGAAAGGAACAGACTGATAACATTAAGGGAGCATCATCACAAGGCAAACAACCGCCCCGGTGATGAGATAACGGAGGTAATTCAAGTGTATACTGCAATGCTTTCCCTGCCCAGCATCGAGATCGTCAAGAAGTTTGTTTCGGTGGCGAACGATTTTGAGTTTCCCATCAGTCTGCTGTCGGACAAATATAAGATAGACGCCAAGTCCATCATGGGAATTTTCAGTCTCGACCTTTCCAAGCCGGTCAAGCTTCAGGTGGAATCGGGTTATGACGACAAGTTTATTCAAGCAATCGCCCAATTCAAGGTGGAGGAATAACCGAATCAAACGCAAAAGCGCCGAAAGCTCGGCGCTTTTTTATTGTTTGCCGGACCTTTGCCGCCTGCCGGGGCGGCGCATTATTCCCGGGCGCTTTCCTCCAGCAGCTCGCTTGCGAGGCTCCACTCCTCGTAAAGCTCCTCCAGGCGGGTTTTGATCTCCTCCATCTCCTGCGTAATGGAAAGCACCTGCTCATAATCCTGCGCGACCTCGGGGAGGGCAAGCTTCTCCTCGAGGGCTTTCAGCTGTTCTTCGGTCTCATGGATGGCGTTTTCGGCGCGGGTCTGGCGCGTCCGGAGCTTGCGGCGTTCCGATTCCAGCTCCTTGCGCCGTTTGTATTCGTTGGGCCTGGCCTCCTTTGGAGCCGGGGCCGCAGCCTGGGCGGCCGAATGCTTTTCCAGAAAGTCGTCGTAATTACCGACGTATTCCGTTGCGCCGTCGGCGGTGAGATAGTAGATGCGGTCGGCCGTCTTGTTGATGAGATAGCGGTCGTGGGAAATGATGAAGAGGGTGCCTTCATAATCGGCCAGCGCCTGCTCCAGCGCTTCCCGGGAGGCGATGTCCAGATGGTTGGTCGGCTCGTCGAGCAGGAGAAAATTGGCGCGGGAAAGCATCAGCTGCAGCAGGAGCACCCGAGCGCGCTCGCCGCCGCTTAAGGCCGAAACCGGCTTGAAGACGTCGTCCGCCTGAAACAGAAAGACGGCAAGGGCGTTTCGCACCTCGGTCTGCGTCATCTTGGGGTACCGGTCCCAGATTTCGTCGAGCACCGTCTTTTGCGGGTCGAGGCCCGACTGAATCTGATCGTAGTAGCCGGTTTCCACGCCTGCGCCGAAGCGGTAATGGCCGGCGGTGGGGGAGTAGAGGCCGAACAGCGTTTTGAACAGGGAGGTTTTGCCGCAGCCGTTGGGGCCGATGAGAAAAATCCGTTCCCCCCGCTGGATGTGCAGGTTGACCCCGCGAAACAAAGGCGCGCCGTCAAAGCCTAAGGCGAGGTCTTCGGCCGTCAGTACGTCGTTGCCGCCCGTCCGGCGGATGGCGAAATGGAAACGGATGGACTCGGGGTCGCGCTCCGGCTTTTCCAGGTCGCGCTCCAGGCGCTCGATCACCTTGAGCTTGCTTTCGGCCGTCCGGATGTTCTTTTCCCTGTTCCACTGGCGCTGCTGGGCGACCACGCCCTCCAGGCGGGCGATTTCCCGCGTGGTATTGACGTACTGCCGCTCCTTGGAAAGGCGGCGCTCCTCTTTTTGGGCGAGAAAGGCGGTGTAATTTCCCTTGTATACGGTGAGCTTCTTGTTTTCCAGCTCAAAGGTGCGGGAAGTGATTTTATCCAGAAAATAGCGGTCGTGCGAGATGACGAGATACGCGCCGCGGTAGTTTTTCAGAAAGTCCTCCAGCCATTCGACCGAGGCGATGTCCAGATGGTTGGTCGGCTCGTCGAGCAGGAGGAGGTTGGCTCCGCCGAGCAGCATCTTGGCGAGCTGCAGTTTGGCCTTTTGACCGCCGCTGAGCGCCCCCACGG
>CABSLJ010000189.1 GCA_902478455.1 uncultured Oscillospiraceae bacterium | reverse complement strand
TCCCCGGCCGGCCGAGGCAGATCTCGCAGCAGCGGCTGTTGGGTTCTTCCCCGAAGGAGACGGCGCACCCGCAGAACAGCTTGCTGCGGGTGGCGAGCTCGGCATGCACCTCCACGCCGATTACCGCTTCAAAAGGCACAGTCTTCCCCTCCCTTTCTCCTCTTCCGGCGGACGCTTGTCCGCAAAACCCGCCGCCTGCTCATAGGCGTAGGCCAGGGAGAGAAGCGCCTCCTCCCCGAACGCCCGGCCGATGAGCTGCAGGCCGACCGGCAGACCGGTCTCGTCAAACCCGCAGGGAACAGACAGCGCCGGCAGGCCGACAAGGCTTGCGAGCACGGTGCAGCTGTCCTCCTCCACCGGTTTGAGCGGACCTGCGGACGCGCCGAGCTTGGGCGCGGTGGTCGCGGCGGTCGGCGTCAGCACGACGTCGTATTTCTCAAAGAGCTTCTGAAAGCGCTCCCCGAGGAGTTTTCTCGCCTGCAGGGCGCGGACGTAATATTCGTGGGATTCCCCCTCCTTTAAGACCAACGCGCCGAGCATCAGGCGGCTCTTGACCTCCAGGCCGAAGCCCTCCGTCCGGCTTCTGACGTAGTATTCCTCCAGCGTCTCCCCTTGGTCCGGCCGGTGCCCGTAGCGGATGCCGTCGTACCGGGCGAGGTTGGAGCACGCCTGCGCGGTGGACAGCACAAAGTAGGCCGGTATGGCGTACCGCACCTCCGAGAGGGAGACGACGTCCACCTGCGCGCCCAGGCTCTTCAACAGCACGGCGGCGGACATCACCCGCTCCTTGACGGCGCCGGAAAGCTCTTTCCCGAAGAACTCGCGGGGAATGCAGACGCGCACCCCCTTGGCCCGCCCCTGCTTTACCTCGTCCAGGCAAAGCGGCGGCGTCTCCGCCGAGGTGGCGTCCCGTTCGTCCCTGCCCATAACGCTTCTCAGCACGGTGGCCGCGCCCAAAACGTCGCGCGCCAGCACGCCGATCTGGTCTAGGGCGGAGGCGTGCGCCACCAGTCCATAACGCGACACCGCCCCATAGGTGGGCTTGACGCCCACAACCCCGCAGTGGGCCGCCGGCAGGCGCACCGAGCCGCCGGTATCCGAGCCGAGGGCGTAAAAACACTCCCCCGCAGCCACGGCCGCCGCCGAGCCGCCGGAGGAGCCGCCCGCGGCATGGCCGGTGTTCCACGGATTCCTCACCGGTCCGAAATAGGAGGTCTCGTTGCTGCCCCCCATGGCGAACTCATCCAGATTGAGCTTGCCGAGCAGCACCGCCCCCTCGGAAAGCAGCCGTTCGTAGGCGGTGGCGCTGTATTCGGGCACAAAATCCTCCAGCATCCTTGAGGCGCAGGTGGTCGGGATGCCGGCGGTGCAGATGTTGTCCTTGACCGCCATGGGAATTCCGCACAGCGCGGGAATCTCCTCCCCCGTTCCGAAGCGCTCCTGCGCCCGGAGGGCCTGCTCCCGGGCGACGGCAAAGGTCGTGGTGATAAAACAGTTGCAGCGGTCGTCATTTTCGCAGATGCGCCCAATGAGCGCCTCGGTCACCTCGGTAACTGAGATTTTTTGGCTGCGCAGCCGCTCCTGCAATTCGGGAATCGAAAGCGCCCAGGGCTTCATGCGTCCTCCCCCTTTCCCGGCAGGACGGAGGGCACGCTGTACGCCGCGTCCCGTCTGATGTTTGCGGTCTGCGCATCCTCCCGCTGCTCCTCCCGCGGACTGTTCAGGCGGAATTCGGGCGTCTGTTCAGGAACCGCGATCTCCTTTAAGACGTCCAGGGAACGGACAATGGCCTGCAGGCTGTGCCGGACCAGCCGCTTCTCCGCAGGCGGCAGCTCTATTTTATTGTGCCGCTCGAGCGAATCGAACAGCTCTGTCGTGATTTTCATAATTCTTCTCCTTCAAACGGAACCGCCGCCGCAGGACAGAAAGGCTCTGTGCAGCGGGCGTGCGGCGCAATTTCCAGATTAGTATATCCCAAAAGAGCTGCGCCAGCATAGGCGGAAGCGTTTTCCTGCAAGAAAAGCGCGGCGCTTTGGAGCTTTGGCTTACGATGTTCCCTTTCTATTGGAATGCTAACACACCGTCCGTCAAAAGACAATCCTCGGAAGCGCTTTGATTCCGGGGCGTTTTTCCATTTCTGGACGCAATCATTTCTTCACGGTGGCCGACCGGGCGGAGATTTGAGAAAAAACGGAAATCAGAAAGCTTTTGTGTTATACTAATAGAAAACAGGCTGCTTGAAAGCGCGGGGGGCTTTCTCCCTCCTTTTATCCCGCGCGGCGGCCGACGCGAGGTGATTCAAGTGATTGAGGCCAAAAGAGTGGGCGATTCGCGCACCGAACAGGTGCAGATTATTTTCAATTCCCACATCAACGGCTACAAAAGGCTCTTCGGCGGTCAGCTGCTGGAGTGGATCGACACGGTCGGCGCGGTGGTGGCCCGCCGCCATTCAGGGCATGAGGTGACCACCGCCGTCATAGACAATCTCCAGTTCCGGGCGGCCGTGCCGGTCAACAGCACGGTGGTGCTCGTCGGCGTCATGACCTATGTGGGCAACACCTCCATGGAGGTGCGGGTGGATACCTTTGTGGAACTGCTCGACGGTCAGAGGCAGCTCGTCAACAGGGCCCATATCGTCTTCGTCGCCTTGGGCGACGACCAGCGCCCCGTTACCGTCCCGCGGCTGCTTCTGGAGACGGAGGAAGAGCGGCAGGAGTTTGAAAACGGGAAACGGCGCCAGGCGCTGCGCAAGGAACGGAGAAATCAGGGGTATTGATCAGCTTCTTTTCGGAGAAAAAGGAACGCCATGTGGTCCCATCGACATCACATGGCGTTCCCTTTGTTTCAAACGTGCCGGCCGGTATTGGTCCCCAGTGCCCGAAATGCGGACGGGACGAGGCTTCCCTTCTTATTTCTTGGTCAGCTTCTGGATCAACAGCAGCGCGATGATGACCACCACGGCCGCGCCGAGCACAAAATAAATCCACACCGGAACGCCGGTATCTCCCGTGGCGGGAGCCGTCCCCGCGGCGCTGACGGCGGGCAGTGCGCACAGAGTCATGCACACAAGGGAAAAAATGGCGAACAATCTCTTTTTTATCATGACGTTTTTACCTCCGCTCCATTCGCTCGCTGTGGACAAGCCTTTGATATAGCACCAGTATAATTCTTTTCCTCCCGTTTGGCAAGGAAAAAAGAAAAGCCGGCGCTTCAAACGGTGAACAGACAAAGAATTGCGTTCAATCCTGCGTGGAATCGGGATTTTCCCGATTGAATAACCGAAAAAATTTGGTATAATAGGGTAACAGTATGATGAATCTGGAAATTGGGAAGGGGCTTTACCGTATGTCCGATACTACCGTCCGCACCCGTTACGCGCCCAGCCCTACGGGCTTTATGCATGTGGGCAACCTGCGCACGGCGCTGTATGAATACCTGATCGCCAAGTCGATGGGCGGAAGCTTTATTCTGCGCATTGAGGATACCGACCAGGAGCGCCAGGTCGAAGGCGCGGTGGACGTCATTTACAACACCCTGGCCACCGTCGGGCTCAAACACGATGAAGGGCCCGATGTCGGCGGCCCTTACGGCCCCTATATTCAAAGCGAGCGCAAGGAAGGCTACCGTCCCTACGCCGAACAGCTCGTAAGAGAGGGCAAGGCCTACTACTGCTTCTGCACCAGGGAACGCCTGGACGGCCTGCACGAGGCGGCCGCCAAGGAGGGCGGCTTTGCCGGCGGCTACGACCGCCATTGCCGCGACCTGCCCGCCGAAGAGGTCGAGCGGCTGTTGCAGGCGGGAACGCCCTACGTCATCCGCCAAAAGATGCCGCTGACCGGCTCCACCACCTTTGAGGACGCCGTCTACGGGACCATCACGGTGGAAAATTCCGAGCTGGAGGATCAGGTGCTCCTCAAATCGGACGGCTACCCCACCTACAACTTTGCCAACGTCATCGACGACCACGCCATGCACATCACCCATGTGGTGCGCGGCTGCGAATATCTCAGCTCGGCCCCCAAGTACAACCTCCTCTATGAGGCCTTCGGCTGGGAGGTGCCCACCTACGTTCACCTGCCGCTGATCATGGGCAGGAACGAGGACGGTTCGGTCTCCAAGCTCAGCAAGCGCCACGGCGCCACCGGCTTTGAGGATTTGGTGCGGGAGGGCTATCTGCCCGAGGCCGTCACCAACTACATCGCACTTTTGGGCTGGTGCCCCAAGGAAAACCGCGAAATGTTCACCTTAAAGGAGCTGGAGGAGGCCTTCCGCATCGACGGCATCAGCAAATCCCCCGCCGTCTTTGATTATGATAAGCTTTCCTGGTTCAATGCGGAGTATCTCCGCGCCAAGACGCCGGAGGAGTTCACCGCCCTGGCCGTGCCCTATTACAAAGAGGTATTCGGCGCCAGAGACGTCCCCCTGGACGTGCTCTGCGCCATTCTGCAACCGCGCGTGACCAAGCTCAACCAAATTCCCGGGGTGCTTGCTTTCTTGAAGGAGCTCCCGGAATACGACGTCTCCCTCTTCGTCAACAAGAAGAGCAAGACCACTTTGGAAAATTCCGCCGAGATGCTCGGTCACGTCATTCCCGCGCTGGAGGCCCTGCCCGCATGGACTTCCGACGCGATTCACGAAACCCTGCTCTCCCTGGCCTGTCTCTTATACACATCTGACGCTGCCGACGAATAGAGAGGTGTAGATCT
>CABSLJ010000188.1 GCA_902478455.1 uncultured Oscillospiraceae bacterium | reverse complement strand
GGTTTTTGCTAGTATGATAAAAGCAAAGCGATTTTTCCCCAGGCAACTGAAAACGTGAAATAAAAGGAGGAAATTCCAATGGCAAAGGCTAAGTTTGAAAGAAATAAGCCCCACGTAAATATCGGCACGATCGGTCACGTCGACCACGGCAAGACCACTCTGACCGCCGCCATCACCAAGGTTCTCAACCTGGCTGGCGACGCTGAGTTTGTCGATTACGCCAACATCGATAAGGCTCCCGAAGAGAGAGAGCGCGGCATTACCATCAATACCGCTCACGTTGAGTATCAGACGGCGAACCGCCACTATGCTCACGTCGACTGCCCCGGCCACGCCGACTACGTTAAGAACATGATCACCGGCGCTGCGCAGATGGACGGCGCTATCCTGGTCGTTTCCGCTGCCGACGGTCCCATGCCCCAGACCCGTGAGCACATCCTGCTCGCCCGTCAGGTTGGCGTGCCCTATATCGTTGTCTTCATGAACAAGTGCGACCAGGTCGACGACGAAGAGCTGCTCGACCTCGTCGAGATGGAAATCCGCGACCTGCTCAACGAGTACGAGTTCCCGGGCGACGACACCCCCATCATCCGCGGTTCCGCGCTGGTGGCCCTGGAGTCCGCCTCCAAGGATCCCAACGCTCCTGAGTACAAGTGCATTCATGAACTCATGGCCGCTGTCGACGAGTTCATCCCCACTCCCGACCGTAAGGCCGACCTGCCCTTCCTGATGCCTGTTGAGGACGTCTTCACCATCACCGGCCGCGGCACCGTCGCCACCGGCAGAGTGGAGCGCGGCCAGCTGCGCACCACCGAGGAAGTTGAGATTGTCGGTCTGACCGAGGAGCGCAGAAAGACTGTCGTCACCGGTATTGAGATGTTCCGCAAGATTCTCGATTACGCTGAGGCCGGCGATAACATCGGCGCCCTGTTGCGCGGCGTGCAGAGAAATGAGATCGAGCGCGGCCAGGTTCTGGCGAAGCCCGGCACCATTCATCCTCACACCAAGTTCAAGGGCCAGGTGTACGTTCTGACCAAGGACGAGGGCGGCCGTCATACCCCCTTCTTCAACAATTATCGTCCTCAGTTCTTCTTCCGTACCACCGACGTGACCGGCGTCATCTCCCTGCCCGAGGGCACCGAGATGTGCATGCCTGGCGACAACGTCGTGATGGACGTTGAGCTGATCACCCCCATCGCCATCGAGGAAGGCCTCCGCTTCGCTATCCGCGAAGGCGGCCGTACCGTTGGTTCTGGTGTTGTCACCGCGATCAATGCCTAATTTCTTTCAAAGCTAGCAAAAGCCGTCATCCCATTGGGATGACGGCTTTTTTGCGTCTGTGTTTCAAAATAGAGTGGCTTCGGGAACTGATTGCAGGCAAAACCGTTCTATCTGTAAGCTAAATTTATGGTGAGAGATATAAAGTTTTCGCCCACCTTTTTCAAAAGGTGGTGGGGAGGTGGGGCAAAGCCCCCCTCGCCCTCTGTAGAGGGCGAATCCTCTATGAAATGAGATCAGGAGGGGAGACAAAAGAGTCCGGTGGACTCTTTTGTCGTGGGGAACCCTATCAAGGGGTTCCCCACGATAGAGCCGTTAAATTGTATTGATGGCTATTTTTAAAATGTAGGACTACAAGCGCTCCCCGAGGCGCTTGCAGTCCTTTTTTGACCGACTAATGCTTCCGTGGATTCCGGTTACATCAAAAGGCGCACACTGTGGTTTATAAATTTTTAACTCACTCAGTGAGTAAAATCCGTTTCGAAAAATTTGATGATGCTAAAATATAAAGCGTAACAAGATCAACAATTACATGCCGGAGGGTTGCCAGTGAAACCGCTCAAACAAAAAATAAGTGTTACCTTAGACACAGCTGTCATCGTAGCAGCCAGATCTCTTGCAGAACGGGAAGATCGTTTCCTTTCTCAATATATCAATTGTATTTTGCAGCATTATCTCTGCGAATTTAAAGAGCAAGTATAGTTACGTCGGCTGCAGTTGGTTACTACGATTCATACATGAAATATTACGAAAGAAGGATAATCATGACTGTCAAAAACAATTTTCTCATCTTCTGTCAAAATGTGAAAGCGCTGCGTCTCAGTAATCATCTGACCAAGAAGCAAATGGCGCACATTATGGGCATTTCCCCTAAGACACTCAACAAAATTGAGGCTCTAGAACTTCCCAAGATCACTGTAGATAAATTGGATCGATTGATAAATCATTTTCATCGAAGCGTTGAGGAAATTTGCCAGATTCCCTTTTCCCAGTGGCCCTTCAAAGAAGCTGAGTAGAAGGCGTTCCCATATGTCGGCGCTCTGCGGCTATGAGCCGGCGTTTTAAAAGTGTAAGGTTCTCAAAGAAGAAGGCGGATATACACATTGGCCCCGCATGGCGCGGGGGTTGATGTGTATATCCGCCCTTTTATTGTCCGTTGATTATCAGAACGCCTCCGGCCTGCCCGCCGCCTTTTCGGCGGTACGCCACGAATCGGCTCTATCGTCCACGATTGCCCGCATACTGAACCGCCGCTCCGGCCACAATCAGGACCAGAGAAATGATCAGCGTAACGGTGCTCTGCGTCTGCAGCAGGGCGCTTACATCCTCCAGAATGTTGCTGCCGCCGGCGATCAGATCGGTCAGCGCCTGCGTCATGGAGGTCCCCTCCGGCATCCCGCCGGCGATCAGCAGGCCGATGGCGCTGCCCGCGGAGAAGCCGCCCGAAAGGCTGGTGGAGAGAATGACGATGTGTTTGGTCATCAGCACGCCGACCACGCCGGCCGCCAGACCCAAAATCAGCGAAACCAGCCACCATTTGTCCGGCGCGCCCAAAAGTATGGCGACCAATGCTCCCACCGAAAAGCCGCAGACAAAGCAGTAAAGGAAGACGCCGACCTTATAGAGCTTGAAGGCCAGTATGCCGCCGAGCACCGCCAAAAGGATGGCCAAAACCCACATGAGCGCGGTCGCAAGCGCAGCGCCTCCGTTCAGAAGACCGCCCAGCCAGCCGCCCAGACACGCGCCCAAAGCGCCGAATACCAGTGCGCCGGCGACGCTTACCCAGAATTTGAGCAGACGGTAGCCGAAAAAGCAGGTTGCCAAAGCGATAAGGATGGTCACGATGCTGGAAAAACTCATTTTTTTCTCTCCTATTCCCAAAAATTAAAACCGGCGGTACTTTTTTACCTTGCGTTTGCGGTGGCGCTTATTGTACACCGCCGCAATGATAAAGTAAACCACCAGCAGGAATATCAGAGCCCCCACGCCGATGATAAACCATTTGGAGGTTACCACGTTCTTCGCCGCCTGCAAATAATAGAGCAGCTCGCTGCGCTCCACCGATTCGCTCGCCACGAGATCGATCTCTCCAAGGTACTGATTGGCGTAGCTCAGCGTGGCCGTGCCGATGACCGTGCCCGCCTGCACCGGCGCGGTGATCGATTCGGGCACGTCCACCGTGATGGTGACGCTTGAGGCCTCCACGTTTTCCGGCATGATGGTGGAAAACTCCTGCCCGGGCGTCAGCAGGATGGTATCCTTGTTCCAGGCGAGTTCCAATTTGATCTCCTTCATCACCTGTTCCCTGCTGACGATGGTTTTCAGCTCCAGATTGTCGAACGCCCATTCGTACAACGCCTTGGAATCGATCATCGCCCCGTTTTCGGCAATGTAATTGCCCTCCGCGTCCACCGAGGGAGAGCCGAGCGCGATGCACAGGTAGGTGTACCCGCCCTTGATGGCGGTGGAAGCCAGGCAGTGGCCCGCCTCGTCGTGACTGCCCGTCTTGATGCCTTTGGCGTACTGATAATAGTATTCCGGGCGCGGACTGTTCTTATTGATCATATAGTTGGTGGTGACCAGCGTTCTTGCATTCTCGCTCTTGTTGGTGGGGGGGATGGTGTAGCGCGTTTGGGAGGTGATCTCGGTAAAATGGGGCAGCGTCATCGCGTGTTTGATGATTTTGTACAGGTCGCGCGCCGTGGTGACGTGGCTCGCGTCGTGCAGACCGTGCGGATTCGCGAAATGGGTGTTCTCACAGCCCAGCTCGGCCGCCTTCTGATTCATCATCTCCACAAAGGCGGGAATGCTGCCGCCTCCCACATAGTCGGCCAGAATCATGGACGCCTCATTGCCCGAAGGCACCATCATGCAGTTTAAAAGCTGCAGGGCGGTCAGCGTCTCCCCGCGGTAGATGCCCGCCATGGAGCTGCCCGTCCCCAGCAGAGCGTCAATGGCCGAGCTGGGCGCGGTGATTTCCACGTTCAGATCGTCGATGTTTTCCACCGCGACGATGTAGGTCATGATCTTGGTCAGCGACGCCGGTTCCAGCGGTTCGTCGGCGTTTTCCTCAAAGACGACGATATCGGTATCCAAATTGGCCAAAAGGACCCCCTTGGAATGCATCTCAAAGTTGACGTCAAAGGTCGCGGCTTCTGCCGGGGCCGGCAAAAGCACACTTGCGACCATCAGAAGAAATGCGAGGATGAATGCCTTTTTTCTCATGGAACTTTTGCCCCCTGTATGTTTTATGTTAAGAACAGTCGCACACCGTAAGCGGCAATCAAAGATTGCCGACGGCTGAGAGAATGTTAACCAAACCGGGCAGCCACGGTTTTTCAAGAAACTTGCTGATTTTGCTGCTTGGCTGCTTTCAGTCTACATGTTATAACAACCTCACGCGACGCATTCGCGCAGTATGCTGCGCATACCAGGCTGACGCC
>CABSLJ010000187.1 GCA_902478455.1 uncultured Oscillospiraceae bacterium | reverse complement strand
CCGTCAGACGCACGCCCGCCGCTTCAAAAACATAGACGGTGGCCAGGGCGGTGATGTCCAGGGAAAGCTGCTCCATGGGGATGCCGCCGGCCTCCTCGCCGCCCATAAAGCGGTAGAGGGTTCCGTCGATGGTCAGATACCCGTTGATGGTGTTGGTGTGTGCCGTCCAGTGACAGGTGGCCGAGCCGTTGAGACGGTCGTTGCACGACCAGACGCTGAAATAGGGGTCGATGGTAATCAAGGGAACCGCGGGCGCTCTGAGTTTCATAGAGATTCCTCCATTCATTTTTCCAAGAGAGGCGATTTGCCTCTTGACTTTCTTTGAGTTGGATTATATCATTTATTAAGACGATTTAAAATAGATAAAACACGAAAAAGGTGTGTGATATTATTTGAAGGAGGATTTACGTTTTTTTTACGCCGAAAAGCCCACCTCCCCCTTTTTTGTGGAACTGACGGGGATTTCCTACTGTGACGGCAGCTATTACTGCGAGCGCGAGGATTCCGACGTCACCGTAGTGGAGTATATCGTCCGCGGACAGGGCACCGTCATTTGCAACGGGGAGAAGTACACGCCCGTCGAAGGGGACGTTTACATTCTGCACCAGGGCAGCCGCCACGCCTATTTTTCCGACGACGGCGCCCCCTGGACCAAGATTTTCTGCAATCTTAAGGGCAATCTTGCGGAAGACCTTCTGCGCGCCTACGGCCTGCAGGACACCGTGCTCGTCCGCAACTTCTGGAACGAGCAGATTTTCCGGGATTTCTACGCACTCAGTTGCCGCAAGGAACCCCAGGAGAAGATTTTTGAGCGGTGCGCGCTGAAGTTTCATGAGATTGTCTCCGAGCTGTACGCCCTTCAGTGCGAATCCGACCGCGTCACCGACGAGGCGCAGCGGCTGCGGGATTACCTGGACAGCCGGGTGTTTGAACGGGTGAGCATCGAGGAGCTGGCCGCCTCCATCTACCGCTCGCCCGATTATGTGATCAAGCTGTTCCGCAAGGCGTACGGGCAGACGCCCTACGCCTACCTGCTGAGGCAGAAGATGCGCGCTGCGGAAAATCTGCTGCGCACCACCCAGCTCCCCTGCCATGAAATCGCCCACAAGCTCCGGTTTGAGGATTCCCATTATTTTTCCAACCTTTTTAAAAGGCAGCACGGCATTTCCCCGCGGCAGTACCGCAACGCCGCGCGTCCGCAGGGGAGAAGCATTCTGCAGGAATCATCCGCGCCATAAATTAAGAAAAACCGGCAAGACGCCGCGCGTCCCCACTATGAAAAAAGGAGTGGCTATTGTGAGAGAAGTTTTTCCCCTGAACAGCGACTGGCTCTTTATCCGCGATTTCCCGAAGGACGGGCTCCCCGCGGCGGGGACGATGTGCGGCGAGCACGTCGACCTTCCGCACGCCAACACCCTGCTGCCCTACAATTATCTGGACGAGCAGGATTATCAGTTTGTCTCCGGCTACAGCAGAACGCTGCTTGCGCCGGAAGCCTGGAAGGACAGGCGCGTTTTCCTCCGTTTTGAGGGCGTGATGGCCTATGCCGAGGTCTTCTGCAACGGCCGTCTCGTCGGGAGCCACAAGGGCGGCTATACGCCGTTTACCGTCGAATTGAGCGATCTTCTGACCTATGGGGAGGAAAACACGCTCCTGGTGCGCGTCGATTCCACCGAGCGGACCGATTTTCCGCCCTGCGGCAACGTGGTCGATTACCTGACCTACGGCGGCATCTACCGCGAGGTTTCCCTCGAGGTGACCGAGCCCGATTACGTCCGCACGCTGCGCATCAGCCCCCGGAAAAACGCCTCCGGGGAAAGCGTACAGATTGAGCTGGCGTTCGGCGCGCCGCTGACACGGCAAAGCGAGCTGCGGGTGCTTCTCGCCGGATACGGCGCCGACGGGCGGACCTGCGTGGAGCTGCCGCAGGGAGCGGCCTCGGCCCAGTCCGAGTTTCCCCATGCGGAAGAGCTGCGCCACTGGTCGCCGGAGGACCCCGCCCTGTATGAGATTACCGCCGAACTCTGGCAGGACGGCGCGCTCGTCGACCGCGTCGGTTCGCGCTTCGGCCTGCGGTTTTGCGAGTTCCGGCCGGACGGCTTCTACCTCAACGGCAGCCGCTTCAAGCTGCTCGGCCTCAACCGGCACCAGAGCTTTCCCTATGTCGGCGGGGCGATGCCGAAGCGTGTCCAGCGGCGCGACGCCGACCTCATAAAGGAACTGGGCGTAAACCTCGTGCGGACGAGCCACTACCCCCAGAGCCGCCATTTCCTAGACCGGTGCGACGAAATCGGCCTGCTCGTCTTTGAGGAAATCCCCGGCTGGCAGCACATCGGGGATAAGGCCTGGCAGGACGTCGCCGTGCACAGCGTGGAAGAGATGATAGAAAGGGACTACAACCATCCCTCCATCATCCTGTGGGGCGTGCGGATCAATGAATCTCCCGACAGCTATGATTTTTACCAGCGCACCAACGAAGCGGCCCACCGGCTGGACGGCACCCGTCAGACCGGCGGCGTGCGCGCCCTTCCCAGAGGAGATTTTCAGGAGGACGTCTATACCTTCAACGAATTCATTCACAACGGCGGAGAGCTGGTGTTCCGTCCGCGTGAAGAGATCACCGGGCGGGATTATCCTGTGCCGCTGCTGATCACCGAAAGCAACGGCCACATGTTCCCCACCAAGCGGTTTGATACCGAAAGCCGCCTGCTTGAGCACGCGATGCGCCACCTGCGGGTCATGAATGAGGCGCTCGGCCGGGACGACCTCACCGGGGAGATCAGCTGGTGTGCCTTCGATTACAACACCCACGGCGGCTTCGGCTCTGGGGACAAAATCTGCTATCACGGCGTTTCCGACATGTTCCGCATTCCCAAGTACGCGGGGCTTGCCCTGATGTCCCAGCGCCCGCTTGAGCAGGGAGCTGTGCTGGAGCCGCTGTCGCTCGTCTCCCGCGGGGAACGGGACGGCGGGGGGATCATCCCCTTCTGGACGGCCACCAACTGCGACTGTGTGCGGGTCTATAAAAACGGCGCGCTGGTGGGCGACTTTTACCCCAACCGCGCCCTGTTTCCCAACCTGCCTCATCCGCCGGTGGTCATCAACCATCTGATGCCCGCAAACCTCGAGTTGCCGCTGGAGAAATCCCTCGCCGAGGAATTCAGGCGATTTATCGCCGAGCGGGCGAAGCAGGGCATCCTGCCCGATCTTCTGCCGGAGGATTACCCCTATCTGGAGGAGCTATCCGAAAAAGGCGGGCTGGACCGCGGCGCGCTCACCAAAATTCTGTTTGACAACGCCGGCGGCTGGGGTCAGGCGGAAAACAACCTGCGCCTGGAAGGCCGCGTCGGAGATCAGACCGTCGTCGTCCGCGAGGCGGGAGAGACCAAAGCCTTCGCCCGTCTGGACGTCAAGACCGACGACGAAAGCCTACAAGCCGGCGGGGATACCTACGACGCCACCCGCATCGTCGTCCGCGCGCTCGACACCATGGGCAATCTCTGCCCCTTCTGCGCCGCCGGTTTTACCGTCCGCACCAACGGCCTGGTGGAGGTCATCGGCCCCGACACGGCCGCCCTCATCGGCGGCTGCCTCGCCTTCTGGGTCAGAACCCGCGGAAAAACGGGAGAAGCCCGCGTCTGGGTGGAGAGTGGGCGCACGTCGGAGGAAATCCGCATCGATGTCCGCTGACCGGGCGCGCAGTCTAGCGATCAATAAGGAGGATCAGTCAATGGAACAACAGGTCTTGCGCATCATGGAACAGGAAATTGATCTGGAGCAAAGCCCGGTCATCGCCGAGGGACCGCGCTCGTCAGAGGAGCTGGAACGCGACTGGGAGTATAAAAACGGCGTCTGGAAGGTGGAGGACGGCTGGATTTGCGGCAAGCACACCGGCAATTCGGGCGGTATCCTCTATTCCAAAAAGCACTTTCCCGGGAATGTCCTGCTGGAGTTTGAGGGACGCACCGTCCCGCCCTGCAGCAACGATCTGAACTTCACCTGGCGCTCGGCAGGATGGAACGAAGAGACGGACGACGCCGGCGTCAGCTACATTGCCGGCCTGGCTGGCTGGTGGGAGGGCAAGACAGGCATCGAGCACTACCCCGAATGCCTGTGCCGCGCCGCCACCCCGCTGGTTTCCCTTGAGGCGGGACGGACCTATTTCATCCAGGCCGGGGACATCGACGGCCACTGTTTCATCTTTGTGGACGGACGGCTCGCCGTCGAGCTGTTTGATCCCGATCCCATCACGCAGTACGGCAAGGTCGGGCTCGGAACCTATGCCAGCTGGATTCAGGCGCGGAATTTCCGGGTCCGCCGGATCGTAAGCCGCCCCCGCCTGCTCTCTTACACGCCGCTGTTTGACTGAGAAGCAGACCGGTTGCGTCCTCTGCCCGCTTTCAAATCCGGCGGACCGCTGTGTTTTGGCCGAAGCGCCTATTGACACGGCTGGTTTGCGGGGATAAAATGGGGAAAACCGGAGAAAGAGCCGGCCAGACCGGCGGGTCTCCGAAGATGAGGGGCGTGACACGGCATGAAAAAAACCATTTTATTCCAAGGGGACAGCATTACCGACGCCGGACGCACGGGTGGCGATCCCGCAGGACTGGGAAACGGTTATCCAAAATTGGTCGCTGAACGTCTTTGCGACCCGAATTGGGACGTCGTCAACCGCGGCGTATCCGGCAACCGTGTGCGGGACCTTGTCAACCGCTGGAAGGAGGACTGCCTTGTCC
>CABSLJ010000186.1 GCA_902478455.1 uncultured Oscillospiraceae bacterium | reverse complement strand
GCCACAGCCAGATTGACCGGCTTTTCAATCAGGATTTCCCCTTTGCTCTCGGCCTCATTCGAGATTTCCCGCGCCCGTTTGGCAACGGCGATCACAAGGGAATAGCGGCTTTGGTCTGCGCTCAAAATCTGATCAAGCTCGGTATTAATCATTGACAAGCACCTCTTCAATCTTTGTCTTCATCCGGAAGGAACGGAATTTTTCCGAATCGATGATCCGGCCGATCTCCTCCACGCATTGTTCCAGAGAATCATTGATGACCACATAATCGTATGCGTTGGCGGCGGCAATCTCTTCCCGGGCGACGGCCAGGCGGCTGTTGACCACCGCTTCGTCCTCGGTCCCTCGGTTCCGCAGCCGGTCGCCCAGCACCTTCATGGAGGGGGGCAGAATAAAAATGCTCACCGATTCGGGGCATTTTTTCCGGATCTGCGTGCCGCCCTGCACCTCAATCTCCAGAATGACGTCCCGGCCCCGTTCGAGCCACTGCTCCACCTGCGCACGGGGCGTGCCGTAATAGTTCCCGCAGTATTCGGCGTGTTCCAGCATGCCGTTTTTGGAGATGAGCTGAATAAACTCGGCCTTGGAGAGGTAGTAATAATCCTTCCCCTCCTCCTCCCCGGGCCGTGGGGCGCGCGTGGTGGCGGAAACCGAAAGCATCAGCTCCGGACGGCTTTCCAGCAGTCTGTGCAGCACCGTATCCTTTCCCGCGCCGGAAGGGCCGGAGAGCACCAGCAAAAGTCCCGGGGCGTTATTCATCTGCATTCCAGCTCCTCGGACGAAATATCTTCCTCTCGGTCATTCAGACGGTTGGCGACCGTCTCCGGCTGGACGGCGGAAAGGATGACGTGGTCGCTGTCGGTCACGATGACCGCGCGGGTGCGGCGGCCGTAGGTCGCGTCGATGAGCGTTCCCTTCTCCTTCGCATCCTGAATGATCCGTTTGATGGGGGCCGATTCCGGGCTGACGATGGCGACCAGCCGATTGGCCGACACCATATTGCCAAACCCGATGTTGATCAGTTTCATGTTTGCAGTTCCCTCCCGGCGTTTTCCGCCTGTTTATTCAATGTTCTGAATCTGTTCCCGGATTTTTTCGATCTCCGCCTTGATGTCCACCACCATATGGGCGATCTCCGCGTCCTGCGCTTTGGAGCCGATGGTGTTGGCCTCGCGGTTCATCTCCTGCACGATGAAGTCGAGCTTGCGGCCGACCGGCTGGCCCGACCCCAGCATGGAAAACATCTGGTCAAAATGGCTGCGCAGGCGGACGGTCTCCTCCGCCACGGCGATTTTGTCGGCAAAGATGGCGGTTTCGGTCAGCAGGCGCTGTTCATCAACCTTCGCGTCGCCTAAAAGCTCTTCTATCCGCGCGCGCAGGCGCTTTTGATAGTCCGCCAGCGTTTCCGGCGAGCGGCGTTCAATCTCCTGCACCAAAGAGAGAATGGTTCCCGCCCGTCCTTCGACGTCGGCCTTCAGGCGCGCGCCCTCGGTTTCCCGCATGGAGATAAAGTGGGAAAGCGCCTCGTCCACCACCGGCCGCACCGCCTCCCAGACCTCATCCTCGTCTTCGGCGGCCCTGTGGACCGAGAAGATATCCGAATACCGGGCCACGGTGGAAACGGAGATGTCGTCCCGCAGGGAATAGCGTTCCCCCAGCTCGCGCAGGGCGGCGACATAGCCTCCGGCAAGGGAATGGTTGACGCGCACCTCGGCGTCGACATCCTCCATCGTCATGATGGAGAGATAAACATCCACCTTGCCGCGAAACACGCGGCTTTGCAGATAGGATTTGAGCTTTTCTTCCAGAAAGCCGTACCCGCGGGAGACGCGGGAGGAAAATTCAAAATAGCGGTGATTGACCGACTTGATCTCCACGATGATGTCACGGCCGCCCGCCGACGATTCAGCCCGACCGTAACCGGTCATGCTTCTGATCATTTCAACAGTCCTCTCCAATTGGGATAGTATCGATTTCCTTTTATTTTACCAGTTTTACCGGGGAATTGTCAATCTTTCGTCCATCTGAGAAAGAGGCGCAAAAAAGAACAATTTAGAAGCGGTTCTATTTCTCCCTTCTTCTCCTTGTAGGATCGCTCTCTGTCGCCGGCAGGCTCTCCGCCATGCTAGAACAAAACCAGCAAACAGCCCTTTTGCAGAGCTGCTTGCTGGTTTTTCATTGCTGCAAAGCTTAAACGGGATGGACCTGCTCCTCGGCGTTTGCGTGCTTGCCGTCGATGCCGTACTTCTGGTCGCGGCGCTTCTTGAAGAAGTCGAGGGCCACCTTGGGGAACTGCGCGTAGGAGAGGACGTCCTCCTCCTGCTCGATCCACTCGGAAATCTCCCCGCGGAGTTTTTCCAGCTCCGGTTCCAGCAGGTCGGCGGGTCGGCAGTCGATGGCCGGCTCGTCGCCGATAATCCTCTTGCGGAACTCGGGATCGATGGGCATCGGGGTCGTGCCGTACTTGCCGGCGACCAGACCCTTGAATTCGTTGGTGCACATCTTGTAGCGCTCGCCGGTGATGACGTTGAACACCGCCTGGGTGCCGACGATCTGCGAGGTCGGCGTGACGAGCGGCGGATAGCCGGAATCCTGACGCACACGCGGAACCTCATTGAGCACGTCCTGAAGCTGATCGGCCTTGCCCGCCTGCTTGAGCTGAGACAGCAGGTTCGAGAGCATGCCGCCGGGCACCTGATAGATGAGGGCGTTGGCGTCGACCGCCAGCATTTTGGGGTCGAGAAGGCCGCTGTCGAGATATTTCTGACGCAGGGTCATGAAATAATCTCGGATCTCGTTGAGCAGGACGAGGTCGAGGCCGGTGTCGTACTCGGTGCCCTGCAGGGCGGCGACCATGGATTCGGTCGGCGCGTGGGAGGTGCCGAGCGCGAGGGGCGACATCGCGGTATCGATGATATCCGCGCCCGCCTCGATGCCCTTCATCAGACACATGGAGGCAAGGCCGGAGGTATAGTGGGTGTGCAGCTGAATCGGGAGGTCGACCGCTTCCTTGAGCGCGCGCACGAGACCCTCGGTCTCATATGGCGTCAGCAGGGCGGCCATGTCCTTGATGCAGATGGAATCGGCGCCGGCCTCCTGAATTCTTTTGGCGTAATCGACGTAATATTCTCTGGTGAAAACCGGGCCGGTGGTGTAGGAGATGGCCACCTGAGCGTGGGCCTTTTCCTTCTTGGCGGCCTTGATGGCGACCTCAAGGTTCTTGATGTCGTTGAGGGCGTCGAAAATGCGGATGATGTCGATGCCGTTGGCGACCGAACGCTGCACGAAATACTCGAGCACATCGTCGGCGTAATGGCGGTAGCCCAGCATGTTCTGACCGCGGAAGAGCATCTGCAGCTTGGTGTTGGGGCACAGCCGACGGATGGTGCGCAGGCGGTCCCACGGGTCCTCGTTGAGGAAGCGCAGGCAGGCATCAAAGGTGGCGCCGCCCCAGCACTCCAGGGAATGGAAGCCGACCTGGTCGAGCTTGGGCAGGATGGGCTCCATCTCCGCCGTGGACATTCTGGTCGCAATCAGAGACTGGTGAGCGTCACGCAGGACGGTCTCGGTGATCAGTATTTTTTTCGCCATTTCGATACCCCCTTACTGGAGGGAAACAAGAGCGGTTCCGGAATCGACGCTGTCACCCTTGTTCACGCTGATTCCCGCAACGACGGCGTCGCGCGGGGACATGATTTCATTTTCCATCTTCATGGCCTCGAGGATGACGAGCACGTCACCCTTGGAGACCTTCTGGCCCACCGTGACATTGACCGAAACGATGGTTCCGGGCATCGGGGAGCTGATCACCTCAGCGCCGGCCACAGGGGCGGGAGCTGCGGGCTTGGCCGCAGGCGCAGGAGCCGCCGCCGGGGCGGGAGCTGCCACGGGCGCGGGGGCGGGAGCCGCCGGGGCGCTGGGAGCGGCGGAGGAAGCGCCGGCCTCCTCGACCTGTACGTCATAAACGGTTCCGTTCACGGTAATTTTCAAATTCTTCATGTTGATATCCTCCTGACTTTCAATTCAATGGTTAAGGATAAGGGATATTAGCCCTGAATCAGATTTGAATGTTTGCGTGCTTCTTGGGCAGTCTCGTTACCCGCTTGCCCGCGAGCATGTCAAGCGCGGCAATGAGCTTGGCGCGCGTGTCAGCAGGATCGATGATGTCCTCCACATAACCGGCGGCGGCCGCGTGCTCCGGCGAGGCCTCGGTTTCCTTATACTCAGCTACAAGCTTCTGACGGTCGGCGACCGGGTCGGTCGAGCCCTTCAAGCGGTCGCTCCACAGCAGAACGGCGGCCGTTTCGGGGGCGAGGGCGGAAATCGCCGCGCTCGGCCAGGCGAGCGTGAGGTCGGCGTTTGCGCCTCGCCCGGCAACGGCCACATACACCGGGCCGTAGGCCGCGCCGGTGACGACCGTAACCTTGACGGTGGTCGCTTCGGAATAGGCGTTGGAAAGCTTGGACGCCTGGCGCAGAGAGGCAAAGCAGGGGGCGTCCACAAAACTGACGACCGGGACGGCAAAAGCGTCGCAGAAGCGGATGAGGCGAGCGGCTTTGTCGCAGGAATCGGCGTCGATGTAGGCGCCGTTAAAGAAAAGCATACCGACCGTTCCGCCGCCGAGCTTGGCGAGTCCGGCCGTCACGGCGGAACCGAAGCCCTTTTGCAGCTCGACGAAGCTCTCGGCGTCCGCCACAAAGGCGGAGATATCGCCGGCCGCCTCGCCGGATGCGATCTTCTCGGCCGCGGCGCGCAG
>CABSLJ010000185.1 GCA_902478455.1 uncultured Oscillospiraceae bacterium | reverse complement strand
GTAACATCGGTAGAAAAGGCGAAAAATGTCGTTTTGAGATTGCGAAACAGATTCTTCCGCGCTACAATAGACGAACAAGTCTGTTTGTTCGATTTTTATGAAAGAATAAAATCGGGAGGTAAAAGTATTGGAGACGGTCCGACAAAACAAAATGGGGACGCAACCGATTTTTAAGCTGATCATTTCCATGTCCTTGCCGGCGATGTTTTCCATGCTGGTGCAATCTCTGTACAATGTTGTGGACAGCGTCTTTGTCGCGCAGCTTGGGGAGGCGGCATTGACCGCTGTGTCGCTCGCTTTTCCCGTTCAGACCCTGCTGATCGCAGTAGCGGTGGGCACCGGTATCGGCATCAATTCCCTGGTATCCCGCAGGCTGGGAGAGGGAAGACGCGAGGAGGCAAATCAGGCCGCCACCCATGGACTGCTCCTCGGCGCGTTCAGCTGGCTGATATTTGCTCTTTTGGGGCTCTTTTTCTCCCGTCTGTTCTTTGAAAATATGACAGATGATCTCAACATCATCGAAATGGGAACCCAGTATATTTCGATTGCAACCATTTTCTCCTTTGGCGTTTTTATTGAGCTTAATTTGGAGAAAACCCTCCAAGCGACTGGCAACATGTTCTATCCCATGCTGTTTCAGCTGGTGGGGGCGGTGACTAACATCGTTCTGGACCCGATTTTTATCTTCGGCTTTCTCTTTGTTCCGGCTATGGGAGTGGCTGGCGCGGCCATTGCCACGGTCATCGGGCAGATTTTTTCCATGTTCTTCAGCCTTTATATTGTCTTTAAAAAGGATCATGAGATCCATATCACCCTGAAGGGCTTCCGGTTCAGCTGGAAATCGGTGCGTGAGATTTACGCCGTGGGTTTTCCGTCCATCATCATGCAGTCGATCATGGCGCTGCTTGTTTTCTGCCTGAATATGATCCTTATCACCTTTTCGCAGGCCGCTGTGTCGGTGCTAGGCGTCTATTATAAGCTGCAATCCTTTGTCTTTATGCCGGTGTTTGGTTTGACCCACGGCGTCATGCCGATTATGGGCTATAACTTCGGAGCGAGAAATAAAGCGCGGCTTCTGGAGACGCTCAAGATCGGCTGTCTGATTGCCCTGGCTATCATGGCGGTGGGAACGGCGCTTTTCTGGGCGATTCCCGGTCCGTTGCTGCAAATCTTCAATGCCTCCAGTGAGATGCTCCGGGTAGGCGTCGGCGCCTTGCGCACCATCAGTCTGTGCTTTATCCCGGCGGCGCTGGGCATCATGTTCTCCACCCTCTTTCAGGCCATCGGCAGGGGCACCAGCAGCTTGTTTATCTCCGTCCTGCGCCAGCTGGTGGTCATTCTCCCCGTGGCCTACTTCATGGCCAAAATCGGACTTGACTACGTATGGCTGGCCTTCCCGGCGGCAGAGGTGGTTTCCTTCCTGGCCAGCCTGGCGATTTTCTACTGGGTCTATCGCAGGCAGCTTTGCCGTCTGGAGAAGTCCGGCGAATTTGCTGAGGAAGTCCGCGAGCGGGAACCGGCCTGATGATCCGCCCTTTCTGCAGATGTCGTCCCCTGTCTCATCGCACGGCGATGGGGCGGGGGATTTTTGTCGCCTGTTTTGGGACATCTTTTTTCCTTTGCGCATCTTCAAGCCCTGCTTGTCATATTTATTGTCTGGGAGGGATTGCGCTTATGAATGATATGAGAGATCAGAAATGGGGAAGAGACGACCCGGACACAGAAGCCCCCTCGGTCCTGGAAAGCTGGGAGGAGCCGGAATTCAATGAGGAAGAGGCGCTTCTGGAGGCAGTCGAAAAAAAACGCAGATACACCGGAACACAGCTGCTGATGCTGATACAGATATCTGTCTGCGGCCTGATTGTCCTCGTGGCGCTATTCCTGAAGCTTCTGGGCGGAAACGCCTATACGCTTTTTGGCGAGTGGTATCACAAAACGCTGGGCGATTCCATTGTGGCGGAAGAACAGTATGAACAGTTTGAATCGGTCTGGAAGGGATTTTTTGCCCCGCGCGGGGAATCCTCCGAGCCCGCTTCCGCGCCTTCGGAGGATTCCTCCTCTTCGCAGATACAGGAAGGCTCCGGTTCCACAGATGAGCAGACCGGCAACAACACCTCACGGCTCGGCGAGGCCATGCCGGTCATGACGGCACACGCGACCACCTCGGCCTATTCCACCGTACCGGTCCATCTCTCCCTGTTGTTCGCCTCCCCCCTGGAGCAGGGGACCGTCACATCGACCTTTGGAAAACGGGAAAACCCCTTTACCGGGGAACAGGAATTCCATCCGGCGCTGGACATTGCGGCGGACGAGGGGGAGACCGTTTTCTCTGTGCTTTCCGGCAAGGTGCTCGAAGCGCAGGAAAGCCCGAGCTATGGGAACTACATTCTTCTCGACCACGGAAACGGTGTCCAGACGCGATACGCCCACCTTTCAGCGCTGCTGGTGGAGAAGGATCAGGAAGTGCTGCGAGGGGAACCCATCGGCCGTGTAGGCATGACAGGAAACGCAACGGGTTATCACCTCCATTTGGAACTGCTTTTAAACGGCGTCGCTTATGATCCCACTCCGCTGCTCGAAAGGAACTATATTTAAATGAAGGCGCGCTTAGGATCGGTCCCGCTTCATATCAGCTTTCCCTTTGTCGCTTTTACCACCTGCCTGTTGTTGATGGACGCGTCGGGCACGGCCGCCTGGGGCCTGCTCGCCGCCGCAGCCCATGAGGCCGGCCATCTGCTTGTCCTCTTCTGCGGGCAAACCCCGCCAAAGGAAATCCGCATCCAGCTGTTTGATCTGGCCATTGTGGATGGAGGAAGCAGCGGGCGAAGCTACAAGCAGGACATCGCCCTCTATTTTGCCGGTCCCGCCGTCAATCTGCTGATGGCGGCCGTCTTCTATGCACTCTATTGTCTGTGGAAGCTTCCCTTTTTCCCGACCTTTGCCTCCATCAACCTGCTGCTCGGTCTGTTCAATCTGCTGCCGGTCGAAGCGCTCGACGGCGGTCAAATCCTTTACGCCCTGCTTGCGCCGGGGCTCGGGGAGCTGCGGGCGGAGAGAGCCGTGGTGCTCCTCTCCTTTTTTGTCCTGCTGCCGCTTGCGGCGCTGGGCTTTTTCATCCTCCTGCGCTCCCAGTACAATTACACGCTGCTCCTTTTGAGCTGCTATCTGATGGCGGCACTGCTTTTCAAGCGGAAGAATTGGGGTTAGAAGCGCATTTCCCGCCTTGCAATGCGTTCCCTCTGCGGGTATAATAGACAAGGACCGCAACGATTGATTGGCCGGAGGAGAACCATGCTGAAAAAGGAAGTCGAACGGCTGCTGCTCAAGGTGCAGAAACCGGGACGTTACGTCGGCGGAGAGAGCAACAGCGTCATGAAAAAAACCGAAGAGGTAAAAGTGCGCTTTGCCTTTTGCTTTCCCGACGTTTACGAGGTGGGTATGTCCCACCTTGGAATGAAAATCCTGTACGGACAGTTTAACTCGATTCCCGACGTTTGGTGCGAACGCGTCTTTGCCCCCTGGGTGGACATGGAAGCCGAGATGCGCGCCCATGACGTTCCGCTTTTCGCGCTGGAAAGCGGGGACCCCATCACCGATTTTGATTTTATCGGCTTTACGCTGCAATATGAGCTGAGCTATTCCAATGTGCTCAATATGCTGGATTTGGCCCATATACCTCTTCGTTCGCGCGACCGGGAGGGGCTGTCCCGCATCGTCGTCGCGGGAGGCCCATGCGCCTGCAACCCCGAACCGATTGCCGATTTCATCGATCTGATCTTCCTCGGAGAGGGGGAGGAGGTCGACTTGGAGGTTATTGAGCTCTACAAGAGGATGAAGGAGCAAGGCGCCTCCCGCGCGGAATTCCTGCGCGCCGCGGCGCAGATTCCGGGCGTTTATGTCCCCTCGCTCTATGAGGTCTCCTATGGCACGGACGGTTTGATTGCCTCCGTCACACCGAAGGACGGGGCGCCGGCCACCGTGCAGAAGCGCCTGATCATGGACCTGGACAAGGCCTATTATCCGGAGAATTTTGTCGTTCCGTGTCTGGACATCGTTCACGACCGCGCGGTGGAGGAAATCTTTCGCGGCTGCATCCGCGGCTGCCGTTTCTGCCAGGCGGGCTTTATCTACCGTCCGGTGCGGGAAAAGTCGGTGGAAACCATCGATCGCCAAGCGCACGCCCTGTGTGAAAACACGGGCTATGACGAGATTTCCCTTTCCTCTCTGAGCAGCAGCGATTATTCCCAAATCACCGGACTGCTTGAAAAAATGCTCTCATGGTCGGAGGGGGAGCACGTCAGTCTTTCGCTGCCGTCGCTTCGTGTCGACGGCTTTTCCGACGAACTCATGCAAAAGCTGCATACCGTGCGCCGCAGCGGCCTGACCTTCGCGCCCGAGGCGGGCACGCAGCGGCTGAGAGACGTCATTAACAAAAACGTGACCGAGGAGGAGCTGCTTTCCACCTGCCGCACCGCTTTTGGCGGAGGATGGACAAGCGTCAAGCTTTACTTTATGATCGGTCTTCCGACCGAAACTATGGAGGATGTCGAGGGCATAGCCGCTCTCGGACAGAAGGTGGTCGACGCCTACTATTCCCACCCGGACAAGCCCAAGGGCAAATCGGTCCGTGTGACGGTGAGCGCCTCCTCTTTTGTGCCCAAGCCCTTTACGCCCTTCCAGTGGGAGCCGCAGGACACCATCGATACGCTGCATCAAAAACAGCGGCATCTGCGCTCTTCCATCACCACCAAAAAGATCACCTGCAATTATCA
>CABSLJ010000184.1 GCA_902478455.1 uncultured Oscillospiraceae bacterium | reverse complement strand
TTTCAGACGATTGCCGTAGAAGGGCGGATCAATCCGCGTTGCCAGATGACACACATGCCAAAGCGCTACTGGAAGAACATGGTCGAGCAGCAGCCCGACCCGGCGGACATCCCTTTACGGAACGCCGCTCTTGCGTCTCCTATTTCTGCGGCAGCACTTCAATCCAGTAATCGTCCGGGTCGTGGATGAAGTAGATGCCCATCGCTTCGTTTTCAAAGCAGATGCAGCCCATTTCCCGGTGCTTTTGACGGGCGGCCTCGTAATCGTCCACCCGCACGGCGAGATGGAATTCATTGTCTCCCAATGAATAGGGCTCGGCGCGGTCGCGCAGCCAGGTCAACTCCAGTTTATGGGAGGTCTGACCATCCCCGAGGAAGACGAGAACAAAGCTGCCGTCTGCCGCGCACTTTCTGTCCTGCTCGGTAAAGCCGAGCGCCTCCCGGTAGAAATTCAGGCTTTTTTCCAAGTTTAAAACATTGATGTTGTTGTGGTCAAAGCGAAATTGCATCTTTTTCATCCTTTCCAGATCATTCGTCCTTCCTATTGTACTGCGGACGAGCGGGAAAATCCAGAGCATGCTTTCCGCCTGCGCTTCATCCCGCAATCTTTTTTATTAAACACAAAGGGAGGGGTATCCGCCCCTCCCTTTGTGTTTAATGACTTTTGGAGATTTCGATGTCGATATCGCCGTTGTTGACCGCCGCTGTGAGGGATTTTTCGCCGCCCGCCTTTTCCTCGGGCAGATTGCAGTTTCCTTTTTTGACCTGACAGGAGATGGAGAAATCGTCATAGCCGCCGACGACCGTGCCTCGGATATCTCCGTTTTTGGCTTCCAGCTCCAGATAGCTCCCCACCGATAGCGGCTCAAAGGTGATGCCGCCGTTGTTTACCGAAATGGAAACGCCCTCCGTCACCTCCAGCACGGGCAGGGAAACGTCCTCGTTCGTCGTGCTGAGGCTCAGGCTGGAAAGCTTATAATCGGGCAGTCTCAAAACGATGGTCCGCTTTTCGGCGGAGGCCTTTCCGCCGATATAATCGGTCCATCCCTTGTCGGTTTTGGAGACGATTTTCAGTGTGCCGCCGTCCTCTGTGATGTCATAGAATTCCTTTTCGCTTTCGTAATAGTCCACATGAATCTGTTCGTCCTCTGAACGCTCAATTTGAATTTTTCTGTCCTCCAGATGCATCTCAATGGCCTGAATTTTTGTTCCGTCCGCCCTGTAATCCTTTGCCTGAAAGTCAGCGTCCGTGTTGGAGCATCCTGTCATCACGGCGATGCAGGCGAAAAGACATACCATTGTTCCCATAAGCTTTTTCATCGTTGTAACCATTCCTTTCCGCTGCGGGAACGCACACAGGTGCGGGTAACGCAGCCGGTCAATTTAAGATGATTTTGGATTTGCCCGCGACGTATCCTGACGCCGCCCAGCCCTTGCGGCTTTAGGCGGCATTGACTTTTTGCCGTCCGCCGGGTACAATGAGATTATAAACCTTTGTGTAACACAAAGGTCAAGGGGGCTTTATGAAAGATTTTTTTACCATTGGCGAGGCGGCCGAAATGGTCGGTATGACGAGCGAGACTCTGCGTCATTATGACAGAATCGGTCTTGTAAAGCCGTGCAGGCGGGACGAATGGACGGGCTACCGTTTCTACTCCAGGCAGGAGATTGTCCGGCTGAATACGATTGAAGCCTTGCGCTGCATGGATTTGTCCCTGAATGAAATCAAAAAAATTTTGGAATATGACAGCCTCGGGCAAATCGTAGCTTTTTTAAAGCAGGCGGAAAAAAGCGCGGATGATAAAATCGCACGGCTTCAGTATGCCAAATCGAAAATCCGGCTGGCTAGGGCGGATTACGAAAAAAAGCAGTATGACCGGCAGACGGACGGCGAATCATTCACGAAGCACTTTCCTGTGCGCGTGATCCTGCTTTCAAGTACCATGCAATACCCCACGCTGGACAATCTCTGGAATTACCACAGCCATTTTTACCGGCAAATCGATCCAAAGCTGCGCGACTCCTTCGCTTTTGAGGATTTGGCAGGCATCTACACAACGCAGGCAGGCGACTCCAGGCTCTTTGCCGTGTGTATCCGCCATGCGGAGACAGAGAATCTCGTAACTCTGCCGGAGGGGAATTACCTGTGCGCCGACTGTACGCCGGAGGACAAAAACAAAGTGCAGCAACGGCTGATGCAGACGGCGAAGGAGCGTTATGCCGCCGTGCCGGAATTTATGGTACAGCAGGTGGTGGTTTCCGGAATTTTGCAATGGCGTTATCAGATACAGATATTTCTGGGCGGGTGATGCTTTTGCCGCACAGGGCGCGTTTGTCGGACGGCTGTATGATTCGCCTGGTCTTGCCGGGACAGGCTAAGGGTTCCTTTTCCTATCACATATTGTTGCCCGAGGACTGTCGGATACCCCAATAAACAGACGCCGCCCCGATTTGAGGCGGCGTCTGTTTATTGGGGCTTTTTCAGGAAATCAGGAAAAAAGGAGTCGGGATTGGTTTTGAATTGCTCAACAAGGTCGAGCTCTTTCGGCTCCTCTTTTTTTTCCGGCTTCCGCATCCAGCGCGGCAGAGGATTTTCTTCCGGATTCTTGCAGTTGTATCGTTTCATCTCCACACAAACCACCTCCGCTCTATTCTATTCAGCAGAGGCAAAAAAGGGGAAAGGGTTCTCGGTGAATTTTCCTTGTCTCAAATCTTGGGATCGGAGTGGTCTTTGCTCATCATGCGCTCGGCGCATTGCACCAGGTCGTCCTTGCAGCCGAGTTTTTGATTGCTTTGACGGATGCGCCGCTGAATCTCTTCAGGCAGCGTCTGCATATAGGACTCCATCTCCTGATCACAGTGGAACAGATCGGTTATGGGAAACTTTCCTCCTTTCTTCCATTGGATAGACTCCCTTCTATTGTGCACGCTGCGCCGTCTGTTATGTCCTCCGGCTGGACGCGCCGGAAAAGGTATAGAAAATCCGGAAGCAGGGAACTCTAAACCAACACAGGAGCGGACATCACATAAATCAAGCTCTGCCCGGGAAGGAAGATCAGTTTGCTGCAGATTAACGTCAAAACCGCCAAGGAAAATAAGGACAATCCCATGGTTACGCTCAAGCTCAATAGCGCCAGCGTGCCGCGGGTCGGGGAAAAGATAACGATCGACGGGATGCAGTACGTCATCCGGTCGATCGTCTACAACACCGATGTGGAACAGACATCGGGCGATTATTTTATTTCCGATCTTATGATCACGGCCTCCACGGAAGAATAGCGTCAGAGTGCTTTGCTCATGGCAATATGCGGCACATGCTCGTCCATGTGCTGTTCACCGTGTTCGGTATAGCCCAGGCCGTGATAAAACTCCATGGCGCGCACCTGGGCGTCCACGTCGGCGCGGCGCGCGCCGCGGTCGCGGGCGAGTTGTTCCATCTCCAACACAATCGCTCTGCCGGCGCCCTGCCCGCGGAATTTCGGAAGAACCGCGATGCGCCCCAGCCGGTAAACGCCGGGCTCGGTCTCAAAAAAGCGGCCGCAGCCCACGAGTTCCCCCAGCGGCGTGTAGAGGGTCAGATGCGTGGCGGAGGCGTCCTGGTCGTCGAATTCCTCCTGAAAGCCCTGTTCTTCTATAAAGACCTCCGTGCGCACACGGACCCAATCGGCGCGGTTGTCTTCACATCTGATCTGATAATCCATAGCTCTCTCCTCCTTTGTCAGAAAACGCACCGCATTTTCCGCGGTGCGTTTTTGGTTTTATTCGATGGAAATCAACTCTTTGAGGTCATAAGGCGTCTGTTGATAGACGTAGTAGTTCAGCCAGTTGGTGTAAAGCAGGTTGGCGTAGCTGCGCCAGGTGAGCGCCGGCAGGGCCGCGGGGTCGTTGCCGGGAAAGTAGTTTTGCGGCAGCTGGGGGGAGAGGCCCTTGTTGACATCCCGGAAATATTCGTTGGCCAGGGTGTTTCTGTCATACTCGGCATGGCCCAGAACATAGAACTGGCGTCCGTTTTTGTTGGCCACAATGGCAACGCCGGCAATCTTGGAAGTCGCCAGGATGATGAGGTCCTTATGCTTGACGATATCCTCCTTGCGCACCTCGGTGTTGCGGGAGTGGGGGATCAGGAAGCGGTCGTCAAAGCCGCGCATCAGGGGATGGAAGACGTCGAGAATCCTGTGACGGTACACGCCCGAGAGCTTCTGCCTGAGCGTATATTTTGGAACGCCGTAGTGATGATAAAGCCCCGCCTGCGCGCCCCAGCAGATGTGAAAGGTGGAGTAGACGTTGCGCTTGCTCCAATCCATGATTTCACACAGCTCGTCCCAATAGTCGACCTCTTCAAAATCGAGCAGCTCCACCGGAGCGCCGGTGATGATCATCCCGTCGTATTTTTGGTCGCGGATTTGGTCAAAGGTCTTATAAAAGGTGGTCAGGTGGGAAGCAGAGGTATTTTTGGAGACATGGGTCGCCATCTGCAGAAGCTCTATGTCCACCTGAAGCGGCGAGTTGCCCAGAAGGCGCAGCAGCTGCGTCTCGGTCTCGATCTTTGTGGGCATCAGATTGAGAATGATGATTTTGAGCGGACGGATATCCTGCGTCATGGCGCGCTCGTGCGTCATGACGAAAATGTTCTCCGATTCCAGTATTTTTGCGGCCGGCAGAGAGTCTTGAATCTTGATCGGCATAATGTTCCCCCGATTGTCCCATCGCTGTTTTTTCTTTACGATTTTTCATTATAACAAACTTGCAGACAATGTTCAACTTCTTTTCCTTTTATTGAGCGCGGCTTGCTGTAGGAGTACAATAGATGTTGGACAGGTAAATAAAAAGGATGAAGGATAAGGCCCCATAGGTTATAG
>CABSLJ010000183.1 GCA_902478455.1 uncultured Oscillospiraceae bacterium | reverse complement strand
GTACCGAACGCCGTGGGGGCACTATCCCTTATAATTGAAATTGCGGTATTCGGTAGGGGTCATGCCGGTCGCCTTTTTGAACAGCTGGCTGAAATATTTGGAATCGCTGATGCCCACCTGCTCGGCTACCTGGTAGGTTTTCACGGCCGGATTGCGCAGCAGCTGTTTGGCGTGCTCAATCCTGGTGGAGAGCAGAATCTCAATGAAGTTCTGCCCTGTGACCTTCTTGATGACCCGGCTGACATAGCTTGCGTTCATGTGAACGAGCAGGGCCACGTCGTCAAGGGTGATTTCCTTGTCGTAGTGGTTGTTGATGTAATCGCAGATGGTGTTGACCACGCTGTTGTGCTGGCTGGTGCGCTTTTCCTCCATGGCGTTGTCGACCAGTTCGGCGGCTTCCTCATAAAACCGGGCGATCTCCTGCAGACTCTCCGCTCGGAGGATGGTCTCATACGGCTGAGCGGAAAGAATCTCCGCCAGGTTCAGGTTGAGCTTTTCCAGTTCGGAGGAAAGCAGTGCGAAAATTTCCACAAACAGATTGCGGATGTCGCCGATGTTCCGGTAGTCGCTCTCATCCTGCGCCTTTTCCGTCAGCTCCTTCACGAGCGCCCGGCTCTTCTGCCAATTGTATTCCCGGATGCTCTGAAAAATCCGCTGGACCAGCGGCCGGTATTCCTTGCGCCCGCCTCCCGAGTACGCCGAATAGACCTTCTCGTTGATGACGATGCCGCCGCCCAGGTAGAATTTCGCGTTTAAAAGCGACTCGGTGTCCCGGAAGACCTCTCCTGCCTCGGCGTAATTGGTAAAGAACCGGCTTACGGCAAAGGTCAGGGAGATCGACTGGCTGCGGGCGATGATTTCCCCGGCCTCCTCCAGAATGGGGGAGAGGTCGTCCTCCTTCTGGTAGCCCACCAGCAGGATGAAGCTGCTCGGCTGATAATCGAGAATAAAGCCCTCGTAGAAATGTTCGAGGGTCTCGTCGATCTTCTTCTTGATCAGAAACTTGGTCAGCTGGCGGTCATATTCCGAATCGAGGGCGCGCAGTTCGTTGTAATTGTCGATTTCCACCAGGATAAGCTGATAGATGGGATAGCGGATACCGAAAAAATCGAGCTTTGCAAGCAACGCCGGACCGGATTCCACCCCGTAAAGCACCGACTGCCGGATGAAGTTTCCCCGCAGACCGGACATGTTGTTTTCCACAATGGTGCGGAAGGTGCTGCAATCGGCCTTAAGCTGGCGCTCCTCCCGAAGGCTCTGGAGCGCCCTGGTCACGGCCGAGCGCAGCGCATCGACTGATACCGGCTTGAGCAGATAATCGAAGACGCCGTTCTTGATCGCCTCGCTCGCGTAGGAAAACTCATTGTAGCCGGTCAGGAAGATGATTCTTGTGTCGTAGCCCTGCTCGCGGATGTGCCGGGCGACAGACAGCCCGTCGACCACGGGCATGCGGATATCGCTGACGACCAGGTCGGGGCGCAGCCGGTCGATCTGCTCGATGGCCTGCGCGCCGTCGGATACGTCGGCCACGATACGGCAGTCAAGCGTCTCCCATTCGAGGATGCTCTTGAGCCCGTTGCGTATGATCTCCTCGTCCTCAGCGATCAGAATGCGGTACATGGTTCGGTTCCTCCTTTAACGGCTCCATGGGAAGCCGGATCGTGACGCGGGTGCCCTCGTTTTCTCGGCTTTCGATGAGCAGTTCGGCCCGCTGGCCGAACAGCAGCTTCATCCGCTTCTCCACATATTCCACGCCCAGACGCGTGTGGGTGTCGTCCTCCGGACAGGAGCGACTCAAAACCATCTCGAGCCGTTTGCTGCTCATGCCGAGGCCATTGTCGCCGACCGAGAGCTCGATGAGATTGTCCCGGAGAATGCCGGTGATTTCGATGACCCAGTCGTTCGGCTTTCCCTCCAGTCCGTGCTTGACGGCGTTTTCGATGATGGGCTGCAGCGTCAGCTTGGGGATCTGATGTTCCATCAACCGGTCGTCGATGTCGTAATACACCTTCAGCCGGTCGCCGAAGCGCGCCTGGATGATGCCCAGATAATCCTCGGCCAGAGCCAGGTCCTCCTCAATGGTGATCAGCGGTCCCTTCTTGCTGACCGACGAGCGCATCAGATCGCTTAAAGCGATGACCATGCGGGAGATGGCGGGCGCTTTGTTCTGTACCGCAAGGAAATTGATGGTGTCCAGCGTGTTGTAGAGAAAATGCGGATTCATCTGCGCCTGCAAGGTTTTGACCTCATACTCCCGTTCAATGAGCTGGAGCTTGTAGACCTCGTTGACCAGACGGTCGGTCTCGGCCAGCGTGCGGTTAAAGGATTTTGCCAGATAGCCGATCTCGTCGGTGCTTTCGTAATCCACCCGTACCGAATAGTCTCCCTTCTCTGCGCGCTTCATGGCTTCGGTGATCCCAATGATGGGGGAGGAGATGCCAAACGAGGTCTTGACGGCGAAGAAAACGGCCAGCGCCAGACAGACCGAAAGGCCGATGATCACGCTGACGGCCAGCATCCGCAACAGTTCGCCGTTGAGTTCGGACATGGGGATCAACGCCGAGGTGCGCCAGCCCGTCACATCCGAGAGATAGGATACCACCATATATTCCCGTCCGTCGATCTGCTGAATTCGGTAGTTTTCGCTTTCCGGCAAATCGCCCGCGCGAGACAGATCAACCGGATTGCGCAGCGACTGCACGCCGGCGATGACGTTTCCATCGGCGTCGGTGACAAAAAGGTTGCCGTCGATGCGGTTCATGCGGCTTTCAAAAATCTCGGTCAGCGCCTGTTTGTCGAGATTAAACTGGATGTAGCCGATTGCCTGAAAGGTTTGAGTGCTCTTAATCCGCTTGACCAGTGGAATCACACGCTGATTTTGGCTGGGCACATAACGGAACCTGGCTGGTTCGCGGATGTAGAAGTCGTCGTTTAATAGAGCCTCTGCGGGAATGGAATAACCCACGGAAAAAAGGCCTCGTATCTGTTCCCCATTGTTGTCATACAGCAGAATGGAATCGATGTAGTTTTGGGATACGGTCAGCGTGGTGAACAATTCCTGCAGCTCCATAAACCAGGCAAACCAGTCGGCGGTGGGGATATCCTCTGTCATGCCGGCGAGTTCCTGCAACGACGGGCTCGAAATGGCGATCTTGGCCGCCTGATTGAGCGCGTCCATGCTCAGATCCACCCGTTCGCTGATCGAATCGAGAATATCGCACATATAGTCGACCGATTGCCCGGTGATTACCGAATTGGAACGGGCGTAGAGAAAAACAGTCAGAAAGATGGCGGAGGTCAGAATGGGAATCAGAAAACAGAGGATGAGTCTTTTACGGATATTGACGCCGGAAAGGAAAAATTTCTTTTTCTTCAAGATGCGTCCGCCTCCCTTGCAGGACGGCGCATCCCAGATGAAAAAATCCGACCGTCCCTCGGTGTTAAAAAGGATAAAATCATTGTATTGACATTGGGCGCGTTTGTCAAGTTTGCTGAAACCGAATCAAAGGCGCCTTCGGGCGTGCTGATGCATCAGACCCGGCGGCGGGGAAGGGATTTTGAATGGTACGGCATCCACGAAAAAGAACCGGACGATCCATTTGGACCGTCCGGCTCTATGTCTGCTTAAGGGACTCTTTTTTGCTTATGCGTTTTTCAGGTCGGCGACGGCGGCCTTGACCGAATCGATCATGATGTTGAGGCTTTCGTCGTCGATGCCGCACCACCACGGCAGAGAGAAGGAATTATCCCACCATTTGTCGAGGAAGGGGCAGTCGTACTCTCCCATGCCCAGCTTCTGGAAGAGGGGATAGCGGTAAAGCGGATAGTACTGCACGATGCAGCGCACGCCGTACTTCTGGGTCAGCAGATCGAGCAGGTCGTTGCGGTCCTTGCCGAAGGCCGAGCCGTCGAAATGGAGGATGTACTGGTGGACAACGTAGCGCCCGCCGTCGATGATCTCCGGGAAGGTGATCTCCGGTACATCCTTGAGACCTTCGCGGATTTTGCGATCCTGCTCGATGAGAATTTCATTGTTCTGGATAACGCTCTTAAGCTGCTCGGAACCGAGCGCGCACTGCGCCTCGCCGATGCAGTAATTCTGGGGCCACTGGCCCTCCAGGAACATGTCGACGTTGCTCATTGCGGGCACCCAGTAGCGCTCGCGCTCGCCTTCAAAGGCGCACAGGCCGTTGTGACGCACGCCGGGAACGCGGGAGGCGATGTCGTCGTCCTGCACGGTCAGCATGCCGCCTTCGCCCAAGGTGGTCATGGTCTTGGCCGAATGGAAGCTGTAGCAGCCGAAATCGCCGAAGGTGCCCACATGCTGCCCGTCGATGCGGCAGTCCATGGCCTGGGCGCAGTCCTCCACGAGCTTGATGCCGTGCTTCTTCGCGATGGGGACGATGCGCTTCATGTCGCAGGGGATGCCCAGCAGGTGGACGGCGACGATGGCCTTGGTCTTGTCGGTGATCTTGCGCTCGATGTCGTCGGGATCGATGGTCCAAGTCTTGGGGTTAATGTCGGCCCACACGATCTTGGCGCCCAGATCGCCGAAGGGAATGGCGGAGGCGCAATAAGTGTAGGCGGGAACAATGACCTCGTCGCCCGGTTTGATCCGGCAGAAGATGCCGGCGAGCTTGAGGGCTTCGGTGCAGTTGCAGACGGCGAAGGCGTACTTGGAGCCGGTAAAGGCGGCGAAGTCTTTTTCAAACTTCTCCAGGTATTTGCCCTGCGTCTGTCCCTCGGCGTTTTTCATGACCTCCACCACCGTGTCGATCTCCGCCTGGGTGTAGGGATGCTGCATCTGGGGGAAGATGACTCTGTAGCCGTCCACACGGCCTCTGCCCGAAGGATCGCTGAGTTTGTTCTTGTTTTCTGCCATGACAAATGTCCTCCTTTTTATGAATTCTTTGTTTTCATTGGGATAGAAATATTAATTG
>CABSLJ010000182.1 GCA_902478455.1 uncultured Oscillospiraceae bacterium | reverse complement strand
GCCCGGGCTCATGCAGGACATGTCGCTTTCCCGGAACCATTCGCGCCGGACGGCTTCCCTCAGGGCGCGGTTGGCCTGACCGAGAAATTGGAGCATGACGGCGTCTGCAAAATAGCCCTCCAGCGGGTCGGAATAGCCCTTGGCCCATTCCTCCAGCTCGGTCCCGCAGGTGGCCACAAAGGGGACGATGCGGCTCACCCGCTCGAGGTTTTCCCGCACAAGGGGCGAAACCAGCTTCCCCCCGCCCGCCGTCACAAAGTCCTCCCCCTTTTCAGTGATGGGGACAATGGTGTAAACCGCCTTTGGCCGGGCGACGGCGAGGGCTTCCTCCCGCATGCGCAGCAGCAGCTCGGTGTCCTCCTCTCCCGGCTGTGGGGACATTTTGAGGGCGCGGAAAAGCGCCTCCGTCTCCAGCACAGGGGTAATGTGATCCAGTACGATTCTTTCCATAAATATGTACCTCCCTAATGGCGGGGCATTTCTCCGCCGTTCGATCATGGTCAGCGTCCGGCGCTCTGCGCGAGCAGCCGGGGCAGCTCCTTGGTATAGGCCCGGAAAGCGCCGGGCAGGGCGAAATCCCCGCGCACCTGCTCTTGGCTCGCCCAAACGCAATCGGGCGGAGCGGGGCCTTCCTCCACAAAGGCGGCGAATCCCTCCATTTCCCATTCGATGTGGGTAAAGATGTGCCGCGAATCGGGCAGGGGCAGCAATTGACCGACCGGAAAACCGCGGCGCTTCAGCTCGTCTTGCGCCTCCTTCTCCGAAAGGCGGCCTGGGAGCAGCAGGTACTCCCACAGCCCGGCGAGCAGACCCTTGCCCCGCTTGTGCAGCAGCACTCTGCCGCCGGAAAGGACCAGCAGCACCGTTTGTTTCTCCATACGGCGCTGTTTTTTCGCCGCCTTTTGGGGCAGCTCCTCCTCGCATCCTGCGGCGCGGGCCCGGCAGAGGGAGGCGAGCGGACATTCCCCGCACAGCGGCGCGCCGTTCGGCAGGCAGACCACGGCCCCCAGCTCCATGAGGGCCTGATTGAAATCCCCCGCGCGTCCGGCGGGGATCATGCGCAGCGCGGCGCGCTGGAAGGCGGGCTTTTTCCTGGGATCGGTGATCTCGGCATAGCTTAGCAGCAGGCGGGCCAGCACCCGCTGGACGTTGCCGTCCACGGCCGGGACGGATTGCCCGAAGGCGATGGAAGCGATGGCCCCCGCCGTGTACTCGCCGATGCCGGGCAGGGACAGAAGGGTTTCATAGTCGCCGGGAAACACGCCGCCGTGCGCCTCCATGACAATGCGCGCGGCGCGCTGGAGGTTGCGCGCCCGGTTGTAGTAGCCGAGTCCCTCCCAGAGCTTCAAGAGGGTTTCTCCGTCCGCGGCGGCGAGTGAGGCGACGTCGGGCAAAGCCCGCATAAACCGCTCAAAATAGGGGAGCACGGCGCTCACGCGGGTCTGCTGCAGCATGATTTCCGACACCCACACCCGGTAAGGGGTGGGCTCGCTGCGCCAGGGCAGAACGCGGGCGCCGCGGTCGTACCACGCCAGGAGGGGGTCCGCGACCTCGCCCAAAAGGGCGTCCAGTTCGGCGTCGTCACAGGACAGCAGAAGCTGTTTGGATAGTTCCATGTCGTCTTTCCTTTTCCGGCGGCCGAAAGCCTGCTCCGCGCGCCGTCCGGCGGAGCTTTCCGGTCTGCCTTTACTTCGTAACGGCAAAGCGGCGGGGGCGCTACCGGCCCATCAGCCGCTTGAGGGTTGCGAGCTTCCCCTCCCCGTGGGGCGGGTATTTGAGCTTCATCTCCAGCCGCGCCGCCTTGTGGAGGATGGCGCGGCGGTTGCTGAAGGTGAGGAAGGAATCCTTCCCGTGGTATTTTCCCATGCCGCTGTTCCCCACGCCGCCGAAAGGCAGATTGTGAGACGAGACGTGCATGATAGTATCGTTGATGCAGCCGCCGCCCGAGGAGGTACTCGCCAGCACCCGGCGGACCGCCGCGCGGTCGGTGCTGAAAAAGTAGAGGGCCAGCGGCTTGGGGCGGGCGTTGACCTGCCTGATGGCCTCGTCGAGGGTATCGAAAGGGAAGACCGGCAGCAGCGGGCCGAAGATTTCCTCCGTTACGAGGGGGCTTTCCTCCCTTACGTCGGTCAAGATGGCCGGACCGATACGCCGGGCGGCGGGATCTGTATCTCCTCCGGTACGGAGCATACCGTCCTGCAACAGGGAGGAAAGACGCTCAAAATGCCGCGCGCTGATGATAGAGGGGAAATCCTCCGACAGCCGACCATCCGCATAATAGAAAGCGCGGACATATCCTTCCATCTCGGCGAGCAGTGGTTCCATAACCGACCTCTCCACCAGCAGGTAATCGGGCGCTATGCAGGTTTGCCCGGCGTTGACGAATTTCCCCCAGACAATCCGCCGGGCCGCCGCTTTAAGGTCCGCGGTGGCGTCCACAATACAGGGGGATTTCCCGCCCAGCTCGAGGACGATGGGGATCAGATGCTCGGCTGCTTTGCGCATCACTCTTTTCCCCACGGAAGGACTGCCGGTAAAGAAGATAAAATCAAAAGGCAGCTCCAGCAGGCGGTCGCTCACCTCGTGTCCCCCGCCGGCGACATACACATGGCGCGGCTCCAACGCCTCGTTTACGATCTTACTAATGATTTCGCCCGTCTGAGGCGTCTGGGAGGAGGGCTTGAGCACGGCGCAATTGCCCGCGGCCACCGCTCCGACCAGCGGGGAAAGCGCCAGCATAAAGGGATAATTCCACGGGGAGATGATGAGCGCCGTGCCGAAGGGCTCGCAATAAACGCGGCCCCGGGACGGAAAATTGGTAATCCCGGCAAAGGCTCGTTTGGGCTTCATCCAGCCTTTCAGATGGCGCGCCGCGTCGTCGATCTCCTCCAACACCATAAGCACCTCGGTAATGTAGGTATCAAACCCGCACTTGCCGAAATCGGCCTTTAAGGCGGAAAGGATGGCCTCCTCATGGGCGAGGATGGCGCTTTTCAGCCTTCGGAGCGCCCGGATGCGGGCCTCGGCTGAATAGAGTACGCCCGACGCGCGGAAATCCCGCATGTCGCACAGCAGCTTTTCCCATTGATCCATAGACGCTCTCCTTAATTCTTCCAGAAAAAATTCATCGAGTTGGTTTTAAAGGCGATATTTCTACTCACGTGAATCCCTCCGGATTTTTTTGTTTTTAGTATAACATATTTTTATATTTTTAGGATAGGAATAAAGGAAGAAACTGCATAAAGGAAAAACTGTCCTTTTCCTTCAATAGTAACATCCTTTCATCGTGGGCCATAGAGGCAAACGGATATATTTACTTAAGCATAAAATTCAAATCGCACGAGGAAGGACATAACGCGCCCCGGGCCGCGCAGCGAATGCTGCGCGGCCCGGGGTGATTGCGGAGAGGCGCGCCCTATTCCAGATTCAACTTCCTGGTGAAGATATGACGGGTGATAAAATAGCACGCGCCGGCCAAAATGAGCTCTATGACGCAGGCGCCGATGAAGAGCACATGCACATAGTTCTGCAGCTGCGTCACGGTCGGATGAATCAGATCAAAACCGAAGCTTCCGGCGAAAACGATGAGCAACAAAATCATTTGCGAAGCCATATTGAGGATCAGGTAGGCCGCGAAAGAGGAGAGCACCTTGTGCGATTTCATGGTGTGACCGATGGCGATGGCCGCGTAGATCATCAGGATGCTGTAGAAGAGGCTGACGACTGCCATCAAAAGGAACTCAACGATGTAAACGTAGCCCTCCACGCCCAATTCCTTGTTCATAGCGGTCACAAACTGACTGAACGCGTCCCACATGACGCGGAACATATCCGGACCGGCCAGCAGAGAATCATCAGCGAGAGGAAAAAGGCCACGAAGGCGAGCACCATCCACAGCGTGGAGACAAAGAGCTTGGCGAGGATGTGGCTGCTCGGCTTGACCGGCAGAGTGAACATGAGGTAGCCCTCGTCCCCGAGCAGGTTCTTGTAGAAGCGCTGGATCATCACCACATAGGTCAGCACAAAAATGGCGAGGACCAGAATAACATAGGTAAACATGCTCATCCCGGCGACAAAGTTCAGCCCCTGCTTCTGGAAGAAGCCGAGCTCCAGAAAGAGCTTGTTGATACCGGCGAAGACCAGCAGCACCCCAAAAAAGGGCAGAAAGACTCTGGAGGTCGCCTTCATTTCATGCCGCAAAAGTTTCCCTAGCATTTGTATACCTCCCTGAAGAGCGCGTCCACGCTCTTGCCCTGTTTCTCACGGATGTCATCCACCGTGGCCTGCATCTCAATGGTCCCGTTGGCGATGAAGACCACCTCGTCGAGCACCTGCTCGATGTCGGCAATCAGGTGGGTGGAGATCAGGACGGTGGCGTTTTCGTTGTAATTGCCGAGGATGGTGCCGAGAATGTAATCCCGCGCCGCAGGGTCGACGCCGCCGATGGGTTCGTCCAGCAGGTAAAGCTCGGCATCCCTGCTCATGACGAGAATCAGCTGCACCTTTTCCTTGGTGCCCTTAGACATGGTCTTTAACCGGTCGCGGGGGTTGATGCCCAGACGGGCGAGCATGTCATAGGCCTTATCCTCGTTGAAATTCTCATAAAAATCCTTGAAGAAAGCGATCAGCTCGCTGACGCGCATCCAGTTGTTGAGATAGGTGCGCTCGGGCAGGTAGGAGACGATTTTCTTGGTCTCTATGCCCGGCTTTTTGCCGTCGACAAACAGCTCCCCGGTCGTCGGCACCAAGAGTCCGCTGATGAGCTTGATTAAGGTGCTCTTGCCGCTGCCGTTGGGTCCCAACAGGCCGATGATCCGGCCGCGCTCGAGCGTCAGGTCGACCGAGACGAGGGCGGGCAGATAGCCGTACCGCTTACTGACGCCCCTGCATTCCAGAATCGGGTTCATTTGTTTCCACTCCTCTCAATTTCCTCCATCAGGC
>CABSLJ010000181.1 GCA_902478455.1 uncultured Oscillospiraceae bacterium | reverse complement strand
ACCTCTCTATTCGTCGGCAGCGTCAGATGTGTATAAGAGACAGCACCTGCCCGGGCTATGTGGAGGTCGAAGGAGAAAAAATCACCTGCATGTCTCAGCATGGGGAAATCAATTTCGAGGACGGCTTCGCCCAGTCGTGCAACGTGGTTTTTGCCGAACTCGCCCTGGAGCTCGGCAAGGAAAAGATGACCGCCACGGCCGAAAAAATGGGCTTCGGCGATTCGTTCACCATCGACCGCATTCCCACCGCGAAAAGCAGCTATGACGTCTCCGAAGCCGATGCCGTCGACCTCGGCTGGTCGGGCATCGGTCAGTATACGGACCTTGTCAATCCCGCCCATCTGATGATCCTCATGGGCGCGGTCGCAAACGGCGGCGTGCCCGTAGAACCCTATCTGGTCGAAAAGGTGACCACACCCATCGGCCTTCCGCTGCAATACGGCTCGGCCGGGTCGGGGGAGCGCCTGTGCTCGGCTTCCACGGCTGAAAAGCTCACCGGACTCATGCGCCACGCCGTCACCACAAATTACGGCGAAGCCCTTTTCCCCGGCCTTACCGTCTGCGCCAAAACAGGCACCGCTGAGGTGGGCAACGGTCAGAATCCCCACGCATGGATGATCGGCTTCACCCTGGACGAGGATTGCCCTCTCGCCTTCTCCTGCGTGGTGGAAAACAGCGGCCACGGCTTTCCGGTGGCCGGCCCCATTCTCGCCGGCGTGCTGGAGGAACTCGCACAGGATATGCGGGGCGAGTAAGCCTTTTCCAAAGCTCAATTCGACGGCAGCTAAAAATCCCGGTCCTTTGTGAAAAAAGGACCGGGATTTTTACAATTGACTTTACCAACACGTTATGTTACTTCGCTTTGTTCGCCTTTTTGCTGCGCACGGCCTGCAGAGCCAATACTCCGCCCGCCGCGGCCATCAGACCAACCAGCATAAAGAGAGGCGAATGGTCGCCGGTGTCGGGCTGGTTGGAATCGGTTTCGCTGGGCGCTGGCTTGCTCGCGTCGGGAATGCTGGAATCCGGAGTGCTCTCAGCAGGCTCGGAAGAACCGGTCGTCTCGGAGGAGACTGCGGGCTTTTTCTCCAGACCGGTGATCGCCGCCTCGATTGCCGCTGCGTAGCCGTCAACGGTTTCCTGCTCCAGCACACTCTTGCCGCGGATGACGGCCGCCTTCGCCTCATTCAACGCCTTGACGCTCTCCTCGGTGTAGCCGGACAGGTCGGCAGGGATTTTGGCCAGCGCTTCGTCCACTTTGGAGTAGTCGGCGGCGGCCACGCTGTAAACCTGCAGGCCGTCCTCCACCGAAATGTCGCAGAACCAGAGAGCGCGGCGGCCTTTGGCAACCTCCGCCGAAACCACACCGTAATCGGCGTTGCTCATGATCACATCATCGGTTTCGGCGACCTTCCGGCCGTCCAGCCAAATGGAAAACTTACCGAATACAAAGGCGTCTCCCTTGAGGAACTCATACCGCAGAGTGTAGAGTCCCGCCTTCGTCAAGCCGGCCTCAAATGCAGGGTCCAATCCGGCTTTGACGGTTACGCCGCCGTCATAGTCCTTCCAGAAATTCACGGCGAATTCTGTCAGGTAGGCGTCATTTTGATCGTTGAGCGAGGCGGTCAGAGAAAACTTCTCGCCCACCGTCAGGCTCTCCGGATCGATGAAAACATTGACTTCATCGACAACGATTCCCTCTTCCAGCAGGCCGCCCTTGGTGTTGACATACGGACCGGAGTGATTGGCGTCGCTGTTGAGTTGCGGATCTCCCTTGAGCACCGCCAGGTTGTCCGACTTTTTCTCTACAGAGCCGTAGCCCTCACCGGACACCCAGTCTTCAGGCAGTAAAACGGGAGCCTCCTGCTCTTCCGGCAGGGGATCGGGCAGCTTCGGCCGGCCTACTCTCAGACCACCGGCGACTGAAATATCGGAGAACCAAATATAGCGGCGGGTGCCACACACAGCTGTCGCTACTTTCATATCGATGTCTCCAGTATCGGCGACCGTCTGGCCGGACAGCTCCATCGAGAAGCGGGCGAACAGCTCGTCCGCCTTGTCAAAATAACGATAACGAAGCGTGTAGATTCCGGCCTTAGTCAGTTTGGCGGTGAAATCCGGCGCCATGCCCGCCGCCACGTCTACCGAACCGTCGTGATCCTTCCAGAACTGCACGGCAAGCTCTGTTTTATAATCGCCGTTGGCATCATTGATCGCGACAGTAATCGTAAACTTTTCTCCGACGGTCATCACGCCGGGATCGATGAAAACATCGACACTGTCTTCAATCGCACCATCTTGGATGCTGGTCGCCCCCGCTCTGGTATAGGGACCGCAATGGGAATTGTCGGAATTGAGCTGCGCTTCCCCCTGAAAAGTCTGCGTGCCGTCCGCATTGTCTGTGATGCTGCCGTAGCCGTTTCCGGTCACCCAGCCTTCCTCGTTTTCCGCTGCAAAACCGGTCGCCGAAACCAGTGACAAAACCAAGACAACCGCAAGCAGCATGGAGACCCATTTCTTTTTACCCACAATAAAAACCTCCCTCAGATTTGTTCGAAGGATGCCGCTTTGAAATTTGCATCCTCCAATAAACATTGCCCTTTCTGAAAACGAGAGCGGTCGCTTTCCCTAGGTGCAATTGTTTCCTTTATGTTTGACAAGTTGGCGTCTTTCCGTCGCTCGGATTCAGATCAGGCGGAACAATCTTGGTGTATTCCTTCTTTGTTCAACTTCTCCATACCGAGTGTGATCAGCTGGCGGTACATCTCGGCATAAGGTTTTCCCTGGAAAAAACTTTGCTTCAGCGCTTCTGCCCGGGTTGCCAAATCATTTGGCACTGTCAGTGTAAAGCGCTTTGTCTCGCCCTCCATGGTAACACCTCCTTTCGGTTCTTCTTAGGTGAAGTGGTGAACTCAGTTTCATTATAGTGATGAACCGGTGAAAAGTCAATATCTGTCTTCATCTTATCATCTTTACATATGTGGTGAACTGGTGTATACTAACCATGGAGGTGATGGCATTGCCAACGGAGAAGCCGAGATACACGATTACTCTGGACAAGGAAATGCTCAAAAAAATAGACGATTTCCGTTTTGAAAACCGCTTTCCCAACAGGACGCAGGCCACGCTGGAACTGATCCGCATCGGCATAGAAACCCTGGAAAAGCAGGAAAGGGAACAAAAGGATGCGCAAAACGGCAGGCCGGCTTCCGAGGAGGACGTATGCCCGTAAAATGCCGGCGATAAAAAATGCCCGCCCATGCGGGGGTGACATCTTCTCGCTGTTCGCATCAGATTTTGAGCAGCGCCTGCCCGGAGACCGGGCAGACGGGAACGCCCCGTCCCGCTGAACCGTCGGCAGGTAAAGGACGACCTCTTTGCATCCGTTCCTCCGGCTACAACCAAAAAGAGAGAGAAAACAGAAAGCCCTGAAACCGAGGATTTCCTTTCGCGCTGGGGCATAAAAAAGGACTCCCGCCTGATACGGCAAGAGTCCTTTTTGATTCTGTACGTTCTGTTTTATTCGGTTTCGTCCTTGACCCGGTATATGAGTCCCATCGTATTGGGTCCGCAGTGGACGGCCACCGAGCAGCCGGTGTAGGTCACCAAGATTTCCTTAAAGTTCTGGTACTGCCTGATTTTCCCGATAACCCGCTTCAGGATGTCCTCACTCACACCCGAATGGGTGATAAAAATGCGATCCTCATCGATGTCTGCCTTGCCGGCCAAACGATTCTCCACATACTGCTCAAGCACATTGCCGAGGTTGCCGCGGTACTTTTTGCCGACCTCCATTGCGCCGTCCTTGACCTCGATGCACGGCTTGAGATTGAAAAGATTCGCCCCCAGCGCCTGCACGCCGGTGCAGCGACCGCCCTTGTGCATAAATTCGAGCGTGTCCAGCACAAAGCTGGTGCGCACGTTCTTGGCCATTGCGCGCGACTTCTCGGCGATCTCTTCGGCCGAAAGGCCCTGATCGCGCAGCTCTGCGGCATAGATGGCCAGCGATCCCATTCCGGTGGACAGGTTGCGCGAATCGACCGGGTGGATGTTGGGGAAATTTTCCGCCGCCATCCGGGCGATATTGTGCGTCACCGTGAAGGCCAGGCTGATGCTGAAATGCACCACGTCATAGCCTTCCTCCGTCCATTTCTTGTAAAACTCCTCGTAATAAGCGGGCGTCGGCGCGGAGGTGGTGGGCAGCTTCTTGGTTTCCCTGTAGTAATTAAAAACGTCATCCGTATGTACGTCCACGCCGTCCATGCACGGCCTATCCCCAAGATTGACCGGCAGCGGAACCACCGTGATCTGATAGCGTTCCACCAGCTCGTCGGACAGATCGCATGTGCTGTCCGCCACAATTTTGACTTTATTCTGCATCTCAATTCCTCCCTATTTCTGAATATATCAGATCGTGGGACACCGTTGTCCCTATCCTGAACGGCAGGTTCCTCCCGCCGTAACCATTAAATGTCAAACCGCGCCTCCTGTGCGGATGCTTTCCGCGGCTTTTAAAAAGCGCCTTTCCCGCAGTCGTTCACGGGCAAATCCCGGCGCAGACTCCTCCCATGTACCCACCGGCTTCTCCTCCCCACGGACAAGCCGTTCCGCGGCCTTTGCTCCGGTCCGAAAGCGCTTTCCGCCCGGATGGCCGTCACATCTTGATCCAAACTCCAATCCTTCTCCCCGATGGGCCGGGTCCGTCCCCTGAAAGCGCAGGAGCCCCCATTTCCGCCCATCCGTGCGCTTGATCCCTCCTTTCCACGATTGTGATTGAAAAGAATATCCAGAGGATACTTTATTATATCAAAAATTGAATCAATTTACAACTTATAAATCATTTCCTTGCGTATGCCGGCCGGTCACGGAAAATTTACAGAATTCAAGTTGTATTCCCCCCGCAGTTTGTGGTATGATATTGGGCATGGTTTATGTCAATAAACAGAAA
>CABSLJ010000180.1 GCA_902478455.1 uncultured Oscillospiraceae bacterium | reverse complement strand
GACGAGCGCTACGGCCATGATGCGTTCGACGCTTTCTTCGTCTTCGACGCCGACAATCTGCTCGATGAAAATTATATTGCTGAGATGAACCGTACGTTCTGCGACGGATATGAAATCGTCACCAGCTGCCGGAATTCCAAAAATTACGGTGATAACTGGATTTCTGCGGGTTATGCCCTTTGGTTTTTACGCGATTCGCAGTTTTTAAACCGTCCGAGAATGCTCCTGGGTACGTCGTCCGTCGTCGCCGGCACCGGCTTTCTGTTCAGCCGCGCCGTGCTCGACCGCTGCGGCGGCTGGAAATTTTTCCTGTTGAGCGAAGATACGGAGTTTACTGCCCGCAACATTTTGGACGGGGAAAAGATCGCTTACTGTGAAAACGCCGTCTTCTACGACGAGCAGCCCACGGATTTTGGTCAGTCCTGCCGCCAGCGTATGCGCTGGGCGCGCGGATATCTGCAGGTGTTCGGCAAATACGGCACGAAACTGATCCGCGGCGTATTTCGTGGAAGCTTTGCCTGTTTTGACATGATTATGAGCACCATGCCCGCTATTATTCTGATGATTGCCGCGCTGATCGTCAACATTGCCGGTTTCTTTGCATGCCTTGTCAAAGACGAGAGCGTGATGAGCGTAGTCTATACCGCGCTTTGGGGAACTTTCCAGGGCTATTTGACCTTTTTCTGCGTCGGCATTGTAACAACCATTGCCGAGTGGCGCAACATTCATTGCTCCACGAAAAAGAAAATTCTGTATCTTTTTACCTTCCCGCTCTTTATGCTGACCTATGTGCCGGTTTCCATTGCTGCGGTCTTTAAAAAAGCCGAGTGGCGTCCCATCCGGCACACCGTTGCCATCACAGTCAAGGAAATCCGAAAAAAGGGCGCAACGACGGAAAATAAGGTCTAGTGTCTTGGCCTTTTCATAAAAAAATCTCCCGGTCTGAAACGGTCCTGCTCTTATGCGGGATGGAGCCGGGAGATTTTTTTGCAGCGGAGCATTGCCATTTGCTTCGCGTGACAGTATAATGAAGGCAATCGTATGCCCGAAAAAGGGCCAAACAGGGAAAGGAGCAAAGCGATGGAACCAATTCAACTTGCCGTCTACACGCGAAAGCCCGTCGCCGGCGATTACAGCGCAAGCCTGGCAAACAGCATACACTTTGCATTTAGCAGGGACGGACATTTTCAGGCGCTCAACCGGAACTATGGGATCCTGTTTCCCTCCGCCGGTATCGACGAAAAGAATACAATCGTGGAAAAAGGCGCTGTGAGTCCCTGTATCTTCCGCCTTCCCGACGGCGCTTTCGGCATTCTTGCCGTCCGCGTGGGAAAAGACGGGGCAGCCGATGCAGGTTCTGCGGGAAAGCTGCTTTTCTGGCGTTCGCAGAACCTCGTACAGTTTTCCGGGGAGCAGCTGATTGATCTCGGGCTCTCCCTGCAGCCGGCACGGGCAGCCGTGCAGAACGACGGCGGCGCCCTGACGCTTGTCTGGCAGGATACGCGCGGCGAAACTTACCGCAATGCGGTGTGCCCGGACGGGGACGGCCTCACGCTTTCCCCGCCGGTCAAAACAGAGGCCGCCGTCTGGCAAGCCGCGCCTTTAGCGGCGCTGGAGGGCGCCATTCCCGGCAACGCAATTGTAATCTGCGAGGAGGAGCTGCAAACATTGTGCGACGCCTGGCTTCCCCTACACAGCGTAGCCGTGGAGCTCCCGCCGCTGATTCAGGCAAAAAGCGCGCAGGATCTGGAAAATGTCCGCGCCCGGGTCCTCTACTCGGACGGCTCCTTCCATGAAAAGCCGGTCGTGTGGCAGACGGACGGCGTCGACTTTCAAACGCCGGGACTTTATGAAGTACGGGGCATGGTGCGGCAAAAAACGTATTCGTTTCCTCTGGCGCGCGGCTATGCCGATCCGGTGATTTTTCATTGGGACGGGCGCTTCTACTTTATCTCTACCAACGATAACACCGGGCAAGTCGGGCTGTATGTCCGCGAGGCGGACACAGTAGACGGTCTGTTTGCGCCCGGCGTCGAAGAGCATCTCATTCTCGGCTATGATGAGGACCGCGGCTATAAGAGCACCTTCTGGGCCCCGGAATTTCATGTGATCTCTCTATTCGTCGGCAGCGTCAGATGTGTATAAGAGACAGGATGAGGACCGCGGCTATAAGAGCACCTTCTGGGCCCCGGAATTTCATGTGATCGGAGGGGAACTGTACATCCTCCTGGCGCTCGGCAGCGGCGGAATTACGCCGCAGTGTCATATGATGCGCCTGCGCCGGCATGGCAGCATCATAAACCCGGAAGACTGGGAGACGCCAGTGCGCGTTTTGAAACAGGATGGTTCCTTCCTGGCGGATCCTGGCATTTCTCTTGATATGACGCATTTTGAGGCAAACGGCGTCAATTATCTGGTCTGGTCTTACCGCGAGTGGCACGACGTTGATACCGGGTCCATGCTCTATATCGCCACCACGGATCCGCACAGGCCGTGGCAGCTGACCTCAGATCCCGTCCTTCTCTCCAGGCCGCTGTTCGGCTGGGAAAACATCGACGGAACCATCAACAACGAAGGCCCGTATCCCCTCATCGCCGGGGATACGGTCTGGCTGGCCTATTCGGGCGGGTCGGCCTCGGATTATTCTTACGTCATAGGCTGGTTGAAAGCGTCTCTCTCCGCCGACCTGCTGAATCCGAAAAACTGGGAGAAATCCAGCGCGCCGGCGCTCTCCTATTACGCCATACCGGCGGAGCCCGGCTCCGGCCACAATTCCTTCTACCAGACGGAATCCGGGGATACCATGATCGCCTTTCACGCCGTGCTGCTCTCCGACGGCAAAAAGCGCAGCACAGGCATACGCCGGGTCCATTTTGACAAAAACGGTGTCCCGCGTTTGGACTTGTCCGCTGCGGACGACCTTGACCCGTCGCTTGCACCGGTAACGCAGCAGGTGCGCGTCGTTTAACGGTTTCAATAATCGACTGGCCTTCCGGACAAACGGAGGGCCTTTTTTGATATATGACGCTGCAAATCATAGCGGTAACGGGAATCCGCTCCTCATTGCGCCGTTTTTTTTGCATCGATTCTTGCACAATTCGAACAGATGCAGGGACCTGTGTTGTTGACACCCGTACGAAAACGGCGTAAAATAAAAGCAGGTTAACATTGTTAACCTGCTTATGAATCAAAGCCAGGAGGTGTCCCCTATGCCGGATTACATTGTGATGACCGATTCGTCCTGTGATTTGCCCGCTGAAGTTGCCGAACAGTTTGAAATCCCGGCGCTTCCCCTCTCCACACAAATTGAGGGAAAGACCTACCGAAACTATATTGACGGCAGCGGCGTAGATATTCAGTGGTTTTATGCACGGCTGCGCGAAAAACAGCCCGCCACCACCTCCGCAGTCAATATGCAGGACTTTACCGCCGCAATGGAGCCAATCCTGCAATCCGGCCGCGATATCCTTTACCTGGGTTTTTCTTCTGCACTGAGTTCCACCTACGAGGCAGGCGCCATGGCGGCGGCGGAGCTTGCCCCGAAGTATCCGGAACGAAAAATCTTCACGGTTGATACGCTCTGCGCCTCTCTTGGCCAGGGCCTGCTCGTCTATCTAACGGCGCAGGAACGTGCGCGGGGCTACACCATTGAGGAGGCGCGCGACTTTGCGGAGCGCACAAAGCTGCATATTTGCCACTGGTTCACGGTTGACGATTTATTCCATTTAAAACGCGGCGGGCGTGTGTCTGCGGCGGTGGCGGTGGTGGGGTCCATGCTGGGAATCAAGCCTGTCATGCATGTGGATAATCTGGGGCGTCTGATTAACGTGGAAAAGGCGCGCGGCCGCCGCCGTTCCATCGAGCGTTTGGCGGAAAAGGCGGAGGAACTCGGCATAGACCTTGCCAATCAGACGGTATTTATCAGTCACGGCGACTGTATCGGCGACGTACGGTATCTGGAAGAGCGGCTGCATGCGCTGGGCGTGAAAAAAACGCTGGTTAACTACGTCGGTCCGGTAATCGGAGCACACTCCGGCCCGGGTACGCTCGCCATGTTTTTTGTCGGGCGCGAGAGGTAAGGGGCGCGCATGTTCAAAAGAACCCCGTTGCGGAAACGCAGCTTACCGGATTATACGCACAGCGAAGAACTTTTCAATATGGTGTCGCACATTGCAGGCGGTGCGTTAAGCGTTGCGGCGCTGGTACTGTGCGTCGTAAAGGCCGCCCTTCACCGGGACGTTTATGATGTGGTCAGCGGCGCCATTTATGGCACGTCGCTCATCACGCTTTATACCATGTCAAGTATTTATCACGGCCTGCCGCCGGAAAAATATGCAAAGCGTGTCTTTCAGGTGATCGACCACTGTTCTATTTTTGTGCTCATTGCGGGCACTTACACCCCCATTTCCCTCGTCGCCCTGCGCAGCCACAGCGTTTGGCTCGGCTGGACCATTTTCGGCGTGATCTGGGGGATGGCGGTGATTGGCATTGTGCTCAATGCCATCGATCTCGCGCGGTTTTCCAAGCTCTCCATGGCCTGTTATCTGATCATGGGCTGGTGCATCATTGTAACGGCGCGCCTGCTGCCGGCGCTGCTCGGCACCGGCGGGCTGGTGTTTCTGATTACCGGAGGCGTGGCGTACACGGTGGGCGCGGCGCTCTATGGGATTGGGAAAAAACGCCGCTATTTTCATTCCATCTTTCATTTATTTGTCCTGGCAGGCAGTATTCTGCATTTTTTCTGTATTCTGCTCTATATTTTGTGATTCAAAAGAAAACCCCAAAACCATATGGTTTTGGGGTTTTCTTTTACACCCCCCGGCACCGGGGATGAAAGGCGTCGTATTTTCAGAACCATTTCTTTTTGTCCCGCCAAAAAGAAACGGTTCCCGCCCTCCAAAGAAAAAAGCGGCCGGGGGATTCCGATTTCCCCCGGACCCCTTGAAACGGCCAAAGAGGGAGCTCCC
>CABSLJ010000179.1 GCA_902478455.1 uncultured Oscillospiraceae bacterium | reverse complement strand
GTGGTCTCCATCATAGAGTTCCAGCATGTCAAGCCGGGGAAGGGCGCGGCCTTTGTCCGCACCAAGATCCGCAACGTCATCACCGGAAGCGTCACCGAAAAAACCTTCAATCCCAACGATAAATTCCCCACCGCCTTTGTTGAGCGCCGCGATATGCAGTTTTTATACAACGACGGCGACCTCTATTACTTCATGGATATGGAAAGCTTTGAGCAGCTGCCCATCAACGCGAGCGTGCTGGGGGATAATTTCAAGTTTGTGAAGGAGAATATGGAGTGCAAGGTGCTCTCCTACAAAGGCTCGGTCTTCGGCGTGGAGCCCCCGAACTTTGTGGAGCTGCAGGTCACCAAGACCGACCCCGGCTTTAAGGGCGACACCGCCACCAACGCCACCAAGCCCGCAACGCTGGAGACCGGCGCGGAAATCCGCGTGCCCCTCTTTATCGACGAGGGCGAGATGATCCGCGTGGATACGCGCACCGGCGAGTACATGGAGCGCGCGTAAGGGATTCCCCAAAAAACTGTCTTGAAGGAGGCATTTGTCATGACCATTACCGAGAGAGCTGCATATCTCAAGGGCCTGATGGAGGGTCTGGAGCTCGATGCTGAGAAAAAGGAAGTCAAGGTCTTAAACGCCATTGTCGAGATGCTCGACGACATGGCCCTCACCGTGGCCGATCTGGAGGACGGCTACAGCGAGCTCAGCGACCAGCTCGACGCCGTGGACGAGGACCTTTATTCCCTCGAAGAGGATTTCTACGAGGAAGACGACGATTACGACGAGGATGACGATGTGTTCTACGAGGTCACCTGCCCCACCTGCCAGAAGACCATCTGCCTTTCGGAGGATGTTCTGCTCAAAGGGGAGATTGAGTGCCCCGAGTGCGGGGAAAGCCTCGAGTTCGACCTCGACGACTGCGACTGCTGCTGTGACGATGACTGTGACTGCGGCTGCGATTCCGAAAAGGAATAGGAAAATCAGAAAGTATCCCGGAAAAACAGGGGCGGACGCGATTGCGTCCGCCCTTTTGCATCTAGAAAACCACATGCAAATAGGGAAACGGCGTAACCGAAGCTACGCCGTTTCCCACAAACATTCTGATGCTGTTTTATACGTGCCGCCCTAATGACGACCTTTTTCGACAGACTACCCCCGAGAAATTAATTTTCTCGGGGGTTTTGCTATTGCAGACCGATGTCAATCGGACACAGACAACTGTCTGGGGTTCAGAGGATTGACAGATTTATGATCGGACGATTCAGTAACAAGCATCTTCAGAATTTCGGATTGGGATTGCCGGGGGAGCTGTCGTCTTTGCGATTGTGATAGACTTTCAGCTGTGGACCGCTGGTACCGTCTATGATCGGTCTGGCATGCTCCTTGCCGCTCTTCGCCTTTCCCTGTATTTCGGGAACCGGCGGAGCGTCGTTTTTGGAGTGTGTGTGCGTCCAATCCGGGCGCGCCATCCCTTTTTTCGGCATGATAATCACCTCACGGGTAGTCTGCCCGGTGACCGGCTGTGATATTCGGGATACACAGTCAGCGTCTGCATGAGGAAATTCTGCAAATACGGGTGGCGGTAATTTGCGGCGGAATACTCATCGTCATGATACCGTCATACTCAATGCAGATTCTTTCTCCAGACCGGAAGCCACAAGCTTCTACCGTGTGGACCAACACCTCCTGCCTTGTATTGTGATCGCGGACGAGCAGATCGCAGTCCTGAGCCCGGAGAATCGTTGCACGCATGGTCATACTGTTTTTCGCCTCCTTCTTGTAATCCATTATACGTCGCGGAGGAGAGGAAGTGAAAAATAATATGAACGGTTCTTTTATGGGAGATACAAGGTTTTATACCAGAAAACGACGGCTTGCAGTACTCAGGCAGACCGCCACGGCCTTTTGGGAAAGCTGGATAGGGCGTATTCTCGAATTGGTATTTCCGGGGCAATAGAATTTCATTCCAGGCGGAAGGGAGAGGGAAGATTCGAACTATATTTTTGTAAACCGTTGGATTTGCTTGAAATTATACGAACTAATGTTCTAAACTAAGTATATAGGGCTTCATCAAAAATCCAATTTACACCATGGAATTTGGATTGGCTCAAGAGAATGGAGGCGGATGTTATGTATTACCCCAATTATATGGATCTTCCCAAGGACATTTACAGTCGGATGGTCCATTTGGCCGAATCGTATGATGTCCTGCGGAAGAGACGTCAGGAAATCGAAAATGAAATCCTTTATGCGCATTCCTCTTTACAATTTATTGCGCGCGGCAGCGGTGTCAGCGACCCGACAGGGCACAAGGCGGAAAAGCTCATCCTTCGCAAGAAAGAGGTGGAGCGAAAGATATCCGCGATTGAACAGGCGTGGGAGAGCTTTGACACGCCGATGCATCGCGAGGTTATCCGGAAAAATCTCTTTGAGGGAGTGCCGATGGAGCAGATTAACCTGCCCTGTTCGGTCAGGACGATGAAGAGAATCCGCAAGCGATTTTTGACCGCTCTGGCAGAAAATTTGAATGAAATATAGGATTGGCACCACCGGGCAAAAAAAGGGTATAAACTGAGTATCATAGGGAATTGCACGGAAGAGATGGCGGTCGGCCGCCGCCGCTCGGGTTCCGCAGTGCCGGACAGACTGCCGGTGGATGGGCGGAGGGAATTTGCATTTACGCGGGGCAAGGCTGCGGTTCCCTTCCCATGGGGTGCTTGCATGCATGTGGATTCAGATCTGAAAATGGAAAATTCCCCTCGGGAGGACTCCCGAAACCAACAAACAGGGGGGATGGTTCACGCTTACCGCATTGAAAACCTATCTGACGGAGAAGGGCTACTCCAACCTCTACCTGGACGAGCTGCCTGACGCCGCCAGCCAACCGGAGGCCATCAATCTCAACAAGTGGGACCACACGGTGGACCCGTCGGATGACGGCTGCGGTACCCATTTCCTTCGCATTCACGTGCGAAGGTCCACCTACGACCTTGCATACAGCGTATGCAGGGAGCTGTTCCAGCTGCTCGACAGCGGCGCGCAGGAAACACCCATTGCACTGACTGAAGAGCAATTCTGCATCGCCCGTCCCCGAAAAGGTCCCATTTTTCTGGAGCGCGGCGAAGGCTATGTCGTTTTTATTTGTGAAATTGCCCTGTGGGGCGAAAATTAAGGAGGATTTTTTCATGGCAAAACTCGGACTTAAAGGCTTTTCCAATTTTGGTTTTATCCCTGTGGTGACCAACAGCGCGAGCGCTTATTCCGCCACCGGTGAGGTGGAGCGTCTTGTCGGCGCGCAGTCGTGCAGTGTGGAGGATCAGCGCACTGATTTCACCATCAACGGCGACGACGGCATCTATGACAGCGGCTCCGAATGGACCAACAGCACGCTGACCGTTACCGTAGCGGAGATGACGCTCGAGCAGCTCGCCGCTCTGACCGGTGCGACGATCAACGAGGAATCGGACGAGATGGAGGAGTGCACACTGGACGCCGCTCCCGATGTTGCCCTGACCTTCTCGGCCCTTCGCCGTGACGGCGGCTACCGCCTTTACCGCTATTACATCGCCAAGCTGACCAAGTATAAGGTCACCCACAACACCAAGGGCCAGAACAGCGGGGAGAATCAGAACTATGAGCTGACCTTCCTGTGCTCTCCCCGTCTGGTGGACAGCAAAATTCGCGCCACCAAAGAGGTCGCCAAGGGGGACGCTCTGAGCTGGTTGGATACCATTCCGGACGAGCCGGTTGTCGAACCGGGCGCCTAATTCAAAATCAATCAAAGGAGGGCGGGAGCAATTCCGCCCTCCCCCTTTTAAGGAGGAAAATGATATGCTCGAAAAGCGTTTTCATAAAAAGAAGGACAGAAGCATCACCATGAGTGCACCGAAGGAGTATGAGCTCTACGGCGTGCGCATTCACAAGCTGCCGGTGTCGAAATACATCCGCGTTTTGCAGACGCTGGAGGATCTGCCCTCCCTGCTTTTGGGCGAGGAGGCCCGGACGGGGGGCTTAAACAGCTTTTTGCAGTTGTTTTCCGACCCCAACCGCGACGCCGTTGCCGGGTTTGTGGGACATCTGCTGACGGTCGTGCCGGGGCAGCTGTGCAATCTGCTGTCTGAACTGCTGGATATCCCCAGGGAACGCCTGCTTGACAACGACTGCGGGGATGCCCTGAGCCTCAATGAGCTGACCGAGGTCATCCTGGCGTTCTGGGAGATGAACGATATGTCGGATTTTTTCAAAACCGTGCGCCGGCTGACGGGGAAACCGGGCAAAGCGAATACTGGTTCCAGCGCTGGCTCGCCATCGGCCAAAGCATAGGGCTTTCCAAGTCCGAGCTGATGAACGAGTATTATTTCGACGAGCTCCTCGCTATGATGGACGAATACAACGACCTGCATTCCCTGGAGAGCGACCGCGTGCGCGAGGTCTATGCGGATGAGCTGGAATAACCGGCCGGCATTTCCGGCCCAATTTTCAGGAGGTGTTGCCGCCAGGGCGGAGTTCGTTCTTCCCTTGGAAATTTATTTTACCAAAATACAAAAAGAGGTTGCCATGCGCTGGGAGCACATGGTAAACTGAAAGCGAGGTGATGTAGAAATGCTCTGTAAATATTGCGGTCAAGAAATACCGGATGACAATCAAAATTGTCCTGACTGTGAAGAGGAAGTCGTTTTGGAGAACCCAGAGGAGTTTGTCGACTGTGACCAACCCAACACACCTCCAACGGGCAACCAAGGACGCAGGTGGCCTTTTGTACTCGCAGGCATTGTTCTTATTCTGGCGTTAATTTTCTTTTTGACAGATTTCTTAAAAGAACATGCCGCTGCAAATTTTTCATGTACTCAAGAAGTATTCATTGAAGAATTGCAAAAGGTTTGTGAAGTGGAGCAGATTGAAAATCTCAGTAAGAAAGAAACACGCATTACGTTGGAAGACGGAGTTGAAGTTGAATTTTCTATTAACCCATATAG
>CABSLJ010000178.1 GCA_902478455.1 uncultured Oscillospiraceae bacterium | reverse complement strand
CCGTTGATGACCAGCTCAAAGGCCAGACCGAGAAACGCCGCCGCCTTGCGGCAGAGCACCATACGCGTCAGGAAAATCTCAAAATATTCCATCACAGGGCAGATGCCGGTGTCTATGGTCAGCGCGAGAACGGCGGTCTTCTCCGTCGCGTCGATCTCCAGAGTGGCCCGCTCCACCGCGTAGTTGACCCGGTCGTGGATGTCCGAGTCGACCGTGTCCCGACTGCGCACACGGGTGCGGCGCACGTCGCTCTTGTCCGACAGAATGAGCGCCGCCGCGATGGGATTGACCGCAGCGGCGGTGCCCTCGTCGTGATTGCCGATGGCGGCTGTCACCCGGGCGATCTCCTCCGGCTCCATGCCGAGTCCGGAAAGGATGGTAAAGGCCATCAGCGCGCCCGACTGCGCGTGATCAATCCGGTTGACCACGTTGCCGATGTCGTGCATATAACCGGCAATGGCCGCCAGCTCGCAGGTGCGCTCATCATAGCCCAGGGCCTTCAATATGTTGGAAGCGTAATTCGCCGACCGCCTGGCGTGGGCAAAGCCATGCTCTGTAAAACCGATGACGCCCAGAATCGCGTTGCCCTGTTCAATATAAGTATGCACCTGTGGATTTCGTACTATGCTTTCAAAGGTGACGGCCGGCTGTTTCTTTTGTTCGGTCAAATTGGATTCCTCCATCGATGCGAGTACGCGGGCGGAAACGCGGGCAGACTTTCTCCGCTCTCCCGTCCCCGGTTTTTTCTTCTTTTACAGCACCGCGGTGGCCATCCGGTAGACGGCCTCCAGGCAGATCTGCGCGTGCTTCAAAAACGCCTCGGCGGGCAGGAATTCGTCGGCGTTGTGGAGACGGGCGTCCGTCCCCTCAAACACCGGGCCGAAGGCCACGCCCCTGCCGCCGAGCGTGCGGGCGTAGGTGCCGCCTCCGGTGGAGTAAAGGGAGCATTCCTCCCCCGTGATTTCCCGGTAGGCGTCCCTGAGCAGACCGATCAGCGGCTTTTCCGCCGGCACATAAAGCGGTCTGTTGTGATGCAGCACGGTAAGAGACAGCCCTTCCGCCGCAGCGCGTTCCCGGACGGTCTTTAAGATGCGGTCGCCGTCGGCCGTGACGGGATAGCGGATGTCAAGCCGCGCGAACGCCTCTCTTTGGGAAATATGCACCATACCGACGTTGACGGTCAGCTCTCCCGATTCGGCGTCCTTCTGCCGGATGCCGAGGGAGGAACCGTGGATTTCCAGGCCGACGGCGGCGTCCAGGAAGCCGCAGAGGGAGCCCAGCGCCTTGTGGCCGAAGTTGGCCGCCAGCAGGCGGATGAGATGGGTGGCGGCGTTAAAGCCCTTGTCCGGCTGCATGGCGTGGGAGGCCGTGCCGTAGGAGATGAGCTGAAGGCCGTCGATGGTATAGCGGAACTCATAGCGCCCCTTTTTGGCGTCGGCCAGGCGAAGAAGCTGATGGTCCTCTTCCTCGGTGCAGTCGAGCAGGGCGTAGGCCTTCTCCGGCACCGAATTGACCACCGTACCCGCGTGAAGCTCGGTCAGCGTGGTTCCATCGTGATGCGGGGCGGAGAGTTCCAGCTGGAGGATGCCCTTTTCCCGGTTGCACACGCCGTAGTCCGAATCGGGCGTGAAGGCGAAGTCGGGCAGAGGCTCTCTTGCGAAGTAGCGGCGCATATCATCCATGCCGCACTCCTCTCCGCAGCCGAAGATTGCCCGCACCCGGCGGACGGTCGGCACCTTTTCCTCCGCGAGCGCCCTTAAGCAATAGAGGGCCGCAACGGCGGCGCCCTTGTCGTCCGCCACACCACGGCCGTAGAGCCTGCCGTCCTTTTCGGTCAGCGCAAAGGGAGGTACGCTCCACCCCTCCCCGGCGGGCACCACGTCCACATGGGTCAGCACGGCGGCGATTTCCTCGCCCGCGCCGTATTCGGCGTGACCGGCCGCGTTATCCACATTGCAGGTGGACAGCCCCATCTCCTCCGCGCGGCGCAGTACCCACGCGAGCGCAGCAGCAGCCTTGCTTCCACAGGGGGCGTCCTTCTCCCCCTCGGCGCACACCGACTCAATGGCGACGAGTTCCGCCAGATCGCGCAGCATTTCCTCGCGGTAGTTGAGAATCTTCTCTCCAAAAGACAAGGTGACCACTCCTTTTCTGACAAATAGGTCCGAAAGCCCCGCCGCCCGGCTCAGGCAGTTGGGGACAAAACAGCACAAGCTTTGCCCGCTTCCCTCCAAGGCAGCGAAACCGCCCCGCAGGCAGCCGGCGGTATTTACGCTTATTATACTACAGATTGGCATAAATTACACGAACTTCTTCCAAATATTGTTTTTCGGTTTGCTTACAAAAAGGCATTGTCCGGGATGTGTACTTCCCCGGACAATGCCTTTGATGATTTGATCAATATGATTCTCAAAAGCAAAATAATTTCAGTAGGCAAATCAGTAGGCAAAATTACATTCTAATTTCACGCAACTGTCCATTGTATTTTCCACTAGATATTGATATAATAATCGCAAATCAGATGAACACATCAAATCCTATCGTTCACCAGCCTGTATGCAGCCCCATATTTTTGCCTTTCGGACTCCATCCTGACGCTGACTGCCTGCAGCGATCCCACAAGGAGGAATACCCTATGATTCTTGCACTGGACATCGGCAACACCAACATCACCATCGGCGTGTACGACGGGCGGGAGCTCAAGTTCGTCTCCCGCATGGCCACCGACCGCGCCCGCATGGAGGACCAGTACGCCATCGAGCTGCGGGACATTCTGGACATCTACGGCGTCGCCATCGCCGACATCGAGGGTTCGATCATCAGCTCGGTCGTTCCGCCGCTGACCAAGGCCATCCGCAGGGCCATCCGGCGGCTGACCGGCGTGGAACCGCTCAACATCGGCCCGGGCATCAAGACGGGGCTGAACATCCGCATCAACAATCCCGCCACGCTGGGCGCCGACTTCGTCGCCGCCTGCGTCGCCGTCATCGAGCATTATTCCTGCCCGGCCATCATCTTCGACCTCGGCACCGCCACGACCATCGCCGTGCTGGACAAAAGCGCCAGCATGCTCGGCGGCTGCATTCTGCCGGGCGTGGGCATCTCGCTCGACGCTCTGACCTCCCGCACCGCGCAGCTGCCCTCCATCAGCCTCGACGCGCCCTCCAGGGTTATCGGGGCCAATACGGTCGACTGCATGCGCTCGGGACTCGTCTACGGCACCGCCTCCATGATGGACGGCATGTGCGACCGCATCGAGGAAGAGCTCGGCATGCCCTGCACCGTCATTGCGACGGGCGGCCTCGCCCGGGATATCATCCCCCACTGCAAGCGGGAGATCATCTTCTCCGATTATCTGCTTTTGGAGGGTCTGCGCCTGCTTTATGAAAGGAACACATCGGCGCAAGAGGCCCCGCAAACCGGTCAATAACCCTTTTCGGGTTATGTAATATTGCGCTGCATCCCCCAGGGAGCAGCAGCAGGAGGTATTTTACATGAAAAAAAGCAACACACTCACCCTCGCACAGCTCGGCGTCTTCTCGGCGATCATCATCGTGCTGACCTTTACACCGCTCGGTATGATCCCGCTCGGCCCGGTCTCAGCCACCACGGTGCACATCCCCGTCATCATTGGGGCGATCGTCCTGGGGCTGAAGAGCGGCGCAATCCTCGGCGGCGTGCTGGGCGTCAGCAGTCTGCTGCGCGCGCTGGCTATGCCGGCAAGTCCGCTCGATCCCCTCTTTGTCAACCCGGTCATCTCGGTTCTGCCCCGCATCTGCATCGGTATTGTGGCGGCGCTTGTCTTCTCCGCGCTGCACAGATGGATCAAGGGCAAGGCCTCTGTTCCCGTGTCCGCGGGCGTCGCCGCGGTGGCGGGTACGCTGACCAACACCATTCTGGTGCTGGGGCTTCTGGTGCTGATCTATCCGGACAGCATGGGCACCGACGCCTCCCGGGTTTTCAGCGTTATCCTCACCTCCATTGTGGCGGTGAACGGGATTGTGGAAATTCTTTCAGCCGTTGTGCTCGCCATTCCGGTGAGCGCCGCCCTGTTTAAGCTGCAACAGCGCCTGGCGCTGCCGCAGGCCCCGACCAAAAGAGTCAAAACAGCCCAGAAGGAGCCTTGGGAAAAATAGAAGAAACCGCAAACGACCCCGCCGGAAGTTTTCCGGCGGGGTCGTTTTATGCCATGAAGGCGTTTGATCCTGCGCTTACAGCAGCGGAATGCTGTTGACCAAATCCTTGAGCTGTTGGATCCAATAGTTGATGTCGAGCGACTGGCGGGTGACGATCATCACAATGAGCACCGCGAGCAGAGAGAGCAGGGCGATCAGAATCCAGATCAGCACCGAACGCGCAAAGGCGCGTCGGTTGCGGTTGGTCTTTTCACGGAAGGCCCAGACAAACAGCAGAACGAGGTTGAGAAGGGGGATCAGCAGCAAAAACTCAGTCCAGAAAAAACCGACCGTGCTGACCGGACGATCTCTGCGCGCCGTATGTAGCACGCCCCCCTGCGTGCTCTGGGCGGTGTTGGAGGACGTCTCCTCTCCGCCGTCTATGGATACCATGGGGATTTCCTCCAAAACAGCCGCCGGTTCCTCCGAAGGCTCGCCGTGCGCCGTCACAGCCTCGTGCACCTGCGGAATCTCCACCTCGGGAGCGCCCGGCTGGGGCATGTCCGGTCCTTCGGGGAAGCCTTCGCCCGGGATTTCAGGAACAGGCAGCTCGGGCGAGACCGGCGCTTCCGGGACCAGCACCGGCATGGGCTGCACGTCCGGGGCGGCGGGCTGCTCGGGCATCTCCGGCACATCGGGCGCCGGCTCGGCGGCCGGCGGGTCAGCAGGAGGCGCGGCGGGTTCCGGAACCGCGGCCGGATTCTGGTTTTCCGCAGCGTCGGCTGCGCTTTCCTTCAGCTCCACAACCGGCTTTCCGCAGTAACCGCACACCCGGCTTCCGTCCGGCAGGGACTTCCCGCAAT
>CABSLJ010000177.1 GCA_902478455.1 uncultured Oscillospiraceae bacterium | reverse complement strand
TCCATGAACGGTTCGGTGCCGATCCAGTGGTCGCCCAGGAACATCATGGCTTCCTTGCCGCATTCGTGGCAGATGTCCACCATTTCCTTGGCCAGTTTGGCCACCTCGCGGCGCTGAAAGGCTTGGAAGTCCTTATATTCCTTGGTGGGCACGCGGTAGGTGTTGTTGTAATAGCCCTGGTCGATGATGAATTCCGGCCGGAACTGATAACCGACCTCCTTCTCAAATTGCTCGAGAATATAGGGGCTGACGCTGGCGGAATAGCCGTGCCAGTCGACCAGCTTTTCCCGCGACTGCTCGTCGAACACCAGCAGGAACTGGTGGAAAAAGGTGGTAAAGCGGATGACGTCGACGTAGTCGTGCTCTTGGATGAACCTGCGCAGCCGCTCCAAAGAGAAGGCGCGGGTTTTGGGCTGGCGGACGTCGAAGGTCAGCTGATGCTCCACCCCTTCCCACGAATTGGTGACGTAGTTGTACATGTGCACCGGGTCCCAGATGAGGTAGCACAGGAAACTGACGGTGTAATCGTGGAAGGGCGCGGTGCCCCGGATGGTGACCTCGCCGCTTTCCTCGTCGTACGACCAGTGCCCTGCGGGCACAACCTCGCCCGTGGTGCGGTCGATGACCTCCCACCAGCGTTTGATGTCGTCCCGGGAATTGACCGCGATGAGCTCGGGGCTGAAGCCCTCCATCAGCCGGATGGAAAGGCTCTCTCCCTCGGCCGTGTGAAAGCCGGTCATCAAATACATCTGCTGAATTTCATCGGGATTCTTTCTGGCCCAGTCGTTGTCCTTGCGGGTGGTGTAATAGGTGGAGTAAACCTTGGCGTCCACCTCTTTGAGCGCGTCGGGATAATCGGTGCCGTCGCAGTCGCGGATGGCGTCGGCGCCCCAACGCTCGACGAGCGCGAGGGTTTCCGGCACAACGTCCACGTCGGTCGGGATGGTGACCCTGCCGCGCGGTCTTGTGTTTTCACTCATGTGCATCGCATCCTTCTTTTTTGTTTCGTTCAAGGCGCTGAACCGGACGTCCCTCCCTTCCCCCGTCAATGGCGGCGGGAGAAAGAGAGGCCGTCGTCATTGCAGCCGGTTCAGCGCTGGCCGCGGTTGTAGATATAAAGCAGCACGAGCAGGCCGGCAAGGCCTAAAAGCATCAGCCCGAGACCGGGATAACCGACCGACGCCTGCCCCAGGATGACCAGGGCGACGCAGGCGATCATCACAATAAAGCCCAGAAGCACAAGCAGCTTTTTCTTGGTATATTCCATCGTCGCTCCTCCTTTATCCCTTGAGTCCGCCCAGGGTCATGCCCTGCGTCAGCTTCTTCTGCACGATGATGTAGAGGATCAGCGTCGGCAGCATGACCATGACGAGTCCCGCGTACATCTGGCCGTATTCGGCGGCGGCGTTCTGCGCCTTCATCAGGTTCATCAGGCCCACCGGCAAAGTTTTTCCGCCGTTGGGGTCGCTCAAGAGGGTCATCGCGATGATATATTCGTTCCAGAAGCTGAGGAAATTGAAGAGGATGACCGTGATGATGCTCGGCTTGGCCATGGGCATGATGATGCGCACCATGGTGCGGAAGTAGCCCGCGCCGTCCACATAAGCCGCTTCCTCATAGGCCTTGGGCAGCGTGGCGAAATAGCCGGAGAGCAGATAGATGGTAAACGGCAGGGCGGTGGAGGCGTACACCAGCGCCAGAATAAAGATGTTGTTGAGGAAGAAGCCGCTGCCCACAAGTCCCCGCAGCGCCTTATCCGCGTCCACAAACATCAGGAAGATGGGGACGACGATGTAGTTGACATTGATGAAGAGGCCGCCCATAAAGAGGACGTTGAAAAACTTGCTGCCCTTGAATTTGTAGCGGGAAAGCACATAGGCGGCGGGCAGCGCCACCACCAGCAGAATGGCGAGCGCCATGGCCGTGGTCAGCACCGAATTGAGCATGTATTCGCCCATTCGCGCCTTGCTCCACGCATCGGCAAAGTTTTGCAGGTGGAAGCCCAGCGGCAGCGCCCACGGATTGCCGTAAAATTCCGTATTCTGCTTGACGGAGGCCATGAACACCCACGCCACCGGCACCAGAATGCTGACGGCCAGGATGCAAAGGGCGATATAAACAAAGATTTTGTACAGACGCTCTCCGCCGGCGCCTTTTGTTTTTGCCGTAGTCATAAGCGTCCCCTCCTAAAATTCCAGCGGCTCGCGCTTGGTCACGGCGTTGACAATGGCGGACAGCGCGAAGGAGAAGATAAACACGATCACGCCGATGGCCATGCCGTAGCCATAGGACGAATTGGTGTAGGCCTGCTTGTACATATAGCTCAGGAACACCTCGGTCGAGCCGTCCGGTCCGCCGTTGGTCATGGCCTTGACGAACAGGAAGCTCAGGTTGATGGAGCTGATGATGAAGAAGGTTAGCGTCGTGCGGATATTGGTCCAGATCAATGGGATGGTAATGCTGAAGAACTGCTTGAAGCGGCTCGCTCCCTCAAGTCCGGCGCTTTCATACAGGCTTTCCGGGATGCTGGCCATGCTGGCCATGTACATGACCATATAATAGCCGATGGCCTGCCAGATCATTGCGCCGGCGAGGCTGAAGATGACGATCTTCTGGTCGCCCAGCCAATAGACGGGCTCGCTGCCCGAAGGTCGGAAGAGATTTAAGATGCTGTTGAGCATGCCGTTGCGCGGATCATAAATGGCGCTGAAGATGGCCGCAATAACGACCACCGAAAGGATATTCGGGATGTAAAACACCACGCGGAAAAAATTCTGCCCGTGAATTTTTTCCCTGGAAAGTATCCCGGCGAACACCAGCGCAAAGGCGAAGGTGATGATGGTCACCAGCACGATGAGCAAAATGGTGTTCTGAAACGACTGGACGAACTTAGCGTCGCCAAACAGAATTTTAAAGTTGTCCAGCCCTACGAAGGTCTGCGTGTTGGAATAGCCGCCCCATTTGAAGAGCGACATCCGGAACACGTTGAAGGTCGGTATGACCATAAAGATAAAGAACAGAACCAGAGCCGGCGTGATACAGGCAATGATAAAGCCCTTGCGCCCCTTGTGATTGTCCAAAGCCTTCCTCTCCCATCTGTTGAAAAATAAACGGTGAGTAGGAACTACTACTCACCGTTTTCGTAACCTACTTTATGAGGGTGCACGAATCAAGTATTGCCGTAAGCTTCCCGGGCTATACGGTTATTTCAGCGCGCCGCGCAGGGTATCGCTGGCCTGTTTGATGCCGTCGACCCACTCCTGCTGGGTCTTGTCTCCGGATACCAGGCTGTTGATCGGGTCGAACCAGACGCTTCTGACGTCCACGCCCTCAACCGGATCGGTGGTGGCAAAGGCGCCCACGGCGGCCTTCGCGCCGTTGTCATAGATGCTGTAATAGAGCTTCATGTTTTCGTCCGTCAGAGTATCGGCAACGCCCTGAACCGGCTGAACGGCCGGGGTCTCGCTCTCGGCGAAAATCTTGATGGCCTCGTCGGAATACAGGAAGGCGACAAACTTCTTGGCGAGTTCGGGGTTCTTGGCTTCCTTCGGAATCCAGCACTGCTCAAAGAAGGTGTAGCTGTAACGGTCTCCGCCGGCCTCCATGGCGGGCAGAGCGGTAAAGCCCCACTCAAAATTATCCGCCTTGGGCACGTCCTTCATCTCGCCGATGACCCAGTTGCCGTTGGGCATAAAGAGGGCCTTGTTTTCGCAGATGAGGGTCTGATTCTTGAGGTAGGTGGTGTCGGTCGCGTTGGAGGGGGTGGATTTCTCGGTGTAAGAGGCGAGCTTCGCAATGATGTCGAAAACCTTCTGCGCCTCTGCGGTGTCCCAGATGCCTTCGGAATACTGGGTGGCCTTCTTAAAGAACTCGTCGCCGCCTGCTTCATACAGCAGAGCGTAGAAGAAAGCGTCAAAATAACCGGTGGTCGGGTAGGTGAAGAGGGCAATGCCCTCGGCCTTGGCCTTTTCGCCGAGCTCCCACATCTCGTCCCAGGTTTCGGGGACCTTCCAGCCCTTTTCCTCAAAGAGGCCGGCGTTGTAGAACAGGCCGCAGGGACCGTAGAACATGGGGGCAAGGTAGGTCTTGCCGTCCGAGTAGGGGTTGGTGATCGAGGTCTCTATAAAACTGGGCAGGATTTTTTCCTTGACCGTCTTGCTTTCGCCGGGATTGGTCATGCCCAGCACGTCGGTAAGGTCTAACAGACCGTTTTCCTTGATCATGGTCTCGGTCAGGGCCGCTTCGCGGCCGACCGCCAGATGCACGACGTCGGGATAATCGCCCGCCTTCATGTTGGGGCCGATGGAATCCTCCAGCTGCTTGTTGATGGTCAGATTGACGGTCACGCCTTCGTTGGCCTTCTCAAAGGCCTCGCAGACGGCCTTCCAGGACTCGGTGCCGTAGGATGTTTCAATGGCGGCCACGTTCAGGGTGTTGTTTTGTTCTCCGGCCTGATTACAGCCGGCGAGCGAACTGGCCGCGAGCATAAGGACCAACAGGATGGCGAGTATTCTTCTCATTTTCATGCGGGTACCTCCTTAAATATGCAATTTTTGGGGTTGGTTGTCTTCGTGTTTTTAGTATATCTGGAATAAAGCGTTTTTCAAAGCCGCTTAATTGCGTTTTATTTTATGGATATTGCGCATATTTTATACATATAAACTGGGTTCTCTTTATTTTTTTCTTGTGCAATGAGTTGTTTTGAGTTAAAATAGTAACAAGACGATTTTATAATATATCTGAATTTATTTTGATTATCTATCTTTTTTTCAGGAATCCAATCCAGAGTTACCGGTTTTTGAAGTTTTTTGCGCAAACCTTTCCTTTTGGCTTTCTTTTAAACAGCTTTCCGACCGCGTTTTGCAGGAATTTGATTTTCATCCTGCAAACAACGGTTGGCCGGAGGGCTGACGCCTTCGATCATTGCAAAGTCCGCCCGCCGCCGAAAATGATTCTCCGCTGGATCGCCCTATTGATTCG
>CABSLJ010000176.1 GCA_902478455.1 uncultured Oscillospiraceae bacterium | reverse complement strand
GTGTGCGCCCCCTTTTTTTACATTTTTTAAGTTTTCCCCTCGGATGCGAATCCGATACCATCGGTTGCCTACGTCGTCGCCTCTGAGGAACGAACGGCGTCCATTTTACGCCGATTCGTTCCGTATCGTGTTGTGTCTTGACGGTTTTATGCAGGTGTGATAAAATTATACAATAAAATATATGTTGCAGGCATAAAAATAGAGTGCTGATCGTCTCGCTGATGTGTTTATGGATGGCCGTGTCGAAGGAAAAGCGGTTACAAAAATCATAGCACTTTGATCCATAGAACGGTGCAAGAAACGGGGATAACCATATCGTTTTGCGGCTGACCTTTTGTTTGGAAGGGTGAGAGGGGGGCTGTCATTGTGAAAAGCGCCTGATCTTCTGAGAATTTTGTTCGGATCGGTGGCGCTCCAGAATGCACCACTGCGGCCTGTTTCGGGACAATAGGACTCAATACCTCTGTATAGATTCTGTACAGGGGTGTTTTTGTATCGGTAGGAGGATCACAAATGGGACGCAGACCTCTACCATGAAGGAATTCACGTATGTGGATGTTTTCCCGCAGAGACGGTTGGTTGCCGCCGTGAGACTGGTGCATTCGCCCGTTGCTTATGTCCTCTTCCACAGGAGAGACAATCCATATTGACAGAACCAAAAACAAGAAAATCTGCCCTGTCTGGCTTTAAAACTTACTATGCCGTCTAAGAAACGGTTGAATTATTTCGTAAACAGCATTATCGTTCCTGTACCAAAGACAGATGATTCGTTACGATGGAATTGGAACGGAGGGAACGATAGTGCTGAAGGAAGAATTCGCTAATCGTATCAAGCAGCTCAGGCAGGAAAAGCGCTGGTCGCAGGAGACGGCGGCGGAAATATGCGATTTGAGTTCCCGCTATTGGGGAAAGCTGGAACGGGCTGAAGCCTCCGCGTCCATTGATACCATTGAAAAAATATCCAAAGGCTTTCAAGTGAGCGCAGCGGAACTGATGAAGGAAGAGGATGGATGGATGTGATCTATAGGCGCAATCAGGGAATTTTATCTTTCCCTCCGCGCTGATTTGCTGAAACGCCAATCGGATCGAAAAATGTCGAAGAACCCCCGCAACCGCTAATATATCGGCTGGAGTGAGAGGTAAATTATCCCTATAATTCTTTATAGGAGGGATAATTATGACCGAAAGCGAACGCGTAGGACTCCGGATCAAAGATATGCGCAAACGTTTGGGGTATACGCAGGAGAAAGTGGCAAACGATTTGTTTATCAGCCAGTCTTATCTGCGCTTGATTGAGCACGGCAAAGCCAATCCAAGCATCAACATGGTGGAGAAGATTACCTCTTATCTGGAAGCGGCGCTCAGTGGAAGTGAGCAAGAGGAGGTGTTTTAAGCGGGTTACTGGAGCTATCGGGAAGTTAGGGAAAGTCAATATCATCCGGCAATGGGTCGGTATATTACCTATGGCATTCAAGCTATACGCAAAACCGCGCTTGGGTGGGAAATGGGCGAAATCATTCATGACGTGACGACCGAACTTCGGCTGGCCGCCGAGCTGGCCCAATTCTTCAACCGATATCAGCTTTCTCCCATTCACCTGAGAGATGTCATTGAAGACATGATCCCGTAAGACATAATATCTCTCCCAGGGCTGCGTTTTCCTCTGAAAACGCAGCCCTCTTTTGTCGCACTCGCACGGAAGAAGCTGTCCAGGATGACGGAATCCTATCCTTCAAAATGGGCCGGGCAAGCCGTTCGGACGCCGCCGGTTGGCATAAGGCGCTCAACGGCTCCTCAGCCGGCTCCAGCGCTCGTAAATCCGGTACACATTGTCCGGGTTGGCGCCCGCGCCGAATTCGCACTGGGCGATACATCCGCCGTCTTTCCAAAGGGTATGGTAAACCTTCTCCACAGCCCGGTCGATGTCGGCCAGACTGCCATTCGGGATCAGATGCTGGCGGTCAATTTCTCCCCAGAAGGTGATTTCCCCTCGGAATTGGGCGAGCTTTTCCACACCGATACAGAATATCTGAGTATTGACGGCATCCAGACCCAAGTCGATGAGCTTGGGCAAAATGGAGAGAATATTGCCGTCAGAATGCATGAATATCTTTTTGCCGTGCTTGTGAGCGATGTCAATATAATCCCGATACATCGGCATAAAGAGCTGTTCCCAAATGGCCGGGCTGATCAGCAGACTTTGCTGGGAACCCCAGTCGTCCATAAAGTTCAGACAGTTAACCTCGGTTTGGGCCCACCGGGTGAGCAGGCGGCAGTAAAAATCATGCATCTTTTCCATGAAATCCATCATTCGGCGGGGCGGGTCCATCAGGTCCATATAGAGATTTACCGTACCGCGGATAAACTGAAGCTGCTCAAAAGGACGCGGGCAGGCGCCGCAGGTGATGAATTTTTCGCTTTTTTTGCAAAAATCGTTGACGGACGCCGTATCAAAGCTCAACCATTCCTCCGGAATGTGAATCTTATCGGTGTCCGACCAGTCGTCGGTCGTAAGCAGCGGCGTTTTTACCTCACCGATGATCCCGCGATGGATGTTGACGAATTCGCAGCCCCAGGCGTCGGTATAAAGGCCGGGCTCATATGGATCGCCGGTTTCCAAAGCGGGGCGTTGTGCCCACCTGGTTTCGGGCCCGCTGAAATCGGAGGGAAAATCACCAACTATTTTTTGGAGTTCGCCGGGATAGTTCTGGTCGGCCCAGGGGAGCAGCCACAGATCGCGGGGAACGCGTCCATCCGTATTCCGAAATTCCAAAGTGGCGAGTACGAGTTCACGGGAAGTCATAGCATCTGTCCTTTTTGTTTCAATTTGGAGGTCTGTCCGCTGGACAGCGACGCTTTTCGCCGCTGTCAGCGTTCGATTTTCAGAGTGATAATTTCAAAAGGCTTGACCGTCAGAGGGATGCGCCGTCCTTCCGTTTGGAGTTCGGCCGTCTCGCGTTCGAGCAGGTCGCAGATCGAGACCCTTTTGAAATCGAATCCCGCCGTCAGAGTCGCTTGCACACGTTGATTATAGGCTTCGTACAGGCGGATGATGATTGCCTCGGACGATTCCGCCTGTTTGATGGTGTCTATCACGATGTTGCCGCGGTCCAAGGACAGAAGCGAATAGCTTTCCGGCAGGGTTCCGGCTTGTTTATCCAGCCTGTATGCGCTCATCGGCTGATTGAGCAGCAGGGCCTGTTGAAGCGTCCCTGCCTCGCGATAATCCCCCTCGTGCGGATAGAGGGAATAGGTAAACCGATGGAGGCATTTGTCCGCGTCAGGATTGGGATAGGTGCCACATTTGAGCAGGGTCAGGCATATAACGCCGTTGTGGATGTCGTGTCCGTATTTGCAGTCGTTTAAGAGGCTGACTCCATAGCCGTATTCGGACAAATCGGCAAATTTATGTGCGCACACCTCGAAGCGTGCGGCGTCCCAGCTGGTGTTAAAATGTGTTGGGCGCTCCACTGTACCAAACTGGATTTCGTAGGTCGCTTTATCTGCGTTGATGTCCACAGGGAAGGCGGTCTTCAGAACCAGATGGCTCTCCCGCCAGTCGATCTCCGTCTCAAAATCGATGCGGGCCACGTCGTCATAAAGCCAGATTTTCTGAACCACCGTACTGTTGAGAAAGGATTTGCTTACCTCTATGCCGGCGCGCGCACCGTCGGAAATCGTTCGGAAAGACGCCTGCTGCGCGAGTTCCCAGCCCTTTTCCCGGTGGTAATTGCTGATCTCCCAATTGTCAAAGGCGCGGGGATAATCTTCATATGCGGTCATCACATTGCCGCGCGCGCCTTCCTTTAGCACTTCCCGATTCCGCCGTTTGTCAAGCAGGCGGGTGAATGCGCCGGAGGGGTCGAGCTCTATGCGGAAAAAGTCGTTTTCCACTAGGCCGTTCTCCGCTTTGACGCTGTAACGGATGGGGAGATTCCTGAGCACGCGGTACCCCTTGGCCGGGATGTCCACGGCATAAACGGTCTGTCCGTCCACGCGGACGGGTCCGGAAGCGGGAAAAGAATGGGGATTGAAAACAAGCGTTCCGCCGTCCGTGCCGATGCCGCGGGCGATTTCTTCCTCTGCGCTATGCAGGATATCCTTGCCCGAACGGAGGATTTTCTCATACTGCGTTTTGGAAACCTCATACACCTTTCCAATAGAGGAGCCGGGAATGATATCATGGAACTGATTGAGCAGGATGGTTTCCCAGCCATGGTGCAGCGTTTGTTCGGGATAGTTCCCGCTGGTCAGGACGGCGTTCATTACCGCAGCCGTTTCGGCTCTTTGAAACAGCTGCTCGCTCTTCCGGTTGAATCGCTTGTTCTGCGCCATGGAGGTATAGGTGCCGCGGTGATATTCCAGGTAGAGCTCCCCCTGCCAATGGGGTGTTTTCGGATTGTGGAGCGCCCGTTCGCGGAGGCGAGTCAGCATGCTGCCGGCAAACTCCATCCTGGCCCTGGGAACGCCGGGGATTCCCCTTTTCAAAATACGGTGGTATTCCAGGTCCCTGACGGTCGGTCCGCCGCCGCCGTCCCCCAAGCCGAAGGGGACCAAAACTTCACCGTTGAGTTCCTTCTGCTGATAGCGTTCATAGGCGCCGCGCAGCTGGCTGGGGTTCAGCAGCGCGCTGTAGGTCGTGGCGGTTTGCGGTTTTTGTCCGCGGATTTTGTCCTGTGCGGTTAAAAAGTAGGTGAAGATTTCCGTGCCGTCGATGCCCTCCCACATAAAACTGTCGTAGGGCAGGCGATTGGTTTCGTTCCAGCCGATTTTGGAGGTGACAAAGGCTTCTATTCCGCTCTTTTTTAAGATCTGCGGCAGCGCGGCGCTGTAGCCGAATACGTCGGGCAGCCAGAGCACCTTGCAGTCCACGCCGAACTCCCGCTGAAAAAAAGATTTGCCGTAAAGAATCTGCCGGACGAGGCTTTCACCGGAGGAAAGATTGCAGTCGGCTTCCACCCACATGCCGCCGTCCGGCTCCCATTTT
>CABSLJ010000175.1 GCA_902478455.1 uncultured Oscillospiraceae bacterium | reverse complement strand
GTATAAGAGACAGCAGTACATTCGCCCCGAAGAAGGCCACCGCAGCAAAGGCGACGGCCGCGATGCAGTAGGACAGAATATTTTTCGGGCACTGCCTCCCCATGGAGACAAGCGCCCCCACGATGAGAGCCAGCACGCCTGTGCGGATGCCGTTAAAGGCGAACTGGACGACCTGGAGGCTCTCAAACTGGCGCAGAAAATAAGAAAGAATCAGAATGATGAAAAAGGATGGGAGCACCACGCCGACCGTCGCGCAGAAGGCCCCAAACGGCCCTGCCACATGGTAGCCCACAAAGGTGGCCGAGTTGACGGCAATCGGCCCCGGCGTGGACTCGGCCACGGCGACAATTTCGAGGATATCCTCCTCCTCGATCCAATGCTCCTTGTCCACCGTCTCCCGTTTGATCAGCGGGATCATGGCGTAGCCGCCGCCGAAGGTGAAGGTTCCAATCTTTAAAAAGGCAAGAAAGAGCTGCCGGCACCGTCTGAAATCGGGACACCGCTTCATCCGTTCCCCTCCTTGTACAGTAAATTTGTCCAACGCCCTGCGGAAACGGAGGCTTTTCCCTTCCACCAGCAGGCAGGCAGATTCCATTATAACAACACCGGATGCAATCCGCAAGACAGCGATGGTTAACCCGCGGTTAAAGCGAAGCGGCGGACAGCAACGCAGGCGGCGAGAGGTCTCGCCGCCTGCGTTGTTTGTCAGGAGGAACGTCTGCTTTATGCTTCGTCCGTCTTTTCTTCCTCCAGAACCAGTCTGGCAAATTCGGTGAAGGAGTCGCCCGTGCGGGTTTCGGCGTTTTTCAGCAGGTGGAAAAAGCAGCTGGGCATCTGCCGGAGCTTCAGATTTTTTTCGATGCAGGGCGAACAGCCTTTTCCGTGGTTAGCCGGGTGCTGGGGGCATTTCAGTCTTGTACAGGTGCAAAATTCACTCAGATTTTCCATTGCTTTTATCTGCTCCTTTTCTATTCATTTGTCAGCATCCGCAGAGCCGATTCCTCGGCAAACTGCTTGCTGTAAAGCGAATGGTAATAGCCCTTTTTCCTGAGCAGCTCCAGGTGTTTTCCCTGCTCGACGATCCTTCCGTCCTTGACCACCAGGATGAGGTCGGCCTGACGGATGGTGGAAAGCCGATGGGCAATCAAAAAGGAGGTGCGGTCCTTGAGCAGCTTGGAAATGGCATTCTGGATGAGCTGCTCGGTCTGGGTATCGATGGAGGAAGTGGCTTCGTCGAGCATGAAGATGCGCGGATCGGCCAGCACGGCGCGGGCGAAGGAAATCAGCTGCTTCTCACCGGTGGAGAGACGGTCTCCCCCCTCGCCGACGTTGCTGTGATAGCCGTTCTCGAGCTTGTCGACCACTGTATCGGCGCTAACGGCTTTGGCCGCCGCGATCACCTCCTCATCGGTCGCGTCCAGGCGACCGTAGCGGATGTTCTCCATGACGGTGCCCGAGAAAAGATGGGGATTCTGCAGCACATAGCCCAGGTGGGAATGCAGCCAGAGCTGGCTTCTCTCCCGGTAATCCCGGCCGTCGATGAGGATGCGGCCGGCCGTTGGCTCAAAGAAGCGGCAGGCGAGGTTGACAAGCGTGCTCTTGCCCGCGCCCGTCTCGCCGACGATGGCCACCGTCGTCCCGGCGGGCACATGGAGATTGAAATGACTTAAGACCTCCTCGCCGCCATCCGGATAGCGGAAGGAGACGTCCTCAAAGGTGATGTCCCCCCGAATGGGCTCCCAGTTCTCCTTTTTTGGGGAAAAGACGTCCCCGTAGCGCGCGGTGACCTCGGGAGAATCGACGATCATGGGCTTTTCTTCGAGCAGGCCGCATACCCGCTCGATGTTGGCCTGCACCGAGATAAACTCGGCAAAGTTGCGCGCCAGCTGCTGAATGGGCTCGAAAATACCCGTCGCATAAGAGAGAAAGGCCGAAAGCGTGCCGATGAGCAGCAGCTCCTCATGCACCAAAAAGCCGCCGCGCGCCAGCACAACGGCCGCGGCCAGCGTGCTCAGGAAAAGCACCAGCGGGATATAGACGGCCGAAAGGCGCGCCGCCCGCACGGCCGAAAGGCGCATCTCCTGGGTGATCCGCTGAAAGTCCTTCAGGTTCTGCTCCTCGATAACCAGCGTCTTGGAGGTCTTGGCGCCCATGATGCCCTCGTTGAAGGCCCCGGTGATCTTCGAGTGGACGGCGCGCACCTTCCGGTTCCAGCGCAGGATGCGCTCCTGAAAATACCAGGTTAACAGCGCAATGGCCGGGACGACGAGAATGACCAGCAGCGCGAGCCGGACGTTTAGAAACAGCATGGCGGCGAACACGCCCAGAACATAGCCGAGAGCCCAGAGCATATCGAAAAGGTTCCAGGCGACCAGGCCCGCGATGCGGTTGGTGTCGGTCATCACGCGGGAGAGGATGTACCCGACCGGTGTGACATTGTAATAGGAAAAGGAGAGGGTCTGCAAATGAACGAAGCAGGCCCGCTTGAGGTCGCGGCCGAAGCTCATCTCCAGGCGCATCGATCCTCGGGTAAAGAGGATAACGAAAATGCTCTGCGCGGCCACCACCAGCGCGTAGGCGGCGGCGAACCAGGGAAGACCCGAGGCGTCCCCCGTCTTGATGAAGCGGTCGATGGCCTCCCGCTGAAAAAGGGGGAAAATGATATCCACGAAGGCGCAGAGCATGTTGAACACCAGAATGAACACAAGCGTCCTGCGGTAGGGCCGCAGATAGGGCAGCAGGCCCTTCCAGACCTTCAGGTCGAAGGACCGGGTATATTCCTGTTCTTCAAAGGCCATACGTTCCCTCCTCACTGAGCAGGACGCGGTCGTCGCTGCTCATCTGAATGTCGTAAATACTCTTATAAATGCCCTCCTGGGCTATAAGTTCCTCGTGGGTCCCGAGTTGGGCGATCCTTCCGTTTTCGAGCACGAGGATGCGGTCGGCCTGCATGAGAGTGGTGATCCGGTGGGAGATGAGGATGACGGTCGCGTCCCGTTCGTGCCGTTTGAGCGCGGCGCGGATGCGGGCGTCGGTCTCCGAATCGACGGCTGAGAGGGAGTCGTCAAACACCATGATGGGCGCTTCCTGCATGAGCATCCGGGCGATGGCCACGCGCTGCTTCTGCCCGCCCGAGAGGGTCACGCCCCGCTCGCCGACGATGGTGTCATACCCATTGGAAAATTCCACGACGGCGTCGTCCACACAGGCGACCTGCGCGGCCGTTCGGACATGTTCGCGCCCCGCTTCCGGCCTTGTGGCGCGGATATTCTCCTCAATGGTGCGGGAAAATAGAAAGGGCTCCTGGAGCACCATGCCGATGTTTCTGCGCAGATGCTCCCGTTTGATGGAGGCGATGTCCACCCCGCCTACGGTGATGCGGCCGTCCTCGGGCGGCAGGTCGTAGAGGCGGTCGAGCAGGTGCATCAGGGTGCTTTTGCCGCTGCCCGTCCCGCCGAGGATGGCAAAGGTGCTGCCCGCCGGGATGGTGAAGCTCACGTTCTCGAGCACCGGTTTCTGGCCCTCGTAGCGGAAGCCGACGTGCTCAAAGGAGATGTCCCCGTCCATGGGCGGCTCGAAGGCGTCCGGGGCGTCCTGCTCCTCCTCGGCCTCAAGGATGTAGGCCACGCGGCCGATGGAGACGCCCGCCTTGCTCATTTCGGAAAGGATGCGTCCCAGACCGCGGACCGGCCAGACGAGAGAGGCGTTGTAGGTGACGAGGGCGAGAAACTCGCCCAGGGTGATTTGCCCTGCGACCGCTTCGGTCACGCCGACGACGATGACCGTCATGATCTGGAGCCCTGTGATGAGGTCCCCGGTGCCCCAGTAGACGCTCATCACCCGGCCCAGACGGATCCACAGCCGGGCAAAGCGGTTGTTTTTTTCATCAAACCGGGAGATTTCAAACTGCTCCCTGCCGAAGGCGCGCACCACGCGCACGCCGGTCAGGTTTTCCTGCACCACGCCGGAGAGGTCCCCCTCCGCCTCATCGGCCGCGCGGAAGCGTCCCGCGATTTTGGAATAAAAGAAGCCCGAATAGGCGGCGATGACCGGCAGAAAGGCGAGGGCCACAAGGGTGATTTTGACGTTCATGGAAAACATCACGCCCATGGAGATACCCACCAGAAAGACGGTGCGGAAGACCTCCAGCACCTGGTTGGTCACGAAGTTGCGGACGACCTCAACGTCGGACGTGCAGCGCTGGATGATCTCCCCCGTCTGATGGCGGACATGCCAGGAGAAGGGAAGCCGTTGGATGTGGCCGTAGAGGGTATCCCGCATGTTTTTGATGAAGGTCTCGCTTACCCTGGCGGTATGCATGCGGCTGATGTAGTTGCAGACGCCCGAAAGCACCGAGACCAGCAGCGCCGCCCCCGCCGCCAGCAGCAATGGGCGGGTGATGTCCCCGCCAATCCCCAGAAAGTCGAGCACCGGGCCGGGGAGATGGAGCGGTTCGGTCCCGATGATGGAATCGACCGTGGTGCGGATGATCTGGGGCGTCAGCGTCCCGAAGGCGGTATTGAGCATGGAAAAAACCGCCGCGGAGACAAACAGAGCCATGCTTCCCTTGAGGAAGCGGTAGCATATCCGCATTTTTTTCTCTTTGCTCTTCTTTGTTTTCATGTCTCTCCTCCTTTTTCGGCGGATGCTCCCGCCGCGTGCTGTGAGCTTTGTCTGACACGCCGCCGCGCACAGGGACAAAAAAAGCCCCTGAGTCAACGACTCAGGGGCGCTTTGCCGGACAAACCTCCCGCTTTTCAGGGGGGTCCCCCAAAAGGCGTATCACATCAAAAGGTCTGCGGGCAACCGGGTTCCTGAACCGCTGAATCGTATGCGCATACCGGCGACTGTACGTCCCGTGGCAGCATGCAAGCTCCTGTTTTTCATCATTGCCCGCCTCCTTTCCAAACGCAGATTTTGTGTAACAAGTTTTACTATACGACCAACGGGGACGCAAGTCAAGAAAAAACGGACAAAAAATCGGCTTTTTCCGGCTTATTTTTCACAGTACAACTTTTTCTTCTTCATTCGGGTCCGCC
>CABSLJ010000174.1 GCA_902478455.1 uncultured Oscillospiraceae bacterium | reverse complement strand
GGCTGTGTATCGGTTTGGAAGCGCCGCTGCGGGTACGGATGCCATCGTATGCGCCTGTATACCAGCAGCGGCACCTATGCGCAGCTCGTGGAGCATTACGGCATTTCGGAAAAGGACATCGCGCAAAAGGTACGCAATGCGCTGGGCAAAGCATAAACCTTCTCCCGTGCGGGAAGGAAACGTTCCCGCGCAGATCGAACTTCACATACACAAAAGCTTGCGCCATTGATCTCGGCGGAAAGGGGAAACGTATGGAAATTCAAGAAATCATCGCCCAAATGACGCTGGAGGAAAAGGCGTCCCTGCTCAGTGGCCTGGATTTCTGGCACACCAAGCCCGTGGAGCGCCTGGGCATTGGCAGCGTAATGGTCAGCGACGGCCCCCATGGCCTGCGCAAGCAGGACGCGGGCGCCGACCACCTCGGCGTTAACGAAAGCATCAAAGCCGTCTGCTTTCCGGCTGCCTGCGCCAGCGCGGCCAGCTTTGACCGCAGCCTGCTGCGTCAGATCGGCGACTGTCTGGGCGTTGCCTGCCAGCACGAGCAGGTGGCCATCAATCTCGGTCCGGCGGTCAACATCAAGCGTTCGCCCCTCTGCGGCCGCAATTTCGAGTATTTCAGCGAGGACCCCTACCTGGCGGCCGAACTGTCCACCAGTCTGATCCAGGGCATCCAGAGCCACCAGATCGGCGTGAGCGTAAAGCATTTTGCCGCCAACAGCCAGGAGCACCGCCGCATGTCCTCCGATGCGCGCGTGGACGAGCGCACCCTGCGCGAGATCTACCTGCCCGCCTTTGAAAGCGCCGTCAAAAACGGAAAGGCCTGGACGGTGATGTGTTCCTACAATCGGGTCAACGGAGAATTCGCGTCCCAAAACCGCGAGCTGCTGACCCGGCTGCTGCGCGACGAATGGGGCTTTGACGGATATGTGATGAGCGACTGGGGCGCCGTGAGCGACCGGGTGAAGGCGGTCCACGCGGGCCTGGATCTTGAGATGCCCTCCTCTGGCGGCTCCAATGACCTGAGGGTGGTGAAGGCCGTTCGTGCGGGCCTGCTGGATGAAAAGGACGTTGACCTCGCGGTGGAGCGAATCCTCACCATTCACAAGCGCTACTGGGATCACGCCCGGCCGGACACGCCCTGGGACATGGAGGCCCAGCACGCGCTTGCGCGCACCCTTGCGGCGGAATGCATGGTCCTGCTCAAAAACGAGGACGGCGTGCTTCCGCTCTCCGAGTCGGAAAGCGTGGCGGTCATCGGCAAATTTGCGCGCTCGCCGCGTTATCAGGGCGGCGGAAGTTCCCATGTAAACAGCTTCCGGGTCGAAAGCCTGATGGACGCGCTGTCCGGCAACAGCGCCGTGCGCTATGCCCAGGGGTATGACGTTCTCGACGAGACGCCCGATGAAGCGCTGATCGCCGAAGCCGTCGAGGCGGCGCGCGCCTGCGGCAAGGCCGTGATCGTGGCGGGATTGCCCGACGCGTTTGAAAGCGAGGGCTATGACCGCCCGCACATGCGCATGCCCCGCTGTCAAAACGAGCTGATCGAGCGCGTGGCGGCCGTCAATCCCAATGTCATCGTCGTTCTCTATAACGGTTCCCCGGTGGAAATGCCCTGGCTGGACAAGGTCAAGGCGGTCATCGAGGCCTATTTGGGCGGCCAGGCCGTCGGCGGGGCCACCTGCGACGTGCTCTATGGCAAGGTCAATCCCTCCGGCAGGCTGCCGGAGAGCTTCCCCTACCGGCTGGAGGACAACCCCAGCTATCTCAGCTACGGCGGCGAGGGGGACGTGGCGGTCTATCAGGAAGGAATTTTCGTGGGGTACCGCTATTATGACAAGAAGAAGATGGAGGTCTGCTTCCCCTTTGGCTTTGGTCTGAGCTATACCACCTTTGCCTATGACAACCTGCGCCTGAGCAGCCCGCGCATCAAAGACAGCGATACCCTTACCGTCAGCGTGGATGTGACCAACACAGGCAGCGTGGCGGGCAAAGAGGTCGTTGAGCTGTATGTGGGCGATCCGGAAAGCAGTGTATTCCGCCCTGTCCGTGAATTGAAAGGCTTTGAGAAAATTCTGCTGATGCCCGGAGAGCGCCGGACGGTATCCTTTGAGCTGAGCAAGCGGGCCTTTGCCTTCTGGGATACCGGCCTTAACGACTGGCGCGTGGAAAGCGGAATCTTCCGCATTGAAATCGGCCGTTCCAGCCGCGATATCGCCCTGTCTGCCGAGGTGTATGTGGAGGGCATGGAGGCTCAGCCCCAGAAGCGCACGGTCAATTCCATCTTCATGGACCTGATGAAAAACGAGGAAAACCGGGCTGTTCTTCAGCCTTTGCTCCATCAGATGGCAGGCGGACTGGGCGGAACTTCCGACGGCGAAGAAGGAGCCATCTCAAACCAGATGCTGGAAGCCATGCTGCAATACATGCCGCTTCGCGGCCTGGTGAGCTTTTCCGGCGGACAAATCAGCTACGAGCAGCTTGAAGCGCTTGCGCAACAGCTGAAGTAACGGCAGGTACGCTTTTCCTCAAAGGACGGCCCTCTGCCGCCGGACGCCCGGCCGGGCGCTTCCTCTGCGATCACCGGCCGCGTCCATGCCGGATCGGAGGGCCGTCTCCTGCCTGAAAGCGGACCGGCTGAGCCTCGCATCCGGATGGACGCGTCGTTCCGGCTGCATGGCAATCCCTGTTGCGGCCCCCAAAAAGCCCTCGAAGCTCACAGCTCGAGGGCTTTTCCCGTGGGGAGACCGGGAGGGCGCGGCCCTCCAAATGCATTCCGTCATGTGCGGTGGCTTCGGCCATTCTCCCCCAGCCCGCGGTCTGATCCGCAGGCAAAGGGGCTGTTTTCACGTCTCCGTGCGCTCGCCGGCCCTTCTTCCCGCCTCTGTGTTGCGGGTGCTTTCAGGCCGTCCTGTCCTACAGATCCACCCGTTCAAAGCGTTTGGCCGACCTTCTGTATGCCAGCGGCAGAAAGGCCGCGTAACAGGCCATGCCCGCCGCCAGCACCGGCAGCTGCCTCCGCCAGTGCTCATCGCTGTCCATCCAGGCAAGCGCCGGGATATGGGCGGTGCTTTCCGCCGCGATCATCCCCAGCAGGAGGGGAACCGAAGCCGTAACAAAGGCCTTTCCCGCCTTGTATCCGCTTTTGTAGAACGCAGGAAGAAAGACCAGGTCAAAAACGGCATAGATCATCAGTCCAAGGCCGTACCAGGCGAGCGTCGCGTCGAGGCCAACAGGGTTGTTGGGGACGCCCAGCGCCCTGCGCAGCAGCGCGAAGGGGACGGAGAAGAGCAGCTGAAACAGCTGAAACGAGACGGTCAGCAGGCATTTGGCCCTGACCATCTCCCGCTTGGTCACGGGAAGCGTGGCCGTGTACCAGGCGTCGTTGGTCTCCCGCGCATTGACGAAGGTGATGTAGGGCGCGAGGCAGCCGAAGAGAAAGATCACGCTGTAGGGGTAGGCCGGCACCAGCACCAGACAGCCCAGAAACGCGAACACCACCGAGGTCGGATGGGCGCAAAGCCTGATTTCCTTAGCGAGCAGCGTCGTCATCCCATTCGCTCCTTTCCGTGCGCAGCATGATTTCCTCAAGGGGGAGCGGCCCTGTCTCCTCCGGCGTCTTCAGATGGTCGAAGGAGCGCAGAAAGGTCTCTCTGTCAGCGCTTTGAAGCACCCGCCCATTGTGAATGTAGGTGATATCGTCGGCGCACCGGTCCAGATCCGAGGTGATATGGGTGGAAAACAGGATGGAGCAGCCTTCCGCTTTCACGATGTGCCGGAAGATGTGCGTCAGCTCCTGCCGGGATACCGGGTCCAGGCCGGAGGCCGGCTCATCCAGGATGAGCAGTTCGGCGTGGTGGGACAGGGCCAGCGCCAGCAGATATTTCACCTTCATGCCGTTTGAGAGCTCCTTGAATTTCCTGCTTTCATCCAGCGAAAAACGCCAGAGATACGACCTGTGCCGCTCCTCGTCCCAGCCGGCAAAAAACCTGCGGGTGACCGCCGTGATCGTGGAGAGCCTTTTGAGCGGATAAAAGTCAATCCCGCCAAAGACGACGCCCACGCGCTGCCTGCAGGCTTCTTCGTGCCGGTAAAAGTCCCGGCCGAACATCGTCACGCGGCCGCTCTGCGGCGATACCATGTTGAGCATCGCTTTCAGGGTCGTGCTTTTTCCGGCCCCGTTTTTGCCGATCAGGCCCATGATGCGTCCGGGAGCAAGGGAGAAGCTGACCCCGTCGAGGCAAAAGCCGGGATAGCGCTTGCTGAGGCCCTCGATTTTCAGCAGGGGTTCCATCATTCCCCCTCCTTTTCTTCCGGCGGCTGCGCGGTTTGCAGCGCGGTTTTGAGCATCTTGGTAATCCCCAGGAAAAACGATTCCTTCATCAGCGCGATGCCCGGATGCTCCTCAGACTCATCCCCCAGTACAACCAGCCTGTCTCCCGGCCTGATCTGAAATACGTCCCTGGCGGCCTTGGGCAATACGATCTGGCCCCGCTCCCCCACCCGGACTGCGCCAAAGATGTGCTTTCCCCTCGGCGCGATTCCCAGGTTCGTGCCTTCCGGGTCATGGTGGATCAGATCCTTGAGCTCCACATCATACAGGCGGGCCAGGGCGTCGCAGTTGAGGATATCGGGCAGGGATTCGCCCAGCTCCCATTTGGCCACGGTCTGTCGCGAAACGCCGATCCGGTCGGCTACCTCTTCCTGGGAAAACCTGTTCAGCCGCCGCAGGGCGGACAAATTGCCGGCGATGTTGTTTTTCTGAATTTTCATACTTTTCTCACCTCCCGCCGCTCATTATATCCCATGCCGTATGAATTTCCACCAACCGTTGCTAACAAAAAACGTAATCATCCGTTGCGCGGCCGCAAACGAATCCCCCCGCAGGCCATCCGGCTGGCAGGGGGACTTGTTTGCTATTGCGCTTTCCGTGCGTGACGCCCATGCGCCGTTGCCTCCACAGGCGCTTGCGTAAGCCGTGCCCGTCGCCTACTGCCGGGCCTCCTGCGGGTAGCCGGGTTCATCGCCATACAGCTCCAGCCGCTCCATGCGAAGGTAAACGGCCCGCACGCTCCGCTCCAATTCGCGTGCCATTTCCTCGACCGGACATCTGAGGTGGTACAGC
>CABSLJ010000173.1 GCA_902478455.1 uncultured Oscillospiraceae bacterium | reverse complement strand
CGCTTCATCCGTTCTCCCGACGCAGGCGTCTGAGAGATGATGCTGCCTTCGGCGATGGTGTCGCTGAATTCTTCGGCCGACATGGAAAGCTGATATTCTCCCGTCTGCTGCGCCTCAGCGCGAAGGGCTTCAAAGTTTTCATTGCGCAGCTCGGGCACAACGATTTCCTCGCTTTCGGCGTCCTCAGACACCGCCTCCGATTCGTCCAGGCGAGACTCGGTACTGGAGACCAGACCGGTGCTTGAGGACGAATTGGAACTGACGGAACTGTTCTTTTGATCCTCATGGGAGAGCCACAGCAGACCGACAACCGTAAAAACAATCAGGGCGAGCACACAGGAAATCGCCCAAATGGCCGCGTTCGGCAGCCCGCTCTTTTTCTTTGCATGCTTCTGCGGAATCTCCCTTTGCGGCGCTTCCACCTCCCGGATGACGGCGGTGATGGTCGGCGCCGCGGAGAGTTCGGCGCGCAGGCGTTCAAAGGTGGGGGTGCGCTTTTCCGGCGTCACGCGCAAACCGTTGGCGAGCGCCGTGACGACATGGGGCGGAATCTTCCGCATGATGGCGGTGGGAATCAACAGCCGGCCGTCGGTTCTGCGCTGCAGGGCGTCCTTGGGGAGCACACCGGTCAGAGCATAGAAGAGGCAGGCGGTAAAGCCGTAAACATCGGTGCTTTCGGTGGTCTCGTAATCCATGACGTACTGCTCAATGGCTGCGCAGCCGCTGTAAAGTTCGGGGGCGAGGTCGGTGTCCGCCTGGCGGACAGCGCGGATGCAGAAGCCGGTGAGCTTCATTTTGCCCTCGCGCACGATGACAAGGTTATCCGGCGAGAGACCGAGGTGCTGCACCCCGCCCGAGTGCATGGCGCTCATGGCCGAAAGCACGGGCATAAAGAGCGGGCGGGCGACGCTCCACTCAATGCTGCCGCCGCTGCGGGTGATAAACTCCCGGAGGGTGATGCTCTCCACCCATTCGGAAATGGTGTAGGCGGCGCCGTTTTCCTCAAAGATGTCGTAAATGGGAAGCAGGACGTTGAGCTCGCGCATGCGCGCGACCGAGCGGTAATAGCTTAAAAATTCCGCCTTGTACTCCCCGAAGCTGATTTCACAGCCGTCGATGACGGAGACGCTCAAGCCGTCTTCGCCGCGGGAGGCGAGATTCTGGGGAAGATATTCCCGCACGGTCACGGTGGAGGCCATAACCGTATCGTACCCGAGATACTCAAAGCCCTCCCCGTTCTGGCGCAGGATTTTTCCGACGACATAGCGGTCCTGCAGCATGGAACCGAGCGGCAGCCCCGGGAAGGGTTGGACCGCAGCGGCGTCAAACCCGCAGTGCGGGCAGAAGGGAGCGTCTCCCCTGTCCTTCATGCAGCCCATGCATAAATGTTCTGTGTTGCTCATCTGTCGACCTCCAAGCGTCAGGCTGTTTCGATGGCGTTCGCTTCCTGGAGTCCCAAAAGTTCGATCGCCTGCTCGCGCATGACGTATTTTTGGATTTTTCCGCTGGCGGTCATGGGGAAAGCGTCCATAAAGCGGACGTATCTGGGCGTTTTATGCTTTGCAATTCTGCTCATGCAGAATTCTTTGACTTCCTCTTCGGTCATGGTCTCCCCTTCCTTCAGGACAATGCAGGCCATGACCTCCTCGCCGTAGACCTTGCTGGGGACGCCGATCACCTGGACGTCCTTTACCTTGGGATTGGTATAGAGGAACTCCTCGAGCTCCTGCGGATAAATATTCTCTCCGCCGCGGATGATCATGTCCTTGATGCGGCCGGTGACCTTGTAGTAGCCGTTTTCGTCGACGGTGACGAGGTCGCCGCTGTGGAGCCAGCCGTCCTCGTCGATGGCCTGACGGGTGGCCTCGGGCATCTTGTAGTAGCCCTTCATGATGTTGTAGCCGCGGGCGCAGAACTCGCCGACCTCGCCGGGGCCGAGGGTCTTGCCCGTCTCCGGGTCGACCACCTTGCACTCCACGCCGGGGAAGGCGCGGCCGACGGTGGCCACGCGCAGCTCCAGGGAATCCTCGGTGGTGGTCATGGTGCAGCCGGGGGAAGCCTCCGTCTGACCGAAGACGATGGTGATCTCCTTCATATTCATTTCGTCGACCACCTGCTGCATGACCTTGATCGGACAGGGCGAACCGGCCATGATACCGGTGCGCAGGCAGGAGAAGTCAAAGGTTTTGAAATCGGGATGCTCGAGCATGGCGATGAACATGGTCGGCACACCGTGCACGGCGGTGCACCGCTCGGTGTGGATGGCGCTCATCACCTTTTTGGGGCTGAAGTAATCAATGGGCACGATTCCTGTCGCGTGGGTCAGGCTCGCCATCAGGGCGAGCACCAGGCCGAAGCAATGGAAGAAGGGCACGGTGATGCACAGCTTATCCTTGTGGGAGAAGCGCATGCCGTCGCCAATGCACTTGCCGTTGTTGACAATATTGTAATGGGTGAGCATAACCCCCTTGGGGAAGCCGGTGGTGCCGGAGGTATACTGCATATTGATGACCTCCTGCGGGTCGAGCGAGGCGGAAAGCGCCTGAAACTCTTCCACGGGGGTCTTTTCGGCGTCCACATAGAGCTGGCTCCAGGGGTACATGCCGGGCGGGCATTCCCCTGCTCCGGCGTAAACGACCGACTTGAGGCAGGGGAGCATGGGGTCGTTGTATTGGTTGGGGACGGAATCCTTGAGTTTGGGGCAAAGGGTGTTGACGACGTCGACATAATTGTTCTGCTTGAAGGCGTCGATCATCACGAGCACCTTGGAATCCGACTGACGCAGGAGGTATTCGAGCTCGAAGACCTTGTAGTTGGTGTTGACCGTGACCAGAATGGCGCCGATTTTGGCGGTGGCGAAGAGCACCAGCAGCCATTCGGGCACATTGGTGGCCCAGATGGCGACATGGTCTCCCTTCTTTACGCCGATGGCCATCAGGCCCCGGGCAACGCGGTCGCATTCATCGCGGAACTCCTTCCAGGTGCGGCGGTAGGGGCGGTCGGTGTAGCCTACCGCCTCGTCGTCGGGATATTTCTCCGCCACCTGATCCAGCAGAGCTCCCACAGTAATATTCATTGGCTGAAACTCGCTCATACTTCTCCCACTCTTCCCTGTATCTTGTCTTAATCGTCCTCTTCCTCGTCCGGAGCATCCCAGTTGTGCCAGACGTTCTGGACGTCGTCGTTGTCCTCGAGCATGTCGAGCAGCTTCTGCATTTTGACGATGGTGTCCTCGTCGGTGAGCTGGGTGTAGGTGCTCGGTACCATCTCCACCTCAGCGGAGACGAATTCATAGCCCTTGCCCTCGAGCGCCTCGCGCACGGCGGAGAAATCCTCCGGCTCGGTATTGATCTCAAAGACGTCCTCATCGGCGCTGAAATCGGATGCGCCGGCTTCCAGACAGTCCTCCATAACCTTGTCCTCGTCGCGTCCTTCCTTTTCAATCACAAGAACGCCCTTCTCAGAGAACAGGAAGGAGACGCAGCCGGGCGTGCCCAGGTTGCCGCCGAACTTATCAAAATAATGGCGCAGGTCGCCCGCAGTGCGGTTGCGGTTATCGGTCAGCGTCTCGACGATGACGGCGATGCCGCTCGGGCCGTAGCCTTCATAGGTGATGCTCTCATATTTGCTCGCGTCGTTGTCCCCGGCGGCCTTTTTGATGATCCGTTCGATGTTTTCATTGGGGACGTTGTTGGCCTTGGCCTTGGCGATGCAGTCCTTCAGCTTGGAGTTGGAGGCCGGGTCCGCCCCGCCGCCTTCGCGCACCGCCACGGCGAGCTCGCGGCCGATCTTGGTGAACACCTTGGCGCGCTGGCCGTCGGTCTTCTCCTTTTTCCGTTTGATCGTGCTCCATTTGGAATGTCCTGACATAAATTAAGCTCCCATCCGCCGCTGTGCGCCGGCAAATCTCCTGATAACCGTTCCTCTCCCGTCACGCACAGCAGAGGTTGACGGGAGGCTCGGACGCGCGGCGGCAAAGGTGCTCCTTGCGCGCTGCACGGCTCAATGCCGGTACCGCTAGGAGGAATTTCCTCAAAGCAATCCGGCTCTTTCTAGGGCGCGTTGCAGGAAACGACATTTCCCCGACAAGCGGTTGCCGCACAGCGGAATGGGCAGTACTTCCTGCGGACGTTCGACCTGCCCGGCGCAGGACGGCGCCGCGGAAGCAGATGACGGTGATGCGTTTCAAACGGGCCCTGATAATAGGCTAAACTTTATATTACCATATAACCGGCCATTAGGCAAGCACTTGTGCGCATTCCGAACGGGAGGTTTCATGCGAAAAAACGCCGTGCAGAGGCGCGCGCCGCCTGAAGGGCGGGTTCGGTCGGGCCGCCGGCGTCGGTGGAGAGCCAGAGCGACTCCTCGCACAGAAAGGTGTTCATCACGGTGAACATCATAGAAAGCTGGCGACGGATGATGTCCGCGCCCTCGGCGCTCGGAGAGCCGGCGCACAAGAGCATGGCCGCTTTTTTGGGCCTCTCAATGGGCGGACGGACACCGCGGGAAAAGCGCGCGGAAAAGTAGCGCTGGGTGCGGTCGAAGATCGCCTTCAACGGCGCGGGAAAGGTAAGATTGTAGACCGGCGTCGCCACGATGAGATAATCCGCCGCGCGAAGCAGGCGGTCAATTCCATCAAAATCCGGAAAACGGCAGCCGTCCAGCCGCTCGCACAGGCCGCAGCCGGTACAGGGGACGACTACTTCGCGGTAGGCGTCCACGCGGTCAACGCGCACCGCAGCGGGCCGCTCGGCCAGGAAGGCGTCGAGGAGCTTCGCGGTGTGGCCGTCTTCGTGGGGAGAACCGAACAGAACCAGCGCGCGCTTCTCAGATAAGCTGGCGCTGTTCGCAGTATTGACAGACAAGCATATCACCCGCCTCTGTAAATCTTTGGGGCAGATAGGGCTCGGACTGGGTGATGCAGCGGGAATTTTTGCAATGATGCACATGAGTCTGCGGTGGCGCGGGGGGGAGCCTGCGGTCGGCGTGCTCAAGCATCAGCAGGACGAGGGCCATGCGGGCATACATGCCGTATTCGGTCTGCTCGAAGTAGATGGCGCGGGGGTCGTCGTCGACCTCGACGGTGATTTCGTCGACGCGCGGCAGCGGATGCAGCACCTTG
>CABSLJ010000172.1 GCA_902478455.1 uncultured Oscillospiraceae bacterium | reverse complement strand
GGTGCTTCCCACCTTTTATTGGGGCACCGAGCGTGAACGCAGCGAGCAGATGCTCAAGAACATAGGCTTCCAGGGGGATGAGTGGGTCGTCGGCATGGACTTCCCCAAGAACAGCATGCCCAGCCTCTATGCCAGTGAGGACGTTTTCGGCGTCACAGTGCGCGAATATCTGCGTCTGCTGGTCATCCAGGGGTACAAGCTGATTGTCATTGTCAACGGCCACGGCGGAGAGAACCATATCCGCGTGCTGGAACGGCTGGCCAAGGAGTTCACCGCCACCACCGACGCCCGCGTGCTCTACACCATCACCACCTTCTTTGAAGGAGGCGTACAGGATTTTGGTCATGCCACCCAGGTGGAGACCTCCATTCTTTCCTACCTGCACCCTGAGTGCGTGGACGTATCCACCCTGCCGCCTAAGGGCGAGCCGATCTACAACCTGGATTATGCCGTTGTGGACGACGCCGCCTTCTGCGGACATCCCAACGCCGACTTTACTGTAGAGAACGATCCGCGCGAATTTTCACCCGATCTGGGCCGAAAAACGGTGGAATATTCGGTAGAGGTCATCTCGGAAAAGATTCAGAGGGAAATGGATCAAATCCGTCGGTAACAAAAAAACTGGAAGAAATAAACAGGCTGTGGAAGGCGGCGCGGACAAAACGGGAAGGTGCGCCGCCTTTCTGAACAGCCGTGGGGGGCTTTGAGCCCTTTTTATGGAAAGGAGCTGTACATTATGCCAGGACCGGGCGCTTTCCTCCTCGGTGAGGAGGAAAAAAAGGAAGTATTGGACGTCTTGGAGAGCGGTTATCTCTTCCGCTATGGTTCGGAGGACGACCCCGCCTTCAAACGAAAAGTAAATCAGCTGGAAGAGGAGTTTGCCCGCTTTTCGGGGGCGAAGCACTGTGTGGCCGTCAGCAGCGGCTCGGGCGCGCTCATGTGCTGCCTGGCCGCCCTGGGCATAGGGCCGGGGGATGAGGTCATCGTGCCGGGATACACCTTTATCGCCTCCATTTCCTCCGTCATCCTCTCCCGCGCCATCCCCGTGCTCGCCGAGGTCAACGAGTCTCTGACCATCGATCCCGCAGATGTTGAGCGGAAAATCACCGACCGCACCAAGGCCATTCTGCCGGTTCATATGCTCGGCAACCCCTGCGATATGGACGCCGTTATGGCCATCGCCCAAAAGCACGGACTTGCTGTCATTGAAGACTGCTGCCAGGCGGCGGGCGCTTCCTACAAGGGAAGAAAGGTCGGCACCTTTGGGGACATCGCCGCCTTTTCCCTCAACGTTTTCAAGACCATCACAGCCGGGGACGGCGGTATGGTACTCACCAACAGCGACGAGCTTTATGAGCGCGCTTTCGGCTTCCACGATCAGGGCCACAAGCCCAACCGTACCGGCGTGGAAATCGGCAAACGAAGCATCATCGGCATGAATATGCGTATGAACGAGCTGACGGGGGCGGTCGCCCTCGCGCAGGTGCGCAAGCTCGACCGCATTCTAGGACTTTTGCGGGAGAAGAAGGCGATCTTTAAGCAGGCGCTTTCCGGCATGCCCGGTGTGGGATTCCGCGTCGTCAACGATGAAGGCGAGTGCGCCACCCTGCTTACCCTGCTCTTTGAGAGCAGCGCTGCGGCCGACTGCTTCTGTGAGAAAATAGGAGGCCGGACGCTCGCCCACTCGGGCTGGCATGTGTATAACAACATGGAGCAGATCCTCGGCAAGCAGACGGCGACCGACTATCCCTGCCCCTACGACTGCCCCGCTTACGGCAGAAACATGGAGTATCGCGCCCATATGCTGCCGCAGACCGACGCCATCCTCGACCGCGCGGTCAATCTCAGCGTAGGCGTGGTGGACGGCGGACTGGGGGCCGGCTTCGGCGTCAATATCCTCTCCAGTGAAGAGGAAATCCTCTCAACCGCCGCCAGAGTGCGCGAACTGGCCGCAGAGGCGGTGCGGGAGGCGGCCCATGCGTAAGCTGAAAGTGGGTATAGCGGGACTCGGCTTTATCGGCATCAGCCATATAGAGGCCATCCGGCGGCTGGGCTTTGCTGAGGTCACTGCTGCAGCCGATACCAGCAGCGCCCTTGCCCGCCAAAAAGCCGAGCGCTATTCCATACCGAAATGCTACGATACACTGGAGCAACTGCTCGCCGACCCGGAGATCGACATTGTGCACAACTGCACCCCCAATCACCTCCACCTCGAGGTCAACGAAAAGATCATCCGGGCAGGCAAGCATGTTTTTTCCGAAAAGCCGCTGGGCTTAAACAGTGAAGAGACCGGCAGGATGCTCGCACTGCTGAAGGAGCATCCCGAAGTGATGGCCGCCGTCAATTTCAACTACCGTATGAACCCACTGGTGCAGGAGATGAAGTGTAAGGTACAGAAGGGGGAAATCGGCGCGCCGCGTTTGGTGCACGGCTCCTACCTTCAGGACTGGCTGCTCTATGACACCGACTACAATTGGCGCATCGAGCCGGAATTCGGCGGCGCTTCCCGCGCGGTGGCCGACATCGGCTCCCACTGGATGGACGCGGCGCAGACGGTCGTCGGCTCGCGCATCTGCGCTGTTTGTGCCGACTTGGCAACCCTTCTTCCCGTGCGGAAAAAGCCGTTGGCGCAGGTGGAGACCTTCGCGCAGAACACCGGCGCTTATGAGGAGCGCCCGGTCACAACCGAGGATTACGGGGCGGTGCTCTTCCGCATGGAAAACGGCACGCGCGGCGTGTTTTATGTCTCTCAGGTCAGCCCCGGCCGCAAGTGCTACCTCAATCTGGAGGTTGACGGCTCAAAAGCTTCCCTTTACTGGAATCAGGAGACGGCCGACCGTATGTGGATGGGTTTCCGGGAGAAGGACAACCGGGAGGTGCTGCGCAATCCCAACCTGATGGATCCCGCCGCCCGGCAGTATACCTACCTGGCCGCAGGCCATCCCGAGGGATGGAACGACGCGCTGCGCAACAACATCCAGAGCTTTTATACCTCGCTCCTTGCGGGGGAAGAGGAGGCGGCCTGTGACTATGCCACCTTTGAGGATGGGCATTACATTGCCCGGCTGACCGAGGCTATTCTGCAAAGCAGCCGGCAGAAAAGCTGGGTGAATGTTTGAGAAAGCGATCTGTTTTCGCTCAGCTTTGATATTTCACACAAAGGGAAAGGATGGATTTCATTGAAATTCAGTCTGTTCAGCGTTTCCACGCCGGAGTATAATGTAAAAGAAACGGTAGATCTGGCCAAAAGAATCGGTTTTGCCGGCATCGAATGGCGGGTGGCTCCGCCTTCTCCCGAGGAGAAGGGACCGGATTATCAGTATCACAGACGGTATTGGTCCAACAACCGCTCCACGGTGGACAGCGGCAACGTCGTCGAGGGGATGAAGGAGGCCAAAGCTCTCTGTGATGCGGCCGGTCTTGCTGTTTGCTCCATGGCCTACAACAATCCGGTGTCCGATTATGAGGGGATAGTCCTCGGCATGCAGGCGGCTTCGTCCATCGGCTGCCCGATGATGCGCGTGGACGTTCCGCGCTATGACGGCACGGTCCATTTTAACGAGCTGTTTGCCCGCACCAGGGAACACCTTGCCGGACTGATGGAGCCCGCGGCGCGGTATGGGGTCAAACTGCTGCTGGAAACCCATATGGATACCATTGTCCCGAGCGCCAGCGCCGTCTACCGGATGATCTGCGGTTTTGACCCGCGCTGCATCGGCGTGATCTACGACCCCGGCAACATGGTGCTGGAGGGCTACGAGCAGTATAAAATGGGCTTTGAACTTTTGGGGGATTACCTTGCCCATGTACATGTAAAGAACACCCGCTGGCTCGCCCCGCATGACGGCGAGGGATGGACGTGGGAATTCTGCCCCATGGATAAGGGGGTTGTGGACATTCCAAAATTCCTTTCTTTGCTCCGCGAGGTGGGCTACGACGGCTGGGTCTCGGTGGAGGATTTCTCCAATGAGGATGAAACCGAAGCCAAAATCCAAAAGGTATTTGCCTTTTTGCAGCCCATTTTATCTGAACAATAGTGAGTTGACAGCGCCGCGCAGGAACCCCGGAAAAGCCTGTGCGGCGCTGAGCTGTAGTTGAATCCGGAAATAGGAGTGTGTTGTTATGTTCAATGGTTTGGGTTGCCATCTCGGAAATCTCTCCCGCCTTTCCAATGCGGAGAGCCGGTCCATCTGCCCGGAAAACAGAACGGGAGAAAAGGGAAAGGGCGGTATGGCGACCGAAGGGACGGGAAAGAAATGCGCCGCCGATTTGGGCGTCGGCTGGAAGATATCCCCTTCCATCGTCATTCAGGCGGGGGAATGCGCAGAAATCGCCCGGATCGAGGGGGAGGGCGCTGTCCAGCACATCTGGATGACCCCTACCGGTACCTGGCGCAATACCATCCTGCGCATCTATTGGGACGGGGAGGAGAGTCCCTCGGTGGAATGCCCGGTGGGAGATTTTTTTGCAAGCGGCCTGCAGGGGGAGTTTGCACAGATCAGCTCTCTGGCCGTGTGCGTCAATCCCGGCAGCGCCTTCAACTGCTACTGGGAAATGCCCTTCCGCAAGGGCTGCCGCATGACGCTGGAAAACCGTTCGGAAGAAGACGTCACTTACTATTACCAGATTGATTACATCCTGACCGCAGTTCCTGAGGAGTGCGCCTATTTCCACGCCCAGTTCCGGCGAGTCAATCCCCTGCCCTACAAAGAGGTGTACCCCCTTCTAGACGGCGTGCGCGGCCAGGGCCACTATGTGGGGACCTACATGACCTGGGGCGTGCACAACAACGGCTGGTGGGGAGAGGGGGAGATCAAGTTCTATCTCGACGGGGACAGCGAATATCCCACCATCTGCGGGACTGGTACAGAGGATTATTTCTGCGGCTCGTACAATTTTGATGTGAACGGCAGCTACCGGGAGTTTTCCACGCCTTATTCGGGTATGCCCAAGGTTGTCCGCCCGGATGGGCTCTACAGCTCCCAGCAGCGTTTTTCCCTTTACCGCTGGCATATCGCCGACCCCATCCGGTTTCAGAGTGATCTGCGCGTGACCATTCAGGCGCTGGGCTGGCGGTCCGGCGGCCGTTATCTCCCCTTGCAGGACGATATTTTCTCCCTCGCCTTCTGG
>CABSLJ010000171.1 GCA_902478455.1 uncultured Oscillospiraceae bacterium | reverse complement strand
TATTCGTCGGCAGCGTCAGATGTGTATAAGAGACAGCGTCCACGCCGCTGGAAAATCCGACGATTCTTTCCAACCTGATTGAGCTTTACTCCATGATGCTCCTGCCCGGCGCCTGCGTCATCACCTTCGGCAAAATGGTCAGAGACCGCAAAAAGAGCATGGCCGCTGAAACCGCCAAGGAAGGTGCTGTGGAGGCTCTTGCGACCAACGGCAAAGGCCGCAGAAGCTTTACCGTCTGGATGTACGGCCGCGAGGGGCGCTCGATTTTCGCCGCCATGGGGATCATCTTCCTCATCGGTCTGAGCGTCTGCTTTTGGGCGGAAAGTCAGGGCAACCCCGCGCTTGCCGACACAGGGCTGAGCCAGTCCATGGGAAGTATGGAAGGAAAAGAGGTCCGGTTCGGTATTGCGCAGTCGGCCATGTTCACAACGACGACCACCTCTTTTACCACCGGAACCGTCAACAACATGCATGATACGCTGACGCCGCTGGGCGGCATGATTCCTCTGCTGCACATGATGCTGAACGTCGTGTTCGGCGGCAAAGGCGTCGGCCTGATGAATATGATCATGTACGCCATTCTGGCCGTGTTCATCTGCGGACTGATGATTGGACGCACGCCGGAGTATCTGGGCAAGAAGATCGAAGGGCGCGAGATGAAGCTCACAGCGCTGTGCATCATCATCCATCCCCTGCTGATCTTGTCCTTCTCGGCCCTGGCGGTCGGAACCGCGGCCGGAATGGAAGGGCTCACCAATCCTGGATTCCACGGGCTTTCGCAGGTGCTGTATGAATATTCGTCCTCTGCGGCCAACAACGGTTCCGGCTTTGAGGGACTGGCCGACAACACCATGTTCTGGAACATCACCACAGGTTTGGCCATGTTCTTCGGCCGCTACCTCTCCATTGTGATTCAGATGGCGATCGCCGGCTCTCTCATGAAAAAGAAGTTCGTCAACGACTCGGTCGGTACGCTACACACGGATACCGCTTCATTTGCCGTCATTCTTGTTTTCGTTGTGTATATCTTCGCAGCGTTGACCTTCTTCCCGGTGCTGGCGCTCGGACCGATTGCGGAACACATTACCCTCTGGGCATAAGGAGGTACCTCTGAAATGAGTAAAAAGCACAATCAAAAGCTGATTACGCCGGAAATATTCCGTCAGGCGATCATCGGCTCCTTTGTAAAACTGAATCCCCGCTACATGATGAAAAATCCCGTCATGTTCGTTGTAGAGGTCGGTTTTGTCATCACTCTGATCCTTTCCTTTTTCCCGACCTTGTTTGGCGACCAGGCGGCGGGCAACTTGCGTTCCTACAATATCATCGTGTCGGTTATCCTGTTTATTACGGTGCTGTTTGCAAACTTTGCCGAGTCTGTGGCCGAAGGCCGCGGCAAGGCGCAGGCGGCCAGCCTGAAAAAGACGCAAAAGGACACCAAGGCCCGTCTGCTCAAGGAGGACGGCTCGGAAGAGATCGTTCTTTCCAGTCAGCTGAAAAAGGGAGATATTGTCATGGTGTCGGCCGGTGAGATCATCCCCGGCGACGGTGAAGTGATAGAGGGCATCGCTTCGGTGGATGAATCGGCCATTACGGGCGAATCCGCACCCGTTGTCAGGGAATCGGGCGGAGACTTCTGCTCGGTCACCGGCGGCACGACCGTTGTGTCCGACTGGCTGAAAATTCAGATCACTTCGGAGCCCGGCAACAGCTTCCTGGACCGCATGATCGCCCTTGTGGAGGGCGCCTCCAGAAAGAAAACGCCGAATGAAATCGCTCTGAACACCCTGCTCGTTTCGCTGACCATCATCTTCATGATCGTTATCGTGACCCTGTATCCCATCGGCGTCTACTCCGGCGTCCAACTGCAGACCTCCACCCTGATCGCGTTGGCGGTCTGCCTAATCCCGACCACAATCGGCGGACTGCTGTCGGCCATCGGCATCGCCGGTATGGACCGCGTGACCCGGTTCAATGTCATCGCCATGTCCGGCAAGGCCGTGGAGGCCTGCGGCGACGTGGATACCATGATTCTGGACAAAACCGGAACGATTACTTACGGCAACCGTCTGGCGGCCGATTTCTTCCCGGTGGGAGGCGCCAACCGCAGCGATCTAATCCGCTGCGCCGCGCTGACCAGTCTGCATGACGAGACGCCCGAAGGCAAGTCCACGCTTGAGCTGGCCCGCCGCATGGGAGACAACAGCACCGAAACCGAAGGCTCGGCCTTCATTGCGTTCACCGCGCAGACCCGCATGAGCGGCGTGGACCTTCCGAATGGAATGAAAATCCGCAAAGGCGCAGCCGACGCCATCGAACAGTATGTCAAGGCGCTGGGAGGCCGGATTCCGGCCGACCTTCATGAGCAGGTCGACAAAATCTCCGGCATGGGCGGCACGCCGCTTACGGTCTGTGAAAACAACCGCATCCTCGGCGTGATTTATCTGAAGGATACGGTAAAGCCCGGCATGGTGGAGCGCTTTGCACGCTTGCGCGCCATCGGCATCAAGACCATCATGTGCACCGGAGACAATCCGCTGACGGCGGCGACCATTGCCAAGGAGGCCGGCGTGGACGGCTTCATCGCCGAATGCAAACCTGAGGACAAGATCGACGTCATCAAGAAGGAGCAGGCGGAAGGCAAAATTGTGGCGATGACCGGAGACGGCACCAACGACGCTCCCGCGCTGGCGCAGGCCAATGTCGGCCTCGCCATGAACAGCGGCACCACCGCCGCGAAAGAAGCCGCCAATATGGTGGACCTGGATTCCGACCCGACCAAGATTCTGGAGGTTGTGGAGATCGGCAAGCAGCTGCTTATCACCCGCGGCAGCCTGACCACCTTCTCCATCGCCAATGATATCGCTAAATACTTTGCCATCATCCCGGCAATGTTCATGATGGCCATCCCCCAGCTGGGCGTTTTGAACATCATGAACTTGGCGACCCCGTATAGCGCCATTCTCTCCGCCCTGATCTTTAACGCGATTATTATCCCCTGCCTGATTCCCCTGGCCATGAAGGGCGTCAAGTACCGCCCCATGTCTTCCGGGAAAATACTGGCGAAGAATATGCTGGTTTATGGCGTAGGCGGTATTATCACACCGTTTATCGGCATCAAAATCATCGACCTGATCATTCATCCGCTGCTCGCGTGCATCGGTTTATAATCGATGGATAGATGGAGGACACAAACCATGAAAGAACGCGCTAAGATATTTCTGCACGGCACCAGACAGGCCGTTGTTGTGACGGTAGTCCTGATGCTGATCTGCGGCCTGCTGTTTCCCCTGCTGCTGACAGGGCTTTCAGCCCTGATCTTTCCCAACCAGGCCAACGGCAACCTGATTACCGTCAACGGCCAGACCCTCGGCGCCAAGTACGTCGGCCAGGAATTCACCGAGGATTATTACATGTGGAGCCGGCCTTCCGCTTATCACTACAACGTGTATACGGAAGGGGAAGACGGAAAACAATATTATCCCGACGGAACGGAGTTCCCCGGCATCGGTTCCGGCTCGAACAACTATGCGCCCTCCAATCCGGCGCTGGCGGCGCGCGTGGAAGCCGATATTGCCAACTATGTGGCGCGCAACCTTGGCGTGGATGTCTCCACGCTTCCCGGAGATGAGGAGCTGCTCGCCGCCCAGATCGCTTACATCGCGGCTCTTGCCGGCATGCCGGCGGATCAGCTGACAGAGCAGGCCGCCGACCTCCCTGAGGAGAGCGATCAGGTGCTTGGTTACCTTGCCGAGACGGCCGGTCTGGCGCTGGACGACAAGGAACTGGAAGAGGTAGCGGAAAAGGCTCCCTCCCTGTATCAGATGAAGAAGGAGTATATTGCAGAAGCGGCAAATACGACGCTCGACGAAGTGGAGAGGATCATCTCCACGCTTCCGACCGACCTGCTGACCGCCTCCGGTTCCGGATTGGATCCGCACATCTCTCCGGCCTCGGCCGAAATTCAGATTCCCAGAATTGTCGAGGCTTCCAATCTAAGCGAAGATACAATCCGCGAAATCATCGCGCGCCATACCACCGGGAAGATGCTCGGAGTGTTTGGCGAGACCACGGTAAACGTGCTGGAGGTCAATATCGAGATTGCACAGGCCATGGGAAACATTCCCTCTTAAGGGCAGGAAAGAGCGGAGAAAGGAGAATCGTCATGCTGCACCCCTATCAGATTGTATCCAAAAGGCGTGTCCTGTATACCGGTTTGTCAGAAGAGCCGGCGCCGGAAATGGAGCTGCTGGCGCTGCTGTGCAGCATCGACGTCTGGCTGGACACGGCGCCGGCCGTTTACGGCTCGGCAGAAGGAAAAATGGTCTATATCCTTTATGAGAATACCGCTTTCCTCATCGACGACTTTTTGGAGAACTTCGCGCCGTCGATGGCGGTCGTCAGCAAGACCTGGCCGGTCTGCGCCTTTGGAACTGCGTCCAATCAGGAAACCGTCCGGCTTTCGGCCGTCATCTCGCGGGAACACCGAACAGATACGGCAGAGGGAGATTTCATCGAACTGGTCCAGCAGAGCATCTCGGGGAAAGAGGCGGATGATTTACAGACGCTCTGTCTGCAGGTCGAATGCCCGGAGCATGAGACGGCGGAAAAGCTGGCTTATCTTCTCGGCTGTGTAAACTGGCGCACAAGTATTGCGGTAATTCCCTGGAGCAAGATGTCCGTTCTCTCCATGCAGCGTCTGGTCGACCCGAACATCCGCAGCTTTTTCTGCTACATCGGTGCGGATTCGTGTATGGCGCCGGATGATTTTCTTCGCTCCTTGAACTTTCCGCAAAAGGTGGCTCTGTGGAGGGCGTTTTTAAGGGAAAGACTGGAGCCGGCGGAATTCGAGTGGCTGGAGGAGGAAATCACCGAACACACCGTCAGCAATCGGATGGAGTGGGAGCTGGCCCTGCGAGAAGCGATGGAACAGCTGCAATTCCGCGTGATCAATCGTGAAAACGCCTTTCAGCTTTTTGACGGCGCCGGTAACCGGTTGTATTTTAGCGCGGATTGCCGTTCCTCGGCGGAACGTGTACTGCTGAAAATCCTTTTTCCGCTGAATTTCCAGTAAGCTGAACAAAAGAGACCGGGATATGGAGTTCTCATGTGAGGACTTCCATATCCCGGTCTTTTTTGATTATCCTTTTGGACAGAA
>CABSLJ010000170.1 GCA_902478455.1 uncultured Oscillospiraceae bacterium | reverse complement strand
CGGCAGCGTCAGATGTGTATAAGAGACAGGATCATGATAACGTCGTGCAACAAAGCGACAAGCGCCGTAACGCCGGCCGACCAGCCGCCGATCTTTTTAAACCGGAACGCGACGTAGATCACCATCAGAATGGAAGCCAGAGTGACCGCCACCATGCACTTGAGGAAAAACTCGCGGCCCATCGTGGGATTGACCGAGGTGGTATCGCTCTGCTGGATGTTGTTGTCCGGGAAGGTCTCCTGCAGCGCTTTGGTCATCGCCTGCTGCTGCTCAAGCGTCAATCCCTGATTGCCGGAAAAGTTGAGCACAACATTGTGCGGATTGTCCGTTTCCGCCGCAGTGACGATATTGGAGTTGATCTGTACCTCCACCACGGTTCCCGTGGCTTCTTCCACCGCCGCCTTTACATCGGAGCTGTTGAGCTCGCCGGAAAAGGAATACTTGACGATGGCGCCGCCCGCGAACTGAATGTCGAGCTGGGTGCCGAAGATAACGTTGAAAATCAGGCCGATGAGGATCAGACCGAGCGAAATGCCGAAAAAGATTTTGCGTTTTCCAAAGAAATCAATTTTATAGTTCATTCCGCAGCACCTCCGTACAGGGACTTTTTCCGCAGACATTTAAAGCTGGCAACGGAACGAAGCATCAGGCGGGAAGCGCCCACGCCCATAATGAAGTTGGAAATGACGCCGATTAACAGGGTATAACCGAAGGAATAAATGACGCCCGTGGTCGACGGTCCAAAGAGAGCCGAGAGAATGTTGGTCGGTCCAAAGACGCCCATGAGGATGACCGCGACGATGATGACGGTGATGTTGCCGTCGAAGATCGCCCAGAAGCTGCTCTTGCAGCCCTTTTCAATCGCTCCGGTCAGCGTCTTGCCCGCCAGCAGCTCTTCTTTGACGCGTTCGCTGGTGATGATGTTCGCGTCAACGCCCATGCCGATGGACAAAATGATGCCCGCGATACCGGGCAGCGTCAGCGTGAAGCTCGGGAAGGCGTTGAAATAGCCGGACACCGCCGCGATGGACAGACCGACCTGTCCGAGCAGGGCGATGCAAGCGATTAAGCCGGGCAGACGGTAGAAGCTGATCATAAAGATGAAGATCAGAATCAGTGCGATAATGCCCGCAATACCCATTGCCGTCAGGGCGGAGGCTCCCATGGTGGGATCGATGGAGCCGTAGTTGTCGGTCTCCAGCTTAAAGGGCAGGGCGCCCGCATTGATTTTGTTGGCGAGGTCGGTGGCCTCGGCCGCTGTGAAATTGCCTGAAATCGTGGCGGTGCCCTCGGTGATCACACTTTCAACCGTAGGAGCGGAAAGAAGCGTGTCGTCCATCCAGATGGAGATGGTCTCTCCTTTGAATTCTTCTGTGGCTTCCGCAAATTTCTTTGTGCCGTCCTCGTTGAATTTCAGATTGACGACATATTTCATACTGCCCGTTTCTTCCTGTATCACGCCGGCAGTGGCGCTCTCGACATCCTTGCCTTCCAGCAGGACGGTGTCCTCGGAATCCTCTTTCAGCAGACCGGTGGTCGAATCGATCGGATTGCCCTCGCGGAAAGTCAGCCGAGCGGTTGCGGATAGCTCTTTGATCGCCTCTTCGGGGTTAAATTCCGTCTCCTCCACTTTCCAGGGGAAACGGACGATAATGCGGTCGTTGTCGTAATCGACGTAGAGCTCGTAGTCGGTGATGTTGTTTTTCACCATACGGACCTCAATGATGGATTTTGCCGAATCCATCTGCTCATTGGTCGCATCCAAGCCCTCTTCAGGCTTGAAGGTTGCCTCCACACCGCCGCGGATGTCGATTCCCCAGCGGATGTCCTCAACCCCTTTCAAATGAGTTACCCTCAGGTCTCCGTTTTGCGTGTGAATGCCGACAATTGCGGAGATTCCCAATGCCAGGACCAGGAGGGCGACAATAAAAAAGATTGGTTTGCCGTGTCGCTTCATTCGTGTATCCTCCAATATGTTGAGCTTGTCCGCGGGCGGACAAAAAATTAACCCTGTAACCCCGCCCAATCGCGAACGTAACAAGGTTAATTATATTGTTTTAATTTACAAAAGTCAATGCAAAACGCCAGATTGTTCTGTTCATACAGAATGCCGACGGCAACTTCTTATAAAATGCCCAGCAGTTTATCCACCGCCGCCAGCTTGACGCACAGGCAGAAAAGCTGCATGGCCTGCTCCAGCTCCGAAACGGGAGGCAGTGTAGGCGCAATGCGGATGTTGGCGTCCCGCGGGTCCTTGCCGTAGGGATAGGTCGCCCCTGCGGGGGTGAGCGTTACGCCGGCTTCTCTGCAGAGCTGAACCACGCGTTTTGCACAGCCGTCCAGAACGTCAACGCTGATGAAATACCCTCCGTTCGGGTGGTCCCAACTGGCGACGCCCGTGCCGCTGAGCTCTTCCTCCAGCAGGTCGATCACAGCGCCGAACTTGGGCTGCAAAATGGCCTTATGGCGCTGCATATGGGAGAGAATACCCTCCACATTGTGGAAATAGCGCACATGGCGGAGCTGGTTGAGCTTGTCGTGGCCGATGGTCTGGAAGGAGTAATTCCTTTTGAAAACGGCGAGATTCTTTTCCGACGCCGCCATCGCCGCGACGCCCGCGCCCGGGAAAGTGATCTTGGAGGTGGAGCAGAAGAGAATGGGAAGGTCTTCATTCCCCTGTTTTTTGCACTCGTCCATCAGGTTGAGCAGCGTATCGGGCGTATCGCTGATGTCGTGCACGCAGTAGGCGTTGTCCCAGAAGATGCGGAAATCAGGGGCTGCCGGCTTGAGAGAAGCAAAACGGCGGACGGTGTCGTCCGAATAGGTGATGCCCTGGGGATTGGAATATTTCGGCACGCACCAGATGCCCTTGACCGAAGCGTCGGACGAAACAAGGCGCTCCACGACGTCCATATCGGGGCCCTGGGGCGTCATCGGCACGGGAAGCATCTCCACGCTGAAGTATTCGGTGACCGCAAAGTGCCTGTCGTATCCCGGAACGGGACAAAGGAACTTGACGCCGCCCTGCTTCATCCAGGGCTCACAGCCGGCGACGCCGTGCGTCATCAGGCAGGCGACCGCGTCAAACATCATATTCAGACTGGAATTGCCGCCTACAAACACCTCGCCCGGCGCAACGCCCAACAGTTCGGCAAAGAGAGCCTTTGCCTCCGGAATGCCGTCCGGACCGCCGTAATTGCGGGCGTCCAGCCCATTTTCCGTGCGGAAGTCGGATTGCGAACCGAGCACATCGAGAAGATCATTGGAGAGATCGAGCTGATCGGCGCCCGGCTTGCCGCGGGACATATCCAGCTTCAAGCCCTGTTCCTGATAGGCGCGGTACTGCTTTTGCAGCGTTTCTTTTGCAGCTTCCAGTTCGTTTTTGTTCATTGACAGATAATTCAACCCGAAAAGCCCCCTAAAAAAGATTGAGCGGCATAAGCGCCGAAGGTCATGGAGACGTCCGTCTTTCCCGGATATCCTGCGTGCCCGTCCAGCCGCGGCCGGACGGGTTGCAAAGCAAACGCGACGCAAGCCGCCCTTCCGCAAACGAAGGCGGCCGTCTTCCGGTGCAAAAGCCGGCCGTTCCGTGCGGTTTTCCCGGTTTTAACTATATTAAATAGTAATCGAACTCCTCCAAAAATGCAAGATTAAAATTCAATTCTTGCATTTTGTTTCTTTTCTCCCCTTTCTTCCCTCTTTTTCTGGTGATCTCGACCGTGCGCCTGCATTGGGGACGGGTGGTTCCTTCCCAGCCAGACCTCTCTTCCATTTTTTGAAGGGACCATAGGTAAGAGAAGGACCCGCACAAGGGATCGATCTGCTCCCAAGCGGACATACCTACCGGCCGGAAATCGTCTTGATCCCTCTGCACAATGCGTGAGGCTTCGACTCATCAAGGCTCCTTTCGGTTTGCTTTTCTTCTCCTGCGGATGATTTTTACCGCCACCGCGACGGCTGCAATCGCAAGCAGCGCAAGCGCCGCCAAAGAGTACCAGCTGAAATATTTGAGATAGTTGTGCCAGGTGCTTCCCACCATGCGCCCAAGAAGGATGACGACCGTGTTCCAGACGGCGCTCCCCGCGACCGTAAGACCGGAAAACAGCAGGAATGGCATCTTGGACATGCCCGCCGGAACAGAAATAATGCTCCTTACAATGGGCACGCAGCGGCAGAGAAAGACCGCCTTGTTTTCATACCGTTCAAACCAGGCAAAGGCTTTGTCCAGATGCGCCTGGCGCAGATGCAGAAACCGGCCGATCTTTCCGCCGATCAATGCGCTGAGGCGCTGCTTATCCAGCAGTCTGCCGATCCCATAGAGGATACATGCGCCCACATAGGAGCCAGCCGTGGCCGACAGGACTGTCAGTACCACATTCAATTCCGAGCAGGTGGTCATGAACCCTCCGAACAGCAGAATCACCTCCGACGGAATCGGAGGAAAGACGGTTTCCAGGAGGATCAGCAGGGCGATGCCGATATACCCGACGTCGTTGATTGTCTGTAGAATCATTTCTTCCATGAATATTTACACACCTATCTTTTGTTCCGGACACAACATCCCCTAAAGCAGGCATTCTCCGCTTCGCCATGCCGCTCCGGCATGGCTGTCGGAACCTGCGCCGGTTCCGCCCTGAATCTCAGAGGGTTCCCCGTTTCCGTCAGGCGGCGGGCCGATCTGTCCGGGAGTAGTTTTGCTCCTTCGATCACCGCATATTCAAAGGAGACGGCTTTCCGCCGCCACAAGCGCGTTGTCTGCAAAAAACGCCGCTCTGCGTGATCTCCGGATGACCGAAGACAACGGGCGGCGTCTGTCAGAAGCAAGGCGGACATTTCCCCGCGCCTTGCAGGAAACAGCATACCCGCCATCACAAAAAAACAGCAGAACCATCACACGGTTCTGCCTCAAACAGGACACTGCTATTGCAGTCCACAGACCAGACAGGAGGCCCCGCCCGATCAACCGGCATAAATAAAGCAACCGAAACAATCGCTCTATGACAGACTCCACCACATATGCTGGTCCCATTCAGGATAGCATGCAGCTCCCGGAAAGTCAACATGCGATCTCTCCGGAAACCGGATTTTCGACTCCTCTTCTACCAAACGCGGCGTTGCGCCGGTCGAACACGCATGAAAAAAAGCAATCTCCCCTTTTGTAGGTTTGTCAATGATGTGTTACAGATTAAGGGAAGCGAATAAGACCTGCTTA
>CABSLJ010000169.1 GCA_902478455.1 uncultured Oscillospiraceae bacterium | reverse complement strand
ACATGGCGCCTTCGACCTCCCAGCGGCCCTGCTTCACCATTTCCTTGACCTCGGCAAACAATTCCGGGGCTTCCTCCTTTAAAAATTGGTAAAGCTGCGCCTGACTGGACATAAATTTGTATTCTGGATACCGCTTCATCAGGGTCAGCACGGTGGAAAAGGAGCGCAGCACCTTTTCCCTCGTTTGCGCGAGCGTCCACAGCCATGCGACGTCGATGTGTGTATGACCGATGCAGATCGCGTCGAATTCCCCTTCCCGCGCGCCGGAGCCGGGAAAGGGAGCTGACAGCGTTTCCAGCGCCGCTCTGACCGACTGGCGGCAGTCTTCCGAGCGGGGCACACGGAGGTCGAGCTGACTGACCGCCTTTTCCACCCGGCGCTTGAGATCGATGGAATCCCGCTCGTCCGGGTCAAGCATCAGGGCGGTCTCATAGGCGACGGAAAGGGCGTAATAGAGGGGGAGAAGGTTTTCGTCATACACGCACAGCCTGGCGTGGAATTCCAGCAGATCGCTGCTCTGATGGAATTCCCACCAATCGTCGCGGAAGCCGAGGTAGGCGTAAATATGGATTTCATAAGAGGCGCCGGCATTGTCTAGAAATATTTCGTCATGATTCCGGTCGAGCCCCTGCACGGGAGAACCGTTTACATAGGCGAGAAACTGCGGATTGGCGATACTCCAGCTGTCGGCCGGCATATCAAGGCGCAGCACAACATTCCGCCCGCGCATGCCTTCCGGAATTTCCAGCTTTTTATAAAACCACGCGTGAGCCTCTTCTTCTCCGCCCCAGCGGTCGTGCGGACCAAAGGGGAGAAATCCGTCCGTTCCGGGGAGTTCATTTCCCGCCTTATATCCGCAGGGCTTGTAAAGAAAGCCCTCAATCTCTGTCTCCTCTTCGCAAAGAACCTTCTCCAGATTCTTCAAGAGGGAGCGGAGTCGGTCTTCATAAAAATCAATCTGCACTGCCTTTTCCTCCTTTGTTTTGGGTTACGGCTGTTGTTTGAAAATCAGGCATCGGGATTCCAGGGGCTGAAGATGAAGGGAAAGTTCCACACCGTTTTCCTTCTGTTGTATGGCAACCGGAATCAGACTGCCGTCCGTCCGGGAGACTTCAAAGGCTGCGTCAGCCGAAAAGGGAAGAGAGAGCACGGGGGCGCTGTAGCCGTCGTTGGAATAGTTGGTAAGTAGGAGCGCTTCCCTCTCCTTCTGGGAAAAGTGGTTCACGGTGACGTAGGGGCAGTCCCTGATCATGACCGGACGGGCGTCTTCCGGCGCCAGAGCGATGCGGGACTGCAGGATTTCCTGCCGGATGGGATTGAGCAGGCCGTCGTACTGAAAGGCCATGTGCCCATAGGGGAGAAGGAAGAGTTTATTTTCAAAGCAGACCATGCAGTTTCCGACGTCTCCGCCGTCAGGCGCTTTCATCCTGGTGATGGTTTCCCGGTCGTCGGTGTCGTAGTGGATGCGCAGATAATCGGTGGGCTCCACCCGGCTGTTGCAGGTCTGGGCGCTCAGGCGCGCCTCGGGTAAGTCCTGATACAGCCGCCCGTCCGTCACTTGCTCGTAGCTGTGCTTTCCAGTGTTGACAGGGTACCACTCGGCTGAGGCGATATGCGCCAGATGGCCCAGTCCCATATCATATAGGACAAAGGCGGCCTCTCCGTCCAGAAGGAGCGTGTTTTCGGCGAAAAGACGTTCCATTTGCTCCGGCGTCAGGTTGCGGAAATATTGCCCGCTGACGGCTACCAGTTTCCCGGAGAGGGAGGGATCGTCGCAATATCGGTAAGCGACACCCAGAACAGCAAGAAATTCCGCCCAGAAAGTCTCCCTCGGTCGGATGGCGTCGGGCGTCTTTTCGCCCGTTGAGTGGATGGTGTAGGAAGAGCGGCTGCTGTAAAGAACATAGACGCCCTGCTCCTGGTCCGGGGAGAACGACAGACCGGTCACGCCGTTCAGATACGGCTTGATGCGGGAGAGCGCTTTATCATAGCCCTGCGTGGGATTGACGCCGTTTCCGATCATGTCAAAGATGTTCAGCGTGCTTCCGCCCGCACAGAGGGACAAGGTGCTTTCCAGCTGCAGCGTCATAAACCGGTGGGATTTTGAAAACCTGGAATGAGGAAAGTTTTCCACCTCCGGCCACAGCTCGGCCAGACCCTTGGTCATGGCGGCCGTCAACCTCGGGAAACGTTGGAAGTGAGCGGCGTAGCGGATGGAGGACACATCGTTGTATGCCGGCAGGTGGGGACGGTTCAGCGGCTTGTTGGGACCGGCAATACCCTTTAAAATCCGTTCCCAGTCACGGCCCTCCACGCAGTGGGATTCCGGACCGGAGCTCATCAGCCCCATGCGGGTCTGCGGAGAGACCCTATGTACGGCATCCCCCAGGAGCTCTGCCAGCCCAGACATGGTGTCGCCCGCTGTGTCCAGCCAGATTTTGCGGGCGGGAGGAGGATTTCCCTGCTTGGAAAATCCCTCGGCGAGTTCCGAGAGAGAGAGTTCCCTCCCTGCGCGCTTGGAGAACTCCCGCCTGTGCAGCTCGCAGAAGCATCCGCCCCATTCCAGCGGGGGATGATTGTGCAGGCGGAAATCGTCCTCCAGCCAGATGACATGAAAATTCATTTCCGCATAGAGGCGGAAGATTTCCGAGAGATATTTTCGGAATGTCTCATCCAGCGGACAAGCCACCGCCTGCGCCCTTTTTCCATTGAGGTCGGCCATAGCGGTGAAATGTTGTTCCGGGAGGAGGGTTCTGCCCCGGTCTTCATGAAGCAAAGTGGTCCAGGGATTCAAAGAAACGGTATAACCCCGCTGCTCTGCCTGGGGCTTAAAGCGGGCCAGCATGGCAAGCCATTGTTTGGTGTCCTCCACCGTCAGATGTCCCTGGTTGAGCTCTTCCATATTGATAAAAAACTGAATGTCGTCAATTTTGGCCCGGGCGCAGAAATCCAACAGGATCGCGAATTTTTCTTCCGGATAGAAGTCGGGGCTGATCCCGATTCTCAGTGAATAAACATAGTGGTTTTTCATACAATGAACTTCCCTTTCCTGATGCTGATGTCCGCCGTTTTATTCGCCGACGGAACAGGTGGTGATGAGTTCGTGCGAACGCATCTCTTTTACAAGGCTCAAAGGCAGGATGCGCGAGGAAGCGCCCACCCGGATGGTATAAACGCCGCTTTCTACCGTCCATTTTCTCAAGGCGGTATTGTAATACTGGAAGCTTTCCTCGGGCAGTGGGATGGATACGCGCACGCTTTCCCGCGCTTTGACCCATACTCTGCGGAAGGCCTTGAGCTCCCTGACCGGATGGCTGGACCAGGAATCCGGCGGGAATTCCACATACACCTGGGCAACCTCCGCTCCGTCCAGGTCGCTGGTGTTGGTCAGGAAAAAGGATAGCGTGTCGCCCTCCAGAGTCAAATCGTGATAGGAAAAGCTGGAATAGGAGAGGCCGAACCCAAATTCATAGCAGGGAGCTTTCTCGTAACGGTCAAAACAGCGGTAGCCGACCAAAAGCTTTTCATTGTATTCCACCTTGTATCCGTCTCCGAGGTAATTTTCCAGACTGAGGACATCCTGCAGGCGCCGGGGGAAGGTCTCCGGGAGCTTACCGGAAGGATTGTTCAGCCCGCAGATGGTCTCCGCTACAGCTCTTCCCATTCCCTGACCGCCGAACCAGCTGACCAGAATTGCATCGGCGCAGTGCTCCCATTTGTAAGTGGAAATGGCGCTGCCCACGTTCAGCACAACAATAACCCTGGCGTTTACCCGGTGGCAGACGCGTATGGCGTGTTCCAGATAAGGTTCGAGCTCGATGTGGTTGCGGTCCATGGCCTCGCTGCTGTTGGAATAGTCCTGATTGGCAAAGACGACGACGGCGTCTGCCTTCATAGCCTCTTTAGCCAGGTCGGTTTCCATAAACCCGATTTCGTTGTCATAGGTATTGAGGGCGTCGTCCCCCACATACTGAACGCAGACCTCCTCGCCCAAAAGATCGGTGAGTTCCTGAAGAGGAGTGGTCATATGGGCGGGATTGACCACCCGGGAACTGCCGTCCCCTCCGATGAACGGCCGAGCGGCGCGCTCGCCGACGACGAGCAGACGCTTGATCTGCCCCTTCAGAATGGGGAGGGCGGACTTTTCATTTTTCAGCAGGGTGACGGCCTCTCTTGCTGCTTGCACAGCTACCCTGTGATGCGCTTCAAAGTCGATCGAACTTTCTTCATAGACGGTTTTGGTTCTCTCGTAAAACCGGAACAACCGTGTGAGCGCCTCATCGATCACGCCTTCGTCGATAAGCCCCTGCTCGTAAGCTTCCTGCAGCTGTCCGTAGGCTTCCTCCTGATAGGGCATGCACATTTCCACGGAGGCAAGCAGGGAATAGGCCCGGTTTTTGACCGCTCCCCAATCGGAGATCACGATGCCGTCGAATCCCCATTCCTGCCGCAGGATATCGTTCAACAGCTGTTTGTGCTCGGAGGCGTAGACGCCGTTGATTCTGTTATAGGCGCACATGATCGACCATGGGTGCGCCTTCCGGACCAGAATTTCAAACGGCTTTAGATACACTTCCCGCAGCGTCCGTTCGTCTATCTCACTGGATACGAAGGCCCGGCCGCGTTCCTGATTGTTTGCCGCGTAATGCTTGGGACAGGCGGCTACGCCCTGCGACTGTACGCCCTCCACATAGGCGCTTGCCAGTTCACCGGACAAAACAGGATCTTCCGAGAAGTATTCAAAGTTCCTGCCGCAGAGGGGATGGCGCTTGATGTTGAGCGCAGGTCCCAGAACGGCGTTGATTCCATATCCGCTGTATTCCTCCCCAAGCGCGCGCCCAATTTCCCGCACAATGTCCGGGTCCCAGGCGGCGCCCATTGCGCAGCCGGTGGGAAAGGCTGTGGAAACAGCCTCGTCCCCTCTTTCAGAATTCGGAAAGGCGGAGCGGAGCTTTTCGCTCATTTCTCTTTTGTCTTCATCATAGGCAAGTTTTAACCGAAGTCCGAAGGGGCTGTCATGAAAACGCATGACCTCTACTGGGAAACGTTCCAGCTTGCAGCTGCGGTTGAGCCCGCCGCCGGTCAGAAAACGAAATTTCTCATCCAGAGTCATCTGGTCCAGGATTTGCTGATTCTCCATTTGGTGATTCACCTTCCTTAAGGCTGAGTTGGGAGGGGTGGAAGTCCCCTCCTTCAATGAAAATCTATTTTTGAAGAGCAGTGAAAAAAAGCTGCCGCAACTGTGGAAGATTGGCAAACAAATTTCACAGCCCTT
>CABSLJ010000168.1 GCA_902478455.1 uncultured Oscillospiraceae bacterium | reverse complement strand
CTTTCGCTTGTAATTTTAGAGAAAAGGGGGAAGGCTTGCGCGCCTGCCTGTTCCAAACGGAGCAAGGGGGTCGCTCAAACCGTCATCCATGCCATATGAGCTCAATCAAAAAATCAGAGACCTGACCCCTTATGAGTCCCTCAAGGGGAATTACGCCGTCCGTCTGGATGCAAACGAATCCTTTTTTCCGCTGGAGGGCAAGCTGCGCGCCCGCGTGGAGGAGGCCGCATCCCAGATACCCATGAACCGCTATCCCGACCCTCTCGCCGCCGAACTGCGGCAGGCCTTCGCCGGTTATTACGGCGTCCGTCCCGAGCACGTCACGGCGGGCAACGGCTCGGACGAGCTGATCTCGGTACTGATGAACGCCTTTCTCATGAAGGGGGAGACGGTCGTCACCATCGACCCCGATTTCTCCATGTACCGCTTTTATGCCTCTATTGCAGAGGTCAACTGCGTCACCCTCCAAAAGGGGGAGACGCTCGCCATCGACGTCGACCATGTGATCGAGGTCTGCAGGCGGCAAAAGGCGCGGATGCTCATCTTCTCCAATCCCTGCAATCCGACCTCCCTGGGCCTTGTACGGGAGGAGGTCCGCAGGCTCATCCGCTCGGTGGAGGCCCTCGTCGTGCTCGACGAGGCTTACATGGACTTCTGGGATCAGTCGCTTTTGTCTGAGGCCGCCGAATACGACAACCTCATCCTTCTGCGCACCTGCTCCAAGGCCATCGGCGGGGCGGCTCTGCGTCTGGGCTTTGCCGTGGCAAACGAAACGATCACCCGAGCACTTCAGGCGGTCAAATCCCCCTACAATGTGGGGGCCTTCTCCCAGGCGATGGGCACGGCCCTGCTCTCCTGCCCGGAGGAGCTGCGCGAGGAGAACCGCTGCATCATCGCCTCCAGAAAAGCGCTGGAGGAGGCCCTGCTGCGGCTGGCAAAACAAAATGAGGGGCGGTTTGAGGTCATCCCAAGCTGCACCAATTTTGTGCTTCTGCGCACCAAGGAGGCGAAGCGCCTGTTTGGAGCGATGCTCAAGCAGAGCGTCGCCGTGCGCTGCTTTGACGGCTTTTTGCGGATTACAGCCGGCAGCGATGCGGAAAACGAAGCCTTCCTAAAGGCGTTCGGGAAGGCGCTGGCGGAGTAATATGATACTGAAAAACAGTGTTTAGCGTTTGGCGCTTTTCCTGCGCACAGATCAACAGAGGTGATTGCATGAGAACTTCCACTGTGGAAAGAAAAACCCGTGAGACCGATATCAGGCTGAGCCTTTCGCTGGACGGGGGCGCCGTCAGTTCCCAGACGGGAATCGGCTTTTTTGACCACATGCTGACCGCTTTTGGCGCCCACGGCGGCTTTGGCCTTCAGGCCGAGGTCCAGGGAGACCTCGAGGTGGACTGCCATCACACGGTGGAGGACACCGGCATTGTGCTCGGCAAGGCCTTTTCAGAGGCGCTGGGGGAAAAGGGAGGCATCGCCCGCTTCGGCTCTTTCTTCGTGCCGATGGACGAAGCCCTCGCCTTTGCCGCGGTGGACGTCAGCGGCCGCCCCTTCCTGGTGTTCGACGCAAGCTTTCCCGAAGAGCGCGTCGGCGCTTTTGACACCTGCATGGTGGAGGAATTCCTGCGCGCGCTCGCCATGAACGCCGGCATCACCCTGCACGTCCGTTTGGAATACGGGAAAAACTCCCATCACATTGCCGAGGCCATCTTCAAAGCGGTTGCCCACGCGTTGCGATTGGCCGTTTCCCCTACCGGCGGGGGCGTGCTTTCCACCAAGGGAGTTCTGTAAAGTTGTTTTGCTTGTTTGCGTAAAAACACGCGGCGCAATGCGGTTTTTCCGGCACGGCGATCTCCTGTTGTGCAGCCATGGCTTGTCCTTTGAAAGGTCTCTTTCCGCGAGGTCAATGCTCTTGGCTGGTTCCGCTTTTACGCTTTTACCGGCAGCAATGATTCGGCGCGCTTGCGCTACTCATAACAGAGGAGTTTTTGTATGATTATCCTTCCCGCAATCGATCTCAAGGACGGCAACTGTGTCCGTCTGCAAAAAGGGGACTACACCACCGCCCACAAGGTGGCCGAGGACCCGGTGCAAACCGCCCTGTCGTTTCAAAAGGCGGGCGCGCAGTGGCTGCATATGGTGGACCTAGACGGCGCGAAAGACGCCGTTCCCAAAAATCAGGGCGTGATTCTGGAGGTCTGCCGGAAAAGCGGATTGCAGGTGGAAATCGGCGGCGGCATCCGCAGCATGGAGACCGTTTTCACCTACCTGGAGGGCGGCGTCGCCCGCGTTATCCTCGGTTCGGCGGCGCTGAAAAATCCGGATTTTGTCCGCGAGGCCGTGAAAGCCTGCGGGGAGAAGATCGCCGTGGGCATTGACGCGCGCGGCGGCAAGGTGGCCGCCGAGGGCTGGCTGGACACCTCCTCGGTCGATTACATCGAGCTGGCCGGGCGGATGGAGGACATCGGCGTGCGCACCATCATCTTTACGGACATCGCAAAGGACGGCATGCTCTCCGGACCGAATCTCGAGCAGCTGGAGGCGCTCAACCGCTCGGTCTCCTGCAACATTGTCGCAAGCGGCGGCGTGAGTTCCCTGTCCGATCTCTCCGCCCTGCGCGCGCTCGGCCTGTATGGGGCCATCTGCGGCAAGGCCCTTTACACCGGCGATCTGGATTTGCAGGAGGCGCTCCGTGCAGCGCAGTCCTGACGGCTTTTCAGACACCCGGCCTCAAAACGCCGCAAGAAAGGAGCGTCCCCCGTGGACCATCAAACGCAACAGCTGATTGAATCTTTTTTTCAGAAAGCCGATCTTCTTCCTGCCGTCGTACAGGAGGAAAGCACCGGCGAGGTCCTCATGCTCGCCTATATGAACCGCGAGTCGATGGCAAAAACCTTTGAAACCGGCTACACCTGGTTTTACAGCCGTTCCCGGCAGGAGCTGTGGAACAAGGGGGCGACCTCCGGCCATCTGCAGAAGATCAAACGCATCTATGGCGATTGCGACAGCGACACCGTCCTCCTCCTGGTGGACCAGACGGGACCCGCCTGCCATACGGGCGCGCACAGCTGTTTTTTCAATGAAATTTGGAGGGATACCAAATGAACAATTCATTCCAGGCGCTTTATGATACCGTCCTTGACCGCAAGGCAAACGCTGCCGAGGGGTCTTATACCTGCTACCTTTTTGAAAAGGGACTGGATAAAATCCTGAAAAAATGCGGCGAAGAATGCAGCGAGGTGATCATCGCGGCGAAAAACGGGAACAATGCTGAAACGGTGCTCGAAATCTCCGACCTGCTGTATCACCTGATGGTGCTCATGGCGCAGCAGGGCATCACGCTCGGCGATGTGACGGCAGAGCTCGACCGCCGGTCGGAAAAAACGGGCAATCTCAAGCAGTTTCATCAGGTGGATAAAAACAGCTGACCGGCGTCCGGGCTGTACAGATGGATTTCCCGGGAAATTGCGGAAGGTTTCTTTTCGGAAAACGGGCTTGTGCTTCATCCGGAGAAACCGGATGCCGGACGATAGCGAACAGATAAAAGCGGGGGCGCATGCTGTGCGTCCCCGCTTTTTGCCGGCGGTATTTTATCGCGCAACCCAGAGAATAACACTGCTCACAGGTTGTAAAACTCGTCGACGAACCAGACCTCGCGCACCTCGAAGGTTCGTCCGTTGAGATAATCCAGCGCGCCGGCGGGAGAGGTAAAGTCAAACGTCAGCTTGTAGGAATAGAGCGCCTGCCGTTTGTAGCCGGTCGCCTTGTTTTGGGCGTTGGTGCCGTATTTTCCGTCCCCCAACAGGGGGTGGCCGATGGAGGCCAGATGGGCGCGGATTTGATGGGTGCGGCCGGTCAGAAGCTCCACCTCCAGTAGGCTGTAGCGCCCGTGCTCGGCAAGCACGCGGTAGCGCGTGCGGATGGAACGGGTTTGGTCGGTGGGGCGGCGGGAGATATACACCCGGTTTTGCGCCTCGTTTTTTTCCAGAAAGCCTTCCAGCGTGTCTTCCTTTTTTTTGAGGCTGCCATGCACAATACACAGGTAATATTTATGCAGCTCGCGCCCGCGCATCTTGTCGTTGAGAATGCGCAGGGCCTCGGCGTTTTTGGCGGCGATGACGATGCCGCCGGTGTTGCGGTCGATGCGGTTGACCAGCGCCGGCGCAAAGGACTGCTCGGCCGCAGGATCGTATTCCCCTTTGTCATAGAGGTAATGCTGCACTCGGGCGATGAGCGAATCAAAGTGATAGGTTTCATCCGGATGAACAAGCAGGCCGGGCTTTTTATCCAGCAGAAGAAGATTGGCGTCCTCATAAAGGATGTTGAGTCTGACCGGGGCCTGCAAAAAGTCGTATTGTTCAGGCGTCGCTTCCAGAAATTCATCCTTGAGATACAGCGTGAGTACGTCGCCGGAGGACAGGCGCGTGGAGCACTCGCAGCGCTTGCCGTTGAGCTTGATGTTTTTGGTCCGCAGCGCCTTGTAAAGCATCGACTGCGGCAGGCGGGCAAAGGATTTTGTGAGGAATTTGTCCACCCGCTGCCCCGCGTCGTTTGTACCGATTGTGATAGTCTTCATCTCGATCACCCGCAAAGATCATACCACAAAATCGGCGTTTCGTCATCCACGAAGGCGCCTTTTCCGAAAAAACGCCTGTTTGGCGCTGTGGGAAAGACATGGACGTTTTCGGAGAAAACAGGTTGACCCTTTTCTTTTTGTGAAACGGATGCTCGTCCACTTTTCAAATAGCGAATTTTAGAGTATAATAAAATAAAAGACACAGCCATGTCCTGCGTTTGTATGTGGAAAGATTGTAACAACAATCAGGGAACAGAATGAGAATAAGGAGAGATGCAATATGATCACTCAGGAACGTGTCATGGAGATTTTGAAGGAGGCGGGGGTTTTGCTGGAGGGGCATTTCCGTTTGACCTCCGGTCGGCACAGCAACCGCTATTTGCAGTGCGCCAAGATTTTCAGAAATACCAAATACAGTGAGGAGCTTTGCGCCGCGCTGGCGGAGCAGTTTCAGGACGACGGCGTGGAGGTCGTCATCGGTCCGGCAATGGGCGCCGTGCAGATGGCGTATGAGGTCAGCCGTGGACTGGGTTGCGAAAACTTTTTCGCCGAGCGCGATGAAGAGGGCAAAATGACCCTGCGCCGCGGATTCGCGGTGCATCCCGGTCAGAAGGTCCTGCTGGTTGAGGACGTCGTCACCACTGGCGGCTCGGTGTGCGAGGTGCTTGAGCTGGTCAAGGCGGCCGGTGGAGAGGTGGTTGGCGTCGGCTCCATTGTGGACCGCACCGGCGGGAAGATCGATTTCGG
>CABSLJ010000167.1 GCA_902478455.1 uncultured Oscillospiraceae bacterium | reverse complement strand
GAAATAATGGCGGGGTCGGCGATCTGCCGTTCCAGCTCCCGGTTTTTATCTTCGATAAAGGCTAATTTTTCAAACATAACAAACTCCTTTGTCTTCTATCTGTAGCTGCGTTCGATTGATGGATTGACGAGGATCGGATTGATTTCTATACGTACTTTATCTCCTGGTTTCACCCCCGACCCAGTCACGTCTGCAATGATATTGTACATGCTGATCCGTCCCAGCAGGGGATAGCGTTTTTCCCCAATGCGGACATAAGTACGGTTGTCTTTCAAAAAATACTGCAGTGCATGGTAGGTGTAGCGCAGAATATCCAAAAAGCGGAAGGTATCGTTTTTCTTCTCCATGGCAAAGCCGTCCGCATATCCAACATAAATGACCGCCGTCGTAGTCCTGCGTTTGAGGCGGCAGGTATTGGCGTAGCCCACGTTTGCCCCTTCCGGCAATGTTTTGACATAGCTGACCTCTGCTTCCAGATACGCAAGCTTTGACAGCGCTACTGGCGGCTCAAACGACAGCCGTCCCAAAAACGCCGACCCGATCCGCACCGCGTCGAGGTGCATGTCCGGAAAGCGCAGAGCCGCGGAAGAATTGCAAATGTGCTTCATGGGAATGGAAACTCCTCCCGCTTCGATTCCCGATACAATTTTCTGGAACCGTTCCAACTGGATCCGCGACGTTTTCTCTTCTCCAAACGCATTGGAAAGGTGCGAATACGCTCCCGTAATGCGAAGGCCAGGAATCCGGCCGCTCACAGCCAGAAACTCTTCTGCACTGTTAAAGCCGAAGCGTCCAAAACCGGTTTCCACATTGATGTGGACATCGACTGTTTTTCCCGCTTTCTCAGCCGCTTCCGATAAGGCAAGCGCCCCCTCCTGTGAAGCAATCGTTGCCGTAAGGCCGCAGCGGATGACGGTTTCTATCTCGTCCGGCAGCTCCGCAGCGGAAAGAAGCAAAATCTCCTGTTCAAACCCATTCTCCCGCAGGAGTGCCGCTTCCTCGGCGTCGCTGACCGCAAACCGGTCAATCCCGCATTCCGCCAGCGTCTTTGTAAAGGGGATTAACCCCATGCCATAGGCGTTGCACTTGAGCACCGCCCAAATAGGAGTCCCTTTCATATAGTCCTGAAGGGTTTTCACATTTGCGCGCAGTTTTTCTGTTTCAATCACCAATGTTTTCATACTCTGTCCCATCCTTTGTGCCTATGCTGATTGCCGCAGAGGATTATTTTTTCTCTTTTTCCTTCCGCAAAAATGATTTGTAGCGGAGGGAACGGTAAGTTTTCTCGCCTTTTTCTACCGCCCAGTAAATGAACTTGTTGAAGATATAATTGTACTCGCCAATAAACTCGGTAAATTCGCCGTTGAATCCCTTTTTAAACCGATACAGCCCGTAGAGCGGATTTGACTCATCCAAGTCCCCGGAAACGCCCCGGAAATCATAAATATCGCACCCGCGCTCAATCGCCCAGCGGATCATCTCCCACTGGAGCAGATAGTTCGGCATCACGTTCCGGTATTCATTGGAGCTCGCCCCATAGACATACCATACCTTATTCCCATAGCAGACGGCCAGCGTCGCCGCGATGATTTTCCCCTCAAATCGCGCCACATACAGGCGCAGTGCGTCGCCCAGTTCGTCATACATCTTTTGGAAATAAGACAGCGGCCGCGTAATGAATCGGTCGCGCTCGCCCGTTTCCACCATAATTTCGTGGAAGCGCGGCAAATCCTCGCGCGTACCGATTTCCACCGTAACGCCCTTGCGTCCGGCCAGACGAATGTTGTAGCGCGTCTTGCTTTCAAATCCGGCGAACACTTCATCCTCCGTCCTGCCCGATACATCAAGGCGGAACACGTATTTTGGCTGTACGCCTTCAAAGTTTTTCCCGGCGTCCAGCAGGGCAAATCCCAGCTCTGTCAGGATAGACCCCAACTCCGTGTCGCTTGACTTGACGTCCGGATCGATCTTCAGCACATAGCTCTTGTATTTTTTAGCCAGCTCCCGCGCGCCGGACAGCAGCTCCGCGATAGTCTCGCGGTCGTGAACATCACAGACCGGGCCGCGCGGCGAATACATCAGCGTAAACGGAAGGTATGGAATCTTCCGGATCAGGACAGACATGGAAGCCCTGATTTTCCCCTCCGCGTCAAAGCAAAGGAGCACTTCATTTTTCCAACTGTCCTTTACCTTTCCCCACATGGTACTCTGTAAAAAATGTCCCTTTGGATGGGACTGCAAAAACGCATCATATTCTGTATACCGGTCCGGTGTCAATAAATTCAAAGCGCCATCCTCCTTAAAGCCGTTTTATCCGTCGTATCTATTCATTTTGCCCATTTGGGCATAATTCTTACCTTTAACTTTATTATTTTATCGCATCGGAGGCTTAATGTCAATGTATGCTGAAAACAGCCTTTTTAAAGACAGAGGCCGACAGAAAAAATTCCTCCGGTTTTGCTGTATATCTTGCCATATGCGAAGTAATATAGTAGCATGATAGTTATCAATTATAATGGGTGGAGGCCGCGAATGAATGCTCTGATTGAAAATATAAATAAGCTTCACACCACACAACTGGGCAAAGAGCGTATAAAAAGGAACTTGTCTCTTGAAACGGATGACGTCGTTTCCTGGTGCAGAAAATACATTTTAGACGAACGGGCTGTTATAGAACGGAACGGTAAAAACTGGTATGTGCAGATAGAAGGCTGCAAAATAACGGTCAACGCCCACAGCTATACAATCATTACGGCGCATAAGACGAAGCGGTGAGTCTCATTGCACGAACCTGCCATAAAAGGATGGGCGCCAGCGGAAGATTTACTCCCCGCCCAGCGGCATGAATCATCTAAAAGAAATATTAGGCTCCGCTATCTAAAATTTGCTGTCAAATCCCCGCAGATATTCCATTCTTCTTGTCCTAACCTCCTATTGACAATCATATGCTTTTTATGTAAAATAAAGCTAGTTAGCGAGAGGCAACTCTCAAAGAAAAGAGGGGATTACGGGATGACATTGGATCAGTTAAAGCCCGGCGAGGGAGGAATTATCACGTCGATTGGCGGAGAAGGGGCCCTGCGCCGGCATTTATTGGATATGGGGCTTACCCCAAACACACATGTGGAAGTGCGCAAGGTTGCGCCGATGGGCGATCCGATTGAGCTGTTCCTGCGCAGCTATGTACTGAGCATCCGCAAGGATGACGCGGCCAAAATTGTAGTAGATCAAGTAGGGCGGGTGAAAAAGCCATGAAGTACCTGCTTGCATTAGCCGGAAACCAAAACAGCGGAAAAACCACGCTGTTCAACGCGCTTACAGGAAGCAACCAGCATGTGGGCAACTTTCCGGGCGTGACAGTAGAGAAAAAGGAGGGGCAAATCCTGAAACACAAGGATATGTCCCTGGTTGATCTGCCCGGAATTTATTCGCTGTCGCCTTACACTTCAGAGGAAGTTGTTACGCGTGATTTTATATTAAAAGAAAACCCGCAGGCGATTATTAACATCGTCGACGCGACGAATATTGAACGGAACCTCTACTTGACGCTGCAGCTCATGGAGCTAGGCAAGCCGATGGTAATTGCGCTCAACATGATGGATGAAGTGCGCGCAAGCGGCAACTCCATCGATGTCAAGAAGCTCTCCGAGCATTTGGGCGTACCCGTTGTACCCATTGCGGCGTCTAAAAACGAAGGGGTATCCGACCTGATAGCGGAAATCGAACGGATCGCATCGGAAAGCGCGCCGCCCCCCAAGCTTGACTTCTGCGTCGGCGAGGTACACAAGGCCATCCATTCGATTGCACACATCATTGAAGATAAGGCGAAGAAGGCGGGCTACCCCCTCCGGTTTGCGGCTACCAAACTGGTGGAGGGAGACAGCATTACGGCCGACACCCTGGGCATGACCCCTGCCGAGATGCACATTATCCACCACATTGTCCGCTCGATGGAGACAGCGCTTCATACAGACCGTGAGGCCGCCCTGGCTGACATGCGCTACAGCTATATCGAAAAAATCTGCTCCGAATGCGTGATTAAGCACCAGGAGACGCACGAACAGGTGCGCTCCGAAAAAATAGACCGGCTCCTGACGCACAAATATCTGGGAATCCCGATTTTCCTCCTGATTATGCTGCTGATTTTTGCCCTGACGTTTTCGGTGCTCGGCGCTCCGCTTCAGGACTTGCTTCAGATGGGAATTGACTATGTAACGGACGGCCTGTCCAATGCCCTGATGGTGGCTGACGTCAGTCCGTGGCTTCATTCGCTGGTGGTAGACGGCATCTGCGCGGGCGTGGGGAGCGTTTTATCGTTCCTGCCCATCATTGTCCTGCTGTTTTTCTTCCTTTCCCTGCTAGAGGACAGCGGCTACATGGCGCGCGTAGCTTTTGTCATGGATAAGCTGCTCCGCAAGATTGGCCTGTCCGGGCGCTCGTTCGTGCCCATGCTGATCGGCTTTGGATGCAGCGTCCCCGCCATCATGGCGACACGCACGCTCTCGTCTGAACGCGACCGCAAAATGACGATTGTCCTGACGCCGTTCATGTCGTGCAGTGCCAAGCTGCCGATTTACGGCATGATTACCATGGCGTTCTTCCCCAATCACGCCGCCCTGGTGATGATCGCGCTGTATGTCACGGGCATCATCGTCGCCATTTTATCCGGCCTTTTGCTGAAAAACACGTTGTTCAAGGGCAATCCTGTGCCGTTCGTCATGGAGCTTCCCGCCTACCGGATGCCATCCGGCAAAAGCGTTGTGCTCCACATGTGGCAGAAGGCAAAGGACTTTTTGCGCAAAGCGTTTACCATTATCTTTATTGCGGCAATCGTGATCTGGTTTTTGCAGAGCTTCGACTGGTCGCTCAACATGGTATCGGACAGTGCGGAAAGCATTCTTGCCTCCATCGGCTCTGTCGTGGCGCCGCTCTTTATCCCGCTTGGATTCAACGACTGGCGCGCGTCCACAGCCCTGATTGCCGGTTTTACCGCGAAGGAAGCGGTCGTCAGCACGCTGACCGTACTCACGGGAGCTGCTGGTGAGGGAGAACTGGCGCTGGCGCTGCAGGGGATCTTCACGCCCCTCTCCGCGTATGCGTTTTTGGCGTTCTCTATTCTGTATATGCCCTGTGTGGCGGCCTTTGCCGCGACCAAGCGTGAGCTGGGCAGCTACCGCTCCGCGATCGGGGCGGCGGCCTACCAGACCGGAGTAGCCTATATTGTTGCAATGCTGATTTTCCAAATCGGGAGGTTATTTATAGGGTGAGGATTTCGCGCTTTGCGAAGCGCGGTCACCACTGTGAAAAGATTCCGCCGCTTGCGGACAGCGGTCGCCCCCGCGAAAAGATTCCGCCGCTTGCGGACAGCGGTCGCCCCCGCGAAAAGATTCCGCCGC
>CABSLJ010000166.1 GCA_902478455.1 uncultured Oscillospiraceae bacterium | reverse complement strand
CTCTTACTCCTATTCGGTCAAACACATCACCGAGGCGCTTTCCCGCATCGAACGCTTTGTCAAAAGCCTGTAGCGGCGTGATACATTTAGGAGGAACCGATTCATGAAAGTTACCGTGACCGCGCCGGCGAAGATCAATCTTTCTCTTGATATCATCGGCAAACGGGATGACGGCTACCACCTTCTCAATATGATTCTGCAATCGGTCGAGCTGTGCGACACTGTCACCGTCTGGGAAAACGGCGGGGGAGGCATAGAGCTCACCTGCAACCGGGACGATCTGCCCACCGGCGAGGAAAACCTCGCCTTTCGCGCCGCCGCTCTCTTTTTTGAGGAAAACGGGCTGGAAAATCCCGGCATATCCATCAGGATCAAAAAGCGCATCCCCGTTGGAGCGGGCCTTGCCGGCGGCAGTACCGACGCCGCGGCCGTCCTGCTTGCCCTGGACCGCATCACGGGCGCCGGGCTTACCGGCTTTCAGCTTGCCGAGCTGGCCGCCCGGCTGGGCGCCGATGTGCCCTTCTGCCTGCAGGGCGGCACCATGCAGGCAGAGGGAACAGGCACAATTCTCACCCCTTTGCCCGACCTGGTGGAATGCCATATGGTGCTTGCAAAGCCCGATTTTTCGGTTTCCACGGCCGAGGCCTACGCCCTTTCGGACAAACACGTCCGCATCCGGCATCCCGATTTGGATGAGATTGTCGGCGCCATCTGCGGCGGCGATCTGGAGGCGGTGGGCAGGGAGCTGTACAACGCCTTCGAGGCGGTGCTCCGGCTGGAAGAGGTGGAAAAGATCAAGAAGATCATGCGCGTCCACGGCGCGCTCGGCGCCTGCATGAGCGGCAGCGGCCCGACCGTGTTCGGCCTTTTTGCCGGGCGGGGAGAGGCGGAGGACTGCGCAGACGAGCTCAGAGAATATTACGACGAGGTTTACCTCTGCATGCCGCGCGGCGCGGGCTGTGAGATCGAGGAATGACGAGCCTCTGGTCGACGTTTTGACGGAAGCCTCCGGCGGAACACACAGCGGACGCTCGTTCCGTCCCCACTGGAGAGATTTATTGAAAGAGGGGAAAAAACTGTGAAGCAGAATTATTACGGCAGCTTATGTACGGAGATGTATGAAATTTTACACCGTCAAGCGCCTCAGGACGAATTGGAGTTCTATCTTTCCTATGCGCAGCAGGGAAAGCGGATTTTAGAGCCCTTGTGCGGCAGCGGGCGTTTTTTGGTGCCCTTCCTGGAGCGGGGGCTGGACGTTACCGGTGTGGACTCATCCGGGGAAATGCTGACGAAATTAAAGGAAAAGGCTCCGGACGCGCGGGTGATTCACGCCGACATCACGGCATGCTTTACGGAGGAGAAATACGATTATATTTATATTACTTCTGGCTCGGTTTCGCTGTTTACAGATATCTGCACCTGTAAAAATATCCTGCGTGCCCTGAAAGAACGGCTGGCACCGGGCGGAAAATTGGTTTTTGCGGTGGACACGGTCGCGGACAGATGTCCGGAGGATGCGGATTATCAGACCTCTGTTTCGGTGAAAACCAAAGAAGGCCTTGATCTGATCCTGAAGACCAAAAACCACTATGACGAAAGAAGTCAGACGCAGTTTTCACCCGGCGTCTATGAATTGTACCGGGACGGAGAACTGCTGCAAAGCGAGCCTATGGATTTTCAGACGCATCTCTACCGGTTCGGCGAGATGGAGCGGTACCTGGAGGAGATTGGTTTTACCGCCGTCGCAGTCTACTCCACCTTTCAAAAGGATATCGCCGTCGGCGACTCCTGCGAAATGTTTTTGTATGAATGCGGCATCGATTGAAAATTCTTGAATAATTCGGCATAAATTGGGAAAATCCCGTCCATACTCAAACCAATGTTTGAAAAGGACGGGATTTTACAATGAAAAAAACCTTGGAGAAATCCATTTTACTGGCGCTCATTTTAGCAGTGCTCTTCACCTTTACCGGTTTTACCCAGACGTGTGAAAACATCAGCGCCAAGGTGCTGCGCCTGCATGTGCTGGCAAACTCCGATTCAGAGGAGGACCAGGCCCTTAAGCTCGCGGTGCGCGACGAGCTGCTGCGCGTGTCAGAAGGAATCTTCGGCGGGGCGGAAAATCTCGGCGAAGCCAAGGCGCTCACGGCCGAACATCTCGATTTCCTGCGCGACGCGGCCCAGAAAGAGGTCTTCCGCAGGGGGTACGACTATCCCGTACAGGTGGAGCTTGTCAACATGTATTTTACTACCAGGGAATACGACACCGTCACGCTGCCCGCCGGAACCTATGACGCCCTGCGCGTCACCATCGGCAGCGGCGAGGGACACAACTGGTGGTGCGTCATGTTCCCGCCGATGTGCCTGCCCGCGGCGGAGGAGCAGCAGGAGCTCGAGGACGTGCTGACCGCGCCGGAGATGGACATTGTGGAGGACGCCCCGCAATTTGAAGTGCGATTTAAGGTCGTGGAATGGTTTGAAGGTCTGCGCGATTGGTTCGCAAGCTGGTAAGAAGGATTGGCCCATTGGCAGAAGCAAAGAAACAGGACGGCGGAGATGCCGTCCTGTTTCTTTGTAGTTTCCATCTTAGTTTCCAGGGAAGTACGGCAATTTGTGACAGATAGGAGTACGAACACTCTCATCCGTTGCCACCAGAACGCATTCCGGCATTTTGGCGGGTATCCGGAAGAAATCCTGCACGACAACATGAAGCAAGTGGCAGTGAAACGGAGGACTTAGGCCCTCTTTTTTAATCGCGCGCCAGACAGTGTATGCCGACATAGAATGGCTGACGGCGGCCGGCATAGATATTGTGGTGGTCAAAAGCACCCCAAAACAGTATTTTATTGGCGGCCGCCTATTTGAATATCCTGAATGGAAGATGCTGACGGATGTGACGGTGCCGCAGGTGAAATATTTCCTAAAAAATGCGATGGCAAGAGAATTATATCGTTTTTACTGCCGGATTGTCTTGATTTACCAGCGTCTGTCCAGTATAATGACAATATATCAGTTTGAATTGAGGAGAGAAGAAACATATGGAAGGCAAATTTCAAATTATGATTACGATGGCGGCCTATATGGCGGTTGTCATCGGAATTGGCATTGCATTTGCCAGGAGGGCAAATAAAAATCCCGAATCTTATTTTCTCGGAGGACGCACACTGGGACCGTGGATTACGGCCATGAGCGCGGAGGCTTCGGATATGTCGGGATGGCTGCTGATGGGCCTGCCGGGCGTCGCCTATTGGTGCGGCATCGCGGACGCTGCCTGGACGGCGATCGGCCTTGCGGTGGGTACCTATGTCAATTGGTTGATTACTTCCAAAAGGCTGCGCCGGTACAGCGAGAAGGCTGGCAACGCCATTACCCTGCCTGAGTTCTTTTCCAACCGGTTTCATGAAAAAAGCAAAGCCATTATGACCATTGCCGCTGTTTTTATCCTGATCTTCTTTACTGTATATGCGGCGAGTTGCCTTGTCACGTGCGGCAAGCTGTTTTCCTCCTTGTTTGGTTTCGACTATGTTCCCATGATGATCATCGGCGCGGTTTTTGTACTGATTTACACGATCATCGGCGGCTTTTTGGCGGAAAGCGTCTCGGATTTCATGCAGGCCGTGGTTATGATCGTCGCGCTGGTTGTAATCGTTGTGACCGGTACCGTTTCCGCCGGCGGACTGGGGGCGGTCATTGATAACGCGCAGTCTATTCCGGGCTTTTTGGAGTTTTTCGGGGTTGCCACGCCAACGACGGTGGACGGCGTGCAGCAGGTCGTAAACGGAACTCCTCAATTCGGAGCTGCGGAAAACTACGGTATTTTGGATATTGTTTCACCGCTGGCCTGGGGGTTGGGATATTTCGGTATGCCGCAGGTTCTGTTGCGTTTTATGGCCATTCGCAATGAGCATGAGCTGACCCGTTCCCGCCGTATCGCGACTGTTTGGGTCGTTATTTCCCTGGTGGTCGCCGTCTTTATCGGTGTTGTCGGCCGTACGCTGTATCCCGATGCGCTGATGACCGCGGCATCCGCTGAAAATGTCTTTATTCTGCTCTCTACGCGCCTGCTGCCGCCTCTTCTGGCAGGACTGGTCATGGCCGGAATTCTCGCCGCCACCATCAGCTCGTCCGATTCCTATCTGCTGATTGCCGCTTCGGCATTTTCAAAAAATATTTATCAGGGCCTTCTGCACCGGAAAGCGACGGATAAGCAGGTTTTGACCATGTCCCGCATCACCCTTCTGGTGATTACAGCGGTCGCCGTTGTGATTGCACTGGATGAAAACAGCGTGATCTTTACCATTGTGAGTTTTGCGTGGGCAGGTTTTGGCGCCACGTTTGGACCGTTGATAATTCTGAGCCTGTTTTGGAAGCGCATCAACCGTGCGGGAGCCATCGCAGGCATGATCAGCGGTGGAAGCATGGTGTTTATTTGGAACCTTCTGATTCGTCCTCTGGGGGGACTCTGGGATGTTTATGAGCTCCTGCCGGCTTTCCTGTTCTCGTGCCTGTGCATTGTGGTGGTCTCTCTGCTGACGCCGCCGCCCGCAGAAGAAATTCAAAAGGAGTTCGACGAGGTCCGCGCCGGAGCTTGACATGGCTTGAGGCAATCGCCGCTCTTTCGCATATAACTTGTTTGAGCTGAAATATCTGATCGTTCTAAAAGCAGAAATCTCAGGGCAGTGCAGGAACAGTGCACTGCCCTGATTGACACTGACAGCACAAACAAGGACCCAGGGGAAATATGGAGTGTTAGGCGGGGAGGCGTCGCAAAAGTAATGGCTCTCCAGGTTCTCACTGCGCTCATGGTTGTAAAAATGAATGGCGTGGTCGACCAACGCCCTGATGTCCTTAAAAGTGTTTGTAGCATGAAGGTAAATGCATTCGGTCTTACAAAGATTTTTGTATAGCCGAAAGATCAGATGGATGGAAAGAAGGTTGACAAAAGGAAGATAGGAGGTTAGAATAAATTTAGATTCTAAATAAATTGATGTTCTTCTGAACAGCTGCACGGAGAAAAAACAAGGGAGGGTAGGGCATGAAGGCAAACATTCCACCCAAGCTCAAGCTCTCCAATCGAAAGATCGTTTATGGATTGCTTGTCGAAAACGACGGCATTTCCCGCGCCGACCTGACCCGAATGACGGGCATCAGCGGGGCCACGGTGGTAAAAATCATTGATTGCTTCCACCGGAAGGGGATCGTCTCCTATGACGCGGTCGACAGCGCCGCGACCAACGTCGGCCGCCGTCCGACGCCGCTGCGCTTTAACCGGAATTTTGCCCATATCATCGCCGTTTACGCCGAGGGCGCGTACGCTTCGGTCGGCATGGTGAACGCCGTTGGGGAGACGGTCGCCTGCCGGGAGGTGAAAATCTCCAGTTATGACGACTATTTTTCGCGCGGACTTTTTGAAGACATCGATGCGGTCGCCGCGGAAAGCGGTATTGCGGTCGAAAGCTGC
>CABSLJ010000165.1 GCA_902478455.1 uncultured Oscillospiraceae bacterium | reverse complement strand
ATTGTACCAGAAGGGCTGACGGGTCCTCAACTTTCATTTAACTTTACAGTCCGCCTATTTTGTGCCGGAGGGATGGATATGAAAAAACAGCTTGGCACGCAAGTCCTGTTGGACCTTGAGCAGACCATCGCAAAGGAGCTGTTCGTCGGCGTGGAATATCCCTGGGAGGCGCTCCCGCTCATCAGCGCCTTTATTCTGAAGCTGGGTCCGCAGCTTCCCGCGGAGGAATACGAGCAGCGCGGAGAGAACGTCTGGGTGGCCAAAAGCGCGAAGGTCGCGCCGACCGCCTATCTGGGCGGCCCGCTGATCATCGGAAAAGAGGCTGAGGTGCGCCACTGCGCCTTCATCCGCGGCAGCGCCATCGTCGGCGAGGGCGCTGTGGTGGGCAACTCCACCGAGCTCAAAAACGTGGTGCTCTTTAACAGAGTGCAGGTCCCCCACTACAATTATGTGGGCGATTCCATCCTCGGCTACCGCGCCCACATGGGGGCGGGGTCGATCACCTCCAACGTCAAGTCGGATAAAACGCTCGTCACGGTCGGCGTCGACGGCGCGCGGATAGAGACCGGGCTCAAAAAGTTCGGGGCCGTGCTTGGGGACAACGTGGAGGTCGGCTGCGGTACGGTGCTCAATCCCGGCTCGGTCATCGGCAGAAACAGCAACCTCTACCCCCTCTCCATGGTGCGCGGCTATGTGCCGGAAAACAGCATCTACAAGCGCCGCGGCGAGGTTGTGGAAAAAATGGGACGCGAATAGACACGCGGCCGTCAATCAACCCAGAAAGGAAGTAGGATATGGGTTCCATCAGCTTAGAACTGTGCCGTTTGGCGCAATATGGGATCGACAGCGGCCTGATCGAGGAGGCCGACCGCCACTATGTGCTCAATCGGTTGCTTTCCACCCTCGGCCTGGGCGATTTCTCCCGCGAGGAGGTCCCGGCGGAGCAGCTGCCCACCCCCGCGCCAATTTTACAGAACATCCTCGACTGGGCGGCCGAAACCGGACGTCTGGAGCCGAACACGATAGACGCCCGCGACCAGCTCGACACCGAACTCATGGCCTGCATGACCCCCTGGCCCTCCCAGGTAAACGCCCGCTTTTACGAGCTGCTGCGCACCGACGGGCCGGAGGCGGCGACCGACTATTACTACACCCTCAGCCGCAAAAGCAACTACATCCGGGTCGACCGCATCGACAAGGATGAAAAATGGACCTATTCCTCCCCCTACGGCGAAATGGTCGTCACCATCAATCTGAGCAAGCCGGAGAAGGACCCCAGGGCCATCGCCGCGGCGCGCTCAGCCCCCCAGAGCGGCTATCCCAAGTGCGCCCTCTGCCGGGAAAACGAGGGCTTCCGCGGGGACGCGTCCAAAGCTGCGCGCGGCAATCACCGTCTGATCCGGCTCTCTCTGGGCGCAGAGGAATGGTTTTTGCAGTATTCTCCCTATGTCTATTACAACGAGCACTGCATTTTGCTCAACGCCAGGCACATCCCCATGACCGTTTCCAAGGAATCGATGGGTAAGCTTTTGGAATTTGTGGCGCAGTTCCCCCACTATTTCGCCGGCTCGAACGCCGACCTGCCCATTGTGGGCGGCTCGATCCTCTCGCACGACCATTTCCAGGGCGGACACTACGAGCTGCCCATGGCCAAGGCAAGGGTGCGGGAGCGGGTGCGCTTCCCCGGGTTTGAGGACGTCGACGCGGGGATTCTGCACTGGCCCATGTCGGTGCTGCGGTTGAAATCGGAGGCGGCCTCCCGCCTGTGCGAGCTGGCCGACCGCATTTTGACCTTCTGGCGGAGCTATTCCGACCCAGCGGCCGATATCCTCGCCTTTACCGGCGAAACGCCGCACAACACCATCACCCCCATCAGCCGCATCCGCGACGGCAAATTCGAGCTCGACCTCGTGCTGCGCAACAACCGCACCACCGCGGAACATCCGCTCGGGCTCTTCCACCCGCACGCCGAATACCACCACATCAAGAAGGAGAACATCGGCCTGATTGAGGTGATGGGGCTGGCCATCCTGCCCGCGCGCCTCAAGACCGAATTGAAGCTCCTGGAGGACTGCCTGACGGGCGGGCAAAGCGAGGAGGAGGTCTTCTCCCGCGAGGATATGAAAAAGCACGCCGAATGGTACGAAACCCTCAAGGCCCGTGCGCTCCCCAAGGAGGAAGTCCGCGCGGCGCTCCAGGCGGACATCGGCAGGATTTTCACGCAGATTCTGGAAAACGCCGGCGTTTACAAAAACGACGAGGCGGGCAAGGCCGCCTTCCGGCGGTTCATCGCCGCCTTTGGCGGAGAGGCCCTCTGATTCTTTCACAGCACAGAAGCGCCGGAATTCCTCCGGCGCTTCTTTTTTATAAAGGCATCGACCGGACGGAAACTGGAAAAGTCGCGCCGCTTTTCTCCCAGCATCGACCGCTCCACACGTTCAGCCGCCGTCCATTGTCCCCAGGCGAGGGGGCTCATGAAAAACAGAAGCGATGGCAAGGAAGCGCTTGACTTTTTCCGCAGTTGGGATTATGATTAATTTATAGTAATCCGATATGATTTTAATGAATTGATTTTAGGAGGTCTTTTTAATGGAAAAAATCGCACAAAGCCTGACCGAACTGATCGGCAACACCCCTTTGCTTTCCCTTGAAAACTACCGCGCCGCTGAAAAGCTGGACGCAGAAATCGTCGCCAAGCTTGAGTATTTCAACCCGGCGGGCAGCGTCAAGGACCGCGTGGCCTTCGCCATGATTCTCGACGCCGAGGAAAAGGGTCTTTTAAAGCCCGGGTACACCATCGTTGAACCGACGAGCGGCAACACCGGTGTGGGACTCGCCTTTGTGGGCGCTTCCCGGGGCTACAAGGTCATCCTCACCATGCCGGACACCATGAGCGTCGAGCGGCGCAGTCTGCTGCAGGCGCTCGGCGCGCAGGTGCTTTTGACTCCCGGCGCGCAGGGCATGCAGGGCGCCATCCGCAAGGCCGAGGAGCTCGCGGACGGCAAGCCGGGCTATTTCATTCCCCGGCAGTTTGAAAACCCCGCCAATCCGGCCGTGCATAAGCGGACGACCGGGCAGGAAATCTGGCGGGACGCCGACGGCCGCGTGGATATTTTCGTAGCCGGCGCGGGCACGGGCGGCACGGTCAGCGGCGTGGGCGCGGCTCTCAAGGAGAAAAATCCCGCCGTTCAGATTGTGGCTGTGGAGCCTGCCGACTCCCCCGTTCTCTCGGGCGGCAAGCCCGGACCGCACAAGCTCCAGGGCATCGGCGCGGGCTTTGTGCCGGACACTTACGACGCTTCCGTGGTGGACGAAATCCTGAAGGTCACCACCGAAGACGCCTTCACCGCCTCCCGCAGCGCCGCCTCCCTGGAGGGTCTGCTCGTGGGCATTTCCTCGGGCGCCGCGCTCCACGGCGCAACCGTACTCGCCCGCCGGAAGGAAAACGCCGGCAAGCGGATTGTGGTTCTTCTGCCGGACACGGGCGAGCGCTATCTCTCCACCGCTCTCTTCCAGCGGGGTTAGAAAGAGGCGGGGCGGCCGGAAAACGCCGCTTTTCGGCCGCCTCAGACGTTTGGAATCGAACCGGATTTCCCAGCCGGACGGACGCTCTCCGTCCGTTCAAAAGGGAATCCGGTTTTGTTTTTGGGAGGAATCCTCCTTGCGTTCGCCCAGTGACGGGTAGACGTATTCGAGAATTCTCCCCACGCGGGCGCGCGCCTTCTTGAGGTGCCGGGAGGTGGTGGAAATATCGATCCCCAGCTCCTCCGCCACGTCGACAATCTTCTTGCGTTCAAAATAGTACAGCCGCACGCACTCGAGCTGACGGGGGGTCAGCTCCTGCTTCAGCGCCGTTTTGAGGGTGCGCAGCATCCGACTGCGCTCCTGGTCGGCTCCTCCGTACAGTTCCTCCTGATAGCGGGAGAGCCCCGCAAGGGACTCCGTGAAATCGTCAAGACTCAATCTTCTGCCGGCCATTCCGCTTCCTCCCTTCACAGGCCTCCAGGTGCTTTCCCACCTGCCTGAGCTCGAGATACATGCCGTACAGAAGGTTGATTCTGTAAAGCAGGTTCTCTCTGGTTTCGTTGTCCGCCCCGACGCTGGCCTCCTTGAGTCCCGCGATGCGCCGGCGGATGCGTTCCGATTCGTCGAGATACTCCCTCGACCACTTCAGGTAATCCATACGATCCCCTCCAAATTACACATTTCGTGTAGATGCTGTCAGTAGGAGAAACGTGTCAGAGAGACTCCCCCCTTGTGATTCGCAGACGCTCCCCTGTCCGTACTTCCATATTAGCCTTTTGAGGAAAAAAAGGCAAGCCAATTCATGGACAACGGCCTTCGTTGTCCCAATTTTTGGACAGCGACCGCCGCTGTCCATGGATGGACTTGAAATTACACATCTTGTGTGTTATAATTCGATCATTCCATCAAGCAGATTGGGAAACGTCGTACGCAGGCGAGAACTTTCCGCCGGGGCGGCAGAGCGGAGTTTTCGCCATTTTACAGCAGAAAGGTCGTTTGTTTATGTTGGGAGAAAAGCTCCGGGCTCTGAGAACCGCGCGCGGGATGACCCAGTCCCAGCTCGCCGACCGGCTGGGGATCTCCGCCTCCGCCGTGGGAATGTATGAGCAGGGCCGCAGAGAACCGGACAACGCCATGCTCGCCAAACTGAAGACCGTGTTCGGCGTCAGCACCGACTGTCTTCTGGGCCTCGCGCCCGAAGAGCGCGGGGCCGTCCGGGACATCGGCGAAGTGATCGACGAATTCACGGAGATTCTGGAGGAGCAGCAGGGCCTGATGTTCAACGGTCAGCCTCTGAGCGAAGCCGACCGGGAAAAAATCGTCGCGGCCATCCGGGTGGCGGCCGCCGTGGCCATTCCGGACGTCAATCAAAAGGAAAGAAGACGCGAATAGATGACAAGCGAGAGAAAAAAAGCGATTGAGCAGACCGTGGACGAGCTGGTCGCGCAGGAGGGGACCTGCTGCCCCTTCGAGCTGTGCGAGAGGCTCGGCATTGGGCTGCTGACGCAGGACCTGCCGGAAAGCGTGCGCGGCTTTTCCCTGGAGCTGCCGCACAACCGCGTGATTGTTCTCTCCGCCGGACTGCCAGCGGCCGAGAGCCGGGCTGTGTGCGCCCATGAGCTGGGGCATATCTTCCTGCACCCCGGCACCAATTCCGTTGAACTGCTCAACCGGACCAATCTCTGTGTGGCGCGTCTGGAGCAGCAGGCCGACTATTTTGCCGCCTGCGTGCTGCTGTACGACACCGATTCCCTTTGGAGCCTTTCCTACGAATCGGCCACGGCGGAGGACATCTCCCGGCTGACGGGGGTGCCGGAGCGGCTTGTCCGGTTGCGTTTTTTCCCGGCCGCGGAAGCGGTTTAGGGGGACTTCATCCAATCCGAATCGGTGTAGGTTTGTCAATGATGTGTTACAGATTAAGGGAAGCGAATAAGACCTGCTTA
>CABSLJ010000164.1 GCA_902478455.1 uncultured Oscillospiraceae bacterium | reverse complement strand
GCGGCATTGACGATGCAGCTGCTGGTCACCGACGGAGTCCCCGCGGCCGCACCGCCGCTGTTGTCATGGAAGGCGACCGCACCGCCGCTGAACGCTCCGTCAATCCGGCAGCCGATCAGGCGGGTTTCAGCGCCCTCTTTACTGTTGACGCTGTGGACGGCATGGTTGGTCACGCCCTTGATCTCAGCATTTTCCAGGGTCAGTCCCGCGCAGTTCCAGGTGTTGATAACCTCCTCAGGCGTCAGGTCCGAGTCACCCCAGGCGCTGACCTCCAAAGTAAAGTTTTTGAAGGTGATGGGGGCGGTGGTCCCTTCCACGAAAATCGCGAAGCGTCCTTCACCCAGCGGGTTGGGGCCGTCGTAGGAATAGCCGCTCGGAGAGGTGCGGATGCAGATGTTCTTGAGATCGAACACCGTCTCTGCACTGATTCCGCCGAAATAGAGGCTCAGATGATCGGTCACTTCATAGACGGCCCCCTCTTCGAGGTCGCCCGCGATGATCTTCTGTGTCAATTCCTCCGCCGTCAGGGAGTAGGTTGCGGCCTCGGAGTAGTCGCGCCCTGCGAGCGGGAACTGGTCTTCCTTCAGGCTGTTGCCGGCGGCGGGGTCCTCGCGTTCGGCGGCGGGGCCCTCTTCAATGCCGGGGTCGTCGAAATCAATGGAGCTGTATTGGATGGCCGGATTCATGTTGAGGGTGTCGTGCCAGTTGTTGGCACCCTTGTTCACCCGGAAGTAGATGTACTCATTCTTTCTGATGTCCAGAGCGATCGATTTGAACTCGGAAGTCCCGCCGTTTTCCACAAAGACCGGGGCCATCAGTTCGCTGACCTCTCCGTCGCTCGAGAGCTGCACGCTGTAATAGCAGCCGTCTCCCGCGTCGCCTGCGCCGGTGCTGTCGTCCAGCCAGACGCCGCCCTCCGTATAGATTTTGATTTTACCCGTGTAAGGGGCTTTAAAGGCGACGATGGCGTCATACATATTGCCGGGCATGATGGCCGGGTCCGCATAGATTTGCGGAACGTTGTAATCCTCCACGCCGGCGCACCAGGCCCACTCATAAAAGCCGGGAATCTCAGTGACGTCGTTTTCACCGATGGGCGCGTAGAGGTACCACCAGCCGTTTTCCCCCTGCGTGGTGGTGGAGAACTGCTCCTTTAAGGAATACTTGGCCACGGACTGAAACTGGAATTCCTTGTCCAGGTCGGCGTCGTACTCTAAGGAGGTGTACTCGGCCTCGGGCATGACCTTAAGGGCGTATTCGCCGACGCTCGTCACAAGAGAGGCCCGAATGTGGAAGAGGTCTCCGGCCCGTGTCGCCGATACAACATCCTCGAGCGCCAGTTTGAGTTCATCGTAAGCGTCCGCGTCATGCTGTACGGTATAAACGCCCTCTTCCGGCCAAATTTGCACGTCGTTTTTGTAAACGGCGAGATTGATTTTGTTGCCTACAGCTTCCTGCGCGAAGGAAGCATCGCCAAAACTGAGCTTCAGCACACCATCTCTGGGAGCCTTGTAAGTAAAGGCGACGTCGTTGCCTCCGGCAGCGGGGTACATTTGCAGCGAATCACAATGCCAGGAATTGGTGCTGTCATTGACCAGAATAACGCCGCGGTCCCACAAGACGGTTCCTTCCTCAACGGCTTCATCGCTCTCAAAATAGCGCCCTTGTTTCCAATCGGTGTTCCATCCCACGTAATTCATGGGGGTATAGATATCGCCGCGGGCGGCGTCCATGCGCCAGCCATTGCCGTGCTCAAAATTATTATCCGACGTATTCTCAAAGGGAAATACGTCAGCAAAGGCTACCTTTTCCGGCAGAGCCAGCGCGGGGTCGTTGGCGGCGTCGTACTGGTCGTTGACGTAGGCCACCGTGGGCTCCCAGCAAATCCGGTCGTCAGCGTCGTTTCCGTTGGAATCCATGACGAAGTACAGTTTTTCACCCGCCTGGATGGAAATCTCATAGGGCTCAAAGGTGTACTCGTTGCCCTCGGTGCCGGGGGCGCCCGCGCTGCCGCCCAAGAGCTGCCAGCGCTCGCCCACCGGCCAGACGGGGACGATGACCCCATACTGGTTGGATTTGTAAACGGCGATCCGCATGCCGTTGGGGCCGCCGCCTTCCCACCAGTCTACGCTGATCTTCGCGGCCGCGGCGATGTTGATTGTGCCCGACACAGGCGCGGTGTAGACCATGGCTGGCATCGCCGAGCTGTACATGATGGATTTATCGCTCCGGAACTGGGGGCTGACCCAGCGGACGTCGCCCGGGCCGCCGCCCGCTGCAATGCCGGAAGCGACCGACCAGAGGCTGTACCGTGGAATATAGTACAGGTCGCTCATGTTCGTAAAGTTTGTGGTTCCCGCCGGCGCCTGGGCAAAGGCCCAGTTGCCTTCAGGAGTGTAGGTGTGGAGCGCCGATTGATCCAGTCCGTCGGTGGAAGGGTAGTGATCCCACGGACTGTCCGGCTCGGTGAGACCCTCCAGTGAATTGCCGGGGGGATCGGCCGCGAACGCCGCGCCAACGCAGGAGAATAGCAGCAGCAAGCCGAGGGTGAGTGACAGAAGTCGTGCCCAGAATGGATGATTGCGCATGAATAGAACACCTCTCTTTTTTGTTTTCTTTATGGTAATCATGGCTTTTCAGCCTTTTTTGGAAAAGTGGGGCAAGGAAACTGTGAAAGGCGTTTTCTCGGATGGACGGAGGAAAACTTTGCGCGGACGGCTTCCGACCGGTCCAACAAAGGGGGACGCTGTGAAGGAGCGCCCTCCTCGTTGGAATACCTTGCTTATGGTTCCTCTGTCAGATTGTCACACTTTTGTAGAAGCAGGCTGTCAGACCTGCGAATAGGCTGCGAACGTCACGCTCAAATTTTGATTCGCTTCTTCAGTAGCGCAAGTGCGCAGCCGGAGCAGACCAGGAGTAGGACAAGCGTGAAGAGAAGGGGAGAATGATTTGAGCCGGTGCCAGGGCCTTCGCTCGAATCGGAGGACGCGGGTCCGCTTGATGCGCCTGGCTGGCTGGGTTCTTCCGGTTCGCTGGAGGTTTCCGCCTTTTCCGTCAGTCCGTCGATGGCGTCCTGCAATCCCTGGAGCGCCTTAGCGATGTCCGTAGCGGTTGCACCGGAATTTTCCAATACGGCCTTGGCGGCTGCAAGAGCGTCGGTAAAGACCTTCCAGCTGTCGTCTGTGTAATTGCCCTGCACCTTGTCCTTATTGGTGTTATAGAGCGCGTCAAGCGCTGCCTTTTCATGAGTCACCAGGGCGGAAATCGCCAGACGGACAGCTTCAGCCGCGGCGTTGACCGCGTCCTGATCGTTCACGGTGAGGTCGCTGTCCAGCAGCTCCTTTGCCGCGCGGACGGCTTCATCCAGCTTTTCGAGGGAAGTCTCAGTGTACTTGGAGCGATCAACCTTTTCTGCTTCATCCAGAGCGGCCAGGAGATCACCGGTTTCGGCATCCGGTACCACGAAGGGCTCATCCAACAGCAGGATTCTGCCAAAGAGGGAGGGGTCTCTGTTCCGGGAGCCGACCGCCACGCCGCCGAAGAATTCCATATAATAGCTCTCCCAACGGCCGGGCTCGTTGAGGTCGGAGAGAGAAGCGTCTCTGTCGTGCACCACGATCTCTACGCCGACGTCGCCCGAAGCGGGCGCGCCGTCGAGTCCCAAAAGGCTCCACGGGATGGTCATCAGATAGGTGGTTGTTTTGCCGGCCTCGTCGCGGGTGATGGTGGAAGGCATCTGTTCCTGCGTCAATGCGCCCGACTTGCCGCCGATGGTGTCGTTATCCACAAGATTAAGGATACCGTCGCTTAAGAGACCAATGCTGTAAACAAAGTACAGATCATTGTTGGAGCGGTCGGGGGCCAGACCGATCTGGAGCGAATCCCAGTCCCAGAGCTCGTCGCGGTTCTCGCAGTTGTAGTGCACGTCGTCAAGCACGGCGACGCGCAGGTAAAGGTTGTTGTCATCCCAGGCAAAGCGGGCTTCCGCGTCAATCAGCTCGCCCTTTGTTGTAATTTGCTTGCGGATTCCGGTGATATCGTTCCACTGGATGTCGTCCACGGAGGGAATCTCCACCTGGACAGCGCCGTTGAAATCCACGTCGCTGGTGAAAACGCCGTCCGTAATTCCGGGAAGCACGGCGGAGATATCCACGCCTACGCTTGTCATGGGCGGCGTCATCTCGCTGGGCATGGTCTCAACCGGGAAATATAGCTTGCGGGTTTCTCCCGGATTTAGAGTTACTTTGGGAATCTCCGTGCCGGGCGCAAAGAGTCCAAACGCCGTTGTATCCGCAAAGCGCAGCTCGCAGATTTGCCGATCCTCGGTCAGGTTTCGGAGCGTCAGCTCGACCTGCCAGCCATCGGTGGTGTAGATCGACGCGACCTCCAGGTCCACGTAGTCCTTGATGGGCGGCTGCTCGATGTCGGAACCGAAAATTTTGCGGGTTTCAACGTTGAGTTCCACCTTGGGACTGGCCTTGGTGGGATAGATATTGTCCGAAACCTCCACATTGTACGCACCGTTGATTAGAACGGGGGATTGCTTGTCATCCCCAGTGGTCAGGCCCTTACGCACGCCGAAGTCGTTGTTCAGAATCTGCGCATTCTGCACGCCGTGCAGATAAACCGCGTAGAGAGAATGGCGGTTGCGGATGACATTGTTCTCAATCAGGGCATCCCTGTGCATCAGATATGCGGGGTCGGAGTAAGCGGCGCCATCGCTGTCGATCGAGATGGGGGAGTAAATGTCCCTGCTGGACGCATAGAAGCCGGTGTTTTCCAACAGGTTGTTTGTGATGGTGATGTTCTGGGAATAGCCGCATTCGTTCCAGCCGTCCTTGGTTTCCGGTTTGATCAGGATGGCGGCCATGCCTACATTGCGGATGGTGCAGTGGGTGACGGTCGCGTCGGGGGCCTTGATGAGCAGGCCGCGGGAGCGGGTGGTGTCCATCAGGCAGTTGTCGAAGGTGACGCCCGCGCAGTTGGCCGAGGCATTTTCAATCAGCGTGCCCGGCTCGAGCGTCACGTCGGTGTCCAAGGTGATTTGGTGCGCGCCGCCGGACAGTTGTTCTTTAGCGGTTACGGTCGCCTCGCCGATAAGCTTGCCTTCGCGGGTGAACAGAACGGCCTTGTCGCCCTCCTCAAAGGGAGTGGGGAGGCCGGGGTAGTAGTTGTCTCCATCGGTATAGGCGAGAACTTTGGTTTCCGGATCAAAGCTGAGGACCTTGCCGAATTCGCCGCTGATGTTGGCGCCGTCGTCGGTCAGTCTTTCAAAGATGCAACTGACGGCTTGGGGGCCAACACGCATGTTCGTGCTGTGAATGGCGTCCGCGGTGGCCAACAGAGATTCTGGTCCGCGCAGGCGGCCGAATTCATCGGTCCACACAAGACCTTCGCTGTAGCCGGCGTAATCCTCGGCGCTGCCGCTGAGGACAGGGGCAGCCTTGGGCGTGATGGCCACACGGTAAAGCTGAGTGTTGCCGT
>CABSLJ010000163.1 GCA_902478455.1 uncultured Oscillospiraceae bacterium | reverse complement strand
CATGCGTGGCGGGCAAAATAAAGCGCACGGCCTGCGGCAGCACCTCGAAGGAAATGGAATTCACCCTTCGGCATTCGCCGTCGTAATTGGCTGTGATGGGCTGTCTGGGCCTGACCTCCATTCGTCTTCCTCGTTCAAAATAAAGCAGGTCTTTGAATTTCGGCGAATGCAGATGCTGCCCGGCTTTGTACAGCTTCAGCAGGGTGGCCAGACGGAAACGGCTGACCTTGCGCACCAGGACAAAATCCAGCAAGCCGTCGTCCGGAACAGCCTCCGGCGCGCCGCGGTAGCCGCCGCCGTAGTATTGTCCGCTGCCTGCGAGGACAAACAGAAAATTGCCGGCGATGCGCTTCCCTTCGTCGATGAGCACCTCCATCTCGCTGCCGATGCGGCTGCACAGGCACTTCACCAGCGCAAGATTGTAGGCCATGGAACCGCTGACGAGCGGCCAGCTCTTAAATTTCACCATATTGAGGGCAACGCTCGCGTCCAGACCGATGGAGCACAGCCCAAGGGCGGTCGTGTCGTCCGCACGGATCATATCAACCGTCTTGGATTCACCAAAAAGCTGCCGCTCCACGTCGTTGAAATCGAGCCCGTCACCGAAGGTGCGCACGTAATCGTTGCCGGAACCGCAGGGAAAGATCCCAACCTCGGCCTTCTCGTGGCCCGCCGCGCCGAGGGCGATCTCCCTGAGAGTGCCGTCCCCGCCAAAGCCGAAGATGCGCACATCGTCTCCCTTTTCCGCCTCTAAGCGGGCGATTTCGGTCGCATGGCCGCGGTGTTCGGTGAGATAATAGGTGAATTCCAGATTGTGCTCTTTAAAATAGGCGTCCAATCCGGGAAAATAAGTCTCAAACGGATTCTTTTTGCCCGCAACCGGATTGAAAATAAAAACATACCGCATTGGCAGTCCCCCCGACAGAATAGATGGATCAAAAAAGGCAACAGAAAGATCACGCTTTAAAGTAAAAATAGAGCTGGCATTTGATCATGCCGTTGTAGAGTTTGCGGCGTTTGTCCGCCTTTCTGCCAAAACAGGCTTCAAAGGTATCGTCCGGGCTGATGACCGTGTAGCTCCACCCCGCCTTTTGCTCAAAAACCTTGCCCATAGTTTTGTAAAGCTCTTCCGCTTGTCGGAGGTCCAGCAGACGTTCTCCGTAAGGCGGATTGCAGATCACGGTCCCCCGTTCGGCGTCGGCGCGGAAGCTGTCCATCCCACGCTTCTCTACGCGGATGCGCTGCGGCACACCGGCCTTTCGCGCGTTTTCCAGCGTCAATTCCAGCGCTGCGGCGTCGATGTCGCATCCAAGCGCGGAAAAAGAACGGTCGGTGCGGATGAGGTCCTGCGCCCGTTCGCGTTCGCGCTGCCAGACGGTTTTGTCGAGCGCATCCCACTTTTCGGCGGCAAACCGGCGGCGCAGGCCCGGGGCGATGCGCAGCGCATAAAGGGCCGATTCGATGAGAAGCGTCCCCGAGCCGCAGCAGGGATCGATTACAAACGAATCCCCGCGCACATGGGAGAGATGCGCCATGGCGGCCGCGAGCGTTTCCTTGATGGGAGCCTCGGCCGCGTTGGCCCGGTAGCCGCGCTTGTGCAGGCCGGGGCCGGAGGTGTCCAGCATCAAAGCAGCCTGGTCTTTCATCATCAAAAACTGAATTTGATGAACCGACCCGGTCTCTTCAAACCAGGGCAGCTGATAACGGGATTTGAGCCGCTCCACCACCGCCTTCTTGATGATGGACTGACAGTCGGGCAGGCTTGTAAGCTGAGAATTGAGGGAGCGCCCCTTCACCGGAAAGGCGTCCTGTTTGCCGATCCAATTTTCCCAGGGCAGAACCCGCGTCCCCTCGAACAGTTCCTCAAAGCTGCGGGCGGGAAATTGTCCCAGCAGCACGAGCACGCGCGCGGCATATCGGGAGCCGATGTTGGCGCGGGCGAGGAGGGAAGCGTCCCCGGAAAAAAAGACGCGCCCGTTCTGCGCCTCCACTTCCTGGGCCTCCATTGCGCGAAGCTCGTCCGCCACCAGGCCTTCGAGTCCCAGCAGACAGGGACATACATACCGATTGTGCTCCATATGATTCATTCCACCTATTTCGTTTCATAAAAGGAGCGCGGCTCAGGCCGCGCTCCACAGACCGTCCCAAAACGTATTCTCACAAAAAATCCGCAGGTTGTGCCGCATCAATGGGCTTCGGGTTCCAAGAGACCGTAGTCCCCGTCCTTGCGGCGGTAGACAACGTTGATCTCCCCCGTCTCCACATTGCGGAACATATAAAATTGATGGCCGACGAGGTTCATTTCCAGAATGGCCTCCTCCACATCGAGCGGTTTGATCGGGAAGTGCTTGCTGCGCACCACGCGGAACTCGGTTTCCTCCTCCACGGGCGCTTCCATCTGGAAATCCTCAAAACCCGAAGCTTTGATCCTCTTCTCCAGGCGGGTTTTATTCTTGCGCAGCTGGCGGCCGAGGGCGTCCACGACCTGGTCGAGCGCATCGTTCATCTCGAGATCGGTACTTTCGGCGCGGTATACCATTCCGCCGTGGCGGATGGTAACCTCAACCGTCTGGCGGTTTTTCTCCATGGTCACCGTGACATTGGCCTCGGCTTCTTCGCCGAAGATGCGGTCAAATTTGGAGAGCTTTTTCTCCACCCTCTCTTTAAAATTGTCTCTGAGATTGACCTTTCTGCCTGTGATGGTGATTTTCATGAAATCGACCTCCTGTCTATTTATCAATCAGGGCTCCCAAAAGGCTGCCCTGTGGAGCGCGATTCTGAATCCACATGCTTTTCTTCTCAGATTCATTGTAACACAAATCCGGAAAAACGCCAAGATGAAAAAACAGAAGATATCCAAGCGAAGCTTTGCGGCGCAGCGTCAGGAGATCATACCGCTGAGGTAGTTCTGCATACTCGCACTGGCGGCCGCTTTGATGTTATTGATGACAAGAACCTCGTCGATCCCATTTTCCTCCACATAGGAGGCGAGGTTTTCCTTGAAATAGCGCAGATCAATAATGTGCACCTCGCTGTAATGGGGGGCCAGATAGGGCGCGAAGGCGTTGCCGAAGGACTCCTTGATCACGGCGATTTTTTTCTTGTTCTGCAAATCGGACGCCTGGTTCCGGACCACAAACAGGGTGGTGTCGCCGCCCAGATAGACGCCGTAGGCGTAGATGCCCTGCGCGTACTCGTGCAGCAGCATGGTGGGTTCCAGCTGGGTTCCGCCGCGGCGTATGGAGCTGCAAGCGTAGTCGCCCGGAATGCGGAAGTATTCCACCGTGTCGGGATGTTCCTTGAGCGTTTCCAGACCGGTTGCGTCATAAAGCGACCCCAAAAGCCCCGGGATGCTCTTCTTTTCCATCTCTTCCTTCGCAATCGGCTCAAAGCCGGCGGCTTTGGCAAATTCCGTATAGGCGTAGTAGGCAGCAAGGCCGGTCCAGTGATGGTCGGTGTTGAAGTAGAGGTACTCCCTCTTTTTCAAGGAGAGGATGTCATAGATATCCACGCCGGCGACGTCGGCGGTATAGCCGTTGTACACCGCGTCCAGCGTGCCGCGCTGGGAATCGGAGAAGGCGCCGCGAAAGCGTTCCGGCAGGGCGAATTCAACGTGCGTTGGCACCACCATATTGTAGACCTTCACCTCTCCGAGGGCCTGTTTGATGTCGGATACCACCTTGGCGTAATTGGCCGCCGCGGTCTCGGAAGACTGGAAGGGTTCGAGCACCATGTCCCCGTAGACGATCAGGCTGTTGAGCCAGTAGGGCTCAATGGAGGGGTCGTCCAATATCTCCGGAACCGATTCCGGCCGGCTGCTCGCAGCGGCGGCGCTTTCCTCCGGCAGGCTGGAGACCTCCTCCGTCCATGCCGAGGAGACCGCCCCATCCGATGAAGCCGGGCTGCTTGCCGCGTCGTCTCCGGCGCAGCCTGAAAGTATGCTCAGAGCGAGCAGACAGGCGGCCGCCCTCGCTCCCAGGCGCTTTGTGCTGCAAAAAATTCTTTGTCTGCATTTCATTCCGATCACTCCCAAAATGATGGATGAATTGATATTGGATGCTATGATATAGGATTCCCAGCCGTACGATGCAGATTCCCAAAGAAGACAAAATTTTCCCGGCGAACACTGTTTTTCGCCGCTGCGCTTTGGCCACGCTTTCAGAGCACGGCGCTCTGATGCCGGGTCACATGGCAGCCCACATTGACCGCAACCGGCAGCCCGGCGATGTGGGTGGGATAGGTCTCGATATTGACCGCCAGAGCGGTGGTATCCCCTCCGAAACCCTGCGGTCCCACGCCCAGACGATTGATCTGCTCCAGGACCTCTCGCTCCATCGCCTCGTAAAAGGGATCGGCGTTGCGCTCGGAAACGGCGCGGCACAGCGCCTGTTTAGCCAACAGGGCGCACAGCTCAAAATCTCCGCCGATCCCGACCCCCAGCACGACCGGCGGGCAGGGATTGCCCCCGGCCACGCGGACGGTGTCGACAATAAAGCCGATGAGGTCCTCTCGGGAGGCGGCGGGCGTAAACATCCGCATCCGGCTCATGTTTTCGCTGCCAAAGCCCTTGGGAGCTACGGTCAGGCGAAGCTTGTCCCCCGCGACCAGACGGGTGTGCAGAACCGCCGGGGTATTGTCCCCGGTGTTGCCCCGGCGGATCGGGTCGGCGACCACCGAACAGCGCAGCAGGCCGTCCACATAGCCCCTGCGCACGCCCTCATTGACGGCGTCCTCAAACAGACCGCCGGTGAAATGAATGTCCTGACCGATTTCCGCAAAGACGACCGCCATGCCCGTATCCTGACAGACCGGGATGGCCAACTCCCCGGCCGCCCGCATATTGTCGCAGAGGTCGCCGAGGATGCCCTTTGCAAGCGGGCAGCTCTCCCTCTCCCCGGCCCGTGCGATGCAGGAGGCCAGGTCCTCCGGTAGCGCGCGGTTGGCCTCCACGCACAGCCGTGCGATTTCGTTGGTGACAAGCGATAAATCCAAATCTCTCATATTTTTTACCCCTTTACCCGTTTGCCGCCGCAAAAGACCAGCCTTGGCTTTGCGGAAAACGACAGTGGATGCTGATCAAAGACGGCCAGATCGGCGTCCTTTCCCGGGGCGATGGAGCCCACGCGGCGGTCCAGTCCGCAGATGCGGGCGGGCGTTATGGTGATGGCGCGCAGCGCGTCCCCTTCCTCCATCCCCTCGCGCACCGCAAGCGCGGCGCACAGCGGCAGATATTGCACGGGAATCACCGGATGGTCGGTGATGATGGCCGTCTGCACCCCCGCTCCCGCGAGCAGGCCGGGATTGGCAGGCGTCAGATTCCTGAGTTCCGGCTTGGAACGGTCGCAAAGGATGGGACCGGCGAGCACGCGGACCTCCTCTCCCGCCAGAATGTCGGCAATCAGATGTCCTTCCGTCCCGTGAACAATGACAAAACGAAGGTCGAATTCCGCCGCGATGCGCAAAGCGGTAAAAATGTCGTCGGCCCGGTGGGCGTGAAAATGGGCGGGAATTTTACGCTCCAGCAAGGGCAAAAGCGCCTCGCACTTGGCGTCGAATTCCGGCGGG
>CABSLJ010000162.1 GCA_902478455.1 uncultured Oscillospiraceae bacterium | reverse complement strand
CCTCTCTATTCGTCGGCAGCGTCAGATGTGTATAAGAGACAGGTATCCCATCTGCGCGGATTTTTCAAGTAAATTCCGGTGATTTTTCTGAGAAGCCTGCAAAAAAGCACCGATTTGGGACAAATCCCGCCCGGATTACAAAGTCAAGAGGTCCTTGGGCACATGGGTGAGATTCTCGCAGCCGTCGGCCGTGACGGCAACCATATCCTCAATCCGGACGCCAAATCTTCCCTCCAAGTAGACGCCCGGCTCCACCGTGACGACCATCCCGGGAGAGAGCACCGTCTGGTTGCCGGGAGCAAGTCCCGGCAGCTCGTGGATTTCCACCCCCACGCCGTGTCCAGTGGAGTGACCGAAGCAGCCCTCGTAACCGGCCGAATCGATCAAAGAACGCACCACGCGGTCCACCTCGCCGCAGAGCGTCCCGGGACGTATGGCGGCGAGTCCCGTAAGCTGCGCTCTGAGAACGGTATCATACACCGCGCGCTGCTCGTCGCTCACCGAGCCGAGGGCGACCGTGCGGGTCATATCGCTGTGGTAGCCTGCGAGCCTAGCGCCGATGTCCATGGTGATGAAATCGCCCTTCTCCAGGGGTTTGTCCCCCGGCTCCCCATGCGGCAGGGAGGATTTCACGCCAGACACGACAATCAGGTCAAAGGCCACGCCGTCGGCCCCCTGGCGGCGCATATCAAATTCCAAATCGAGGGCGAGCTCCCGTTCGGTCACGCCGGGACGGATTTTTTCGAGAATTCGTCCGAAGGCGTATTCCGTGATCTGCTGGGCCGCCCTGATCCTTTCGATCTCCCCGGGCGACTTGACGCGCCGCAGTCCCCCCAGCAGCTCATCGAGTACGCTCGTTTTGACGGCGCGCGCCCCGGCCTGTTCGAACATCTTCCCTAGCCTCTCCGCCTCAAGCAGGGAAACGCCCCCGCTTTCCAGTAGAATGCCGCGCAGCCCGTACGCGGAGATCAGCTCTGCGAGCGTTTCGCTCAGCTTGGAGAAGGAGCGCACCCGGGCATCCTTCACCTGCGCTGCGGCAGCCTCGGCATAACGGAAATCGACCAGGAGATAGGCTTCCTCCCGCGTGACCAGCACATAGCCCGCGGAGGACTTGAAACCGGTCAGGTAGAAGCGGTTGGGCGCGGAGGTGATGAGGGCTGCGTCGACGCGCTGCCCTCCGCTTTCTGCCGGCAGCATCCGGGAAAGCGCAAGTGTTCGGTTTTGCATGGTCGGTCACTTCGATTCGTTGAAATTTACATCAGGTCTCCCAGCGCCTCAAGCGCCAGGAAATAGACATTCTTGCCGAAGCCGCAGATCTGCCCGGCGCACACGGCCGAGAGGACCGAATGATGGCGGAATTCCTCCCTGGCGTAGATATTGGACATATGCACCTCAACAAAGGGAATGCGCACCGCGGCGATGGCGTCCCGCAGGGCGTAGCTGTAGTGGCTCAGAGCGCCGCCGTTGAGGATGACGCCGTCAAAGTTGCCGCGGGCCTCGTGAATTTTATCGACGAGCGCGCCCTCCCAGTTGGACTGGAAAATCTCACACGCATAGTCCATTTTTTCCGCCCGGTCGGCGATCTGAGCGTTGATGCTCTCCGCCGTCTCGTTGCCGTAGACGCTCTTCTCCCGAATGCCCACCATGTTCAGATTGGGGCCGAGCAGAACGAGCACTTTTTTCTTTGCCATAGCTTTCCCATCCTTTGCGATGATCTGAAAGTCCAAACCGCAGCAGAAGCGTTGAGGAGGTCCCAGCGCCCCAAAGCGGCGGATATTTTAGGGCCGCAGGTCAAGACGGCGCAGGCAGCAGGCTGCGGCAATAATCCCGCATGGCGCATGCGTCGCGCGACTGCGTGCCCGCCGATTCACAGATAAACACCGGACTGTAGCCGCGTTCGACGACCAGCTCCAGCAGAGGCTCGTAATCGGGACCAAAGCGGTCGTCCTCAAAGGTCAGGTGGCGTACCTCTCCCCCGGCCGAATACTCGATCTTGGAAAAGTGAGAGTGAAAGGAGCGCATGTGCTCCCCGAGCGCGGTCTCCATCCGGTCAAAGAGGGCGGCGAAATCCGCCTTGACGGCCAGGGAGCCGTGGGTGCGCGCGTTCATGTGGCCGAAATCGATGCAGGGCAGGGCGCGTTCATCTCGCTCGCAGAAGAAGAGCACCTCATCCAGATCGCCGAGCTGGCTGATCTTTCCCATGGTTTCGGGACAGAGGATTACCTGCTCCAGACCGGCCTCGTCGAGGGCGCGGCGGGCGTTCGCCAGGGTTTCCGCCGCAAGAAGCGCGGCCTCCTCCCTGCTTCGGCCGTTTAGTCCCCCCGGATGCACGACGATCCGCCTGCCGCCCATGGCCGTGACGGCTCTGCCGGACTGGAGGATGTAATCGACCGATTTCACTCGCTTCTCCTCTTCGAGAGAGGCCAGGGAGATATAATAGGGCGCATGCACCGAAAGCTCGATGCCGAGCTCCTTTGCGTGCTCGCCCAGAAGCCTCGCTTTGTCCTCCCCAATGTTCACGCCCCGTCCGCACTGGTATTCAAAGGCCGTCAGGCCCAGCGAGGCGAGGTAATCGAGGTAAGCCAGGGTGGATTTGATTTTCAGTTCCTTTGCCTGCCCGCACTGTCCGGCAGGTCCAAATCGAATCGTCACATTTCACCTCTGTTTTGCAGGCGGCGGATTTTCCGGCGCACCGGTTTTTCCAGCCAGCGCCGGAACCAGATGCTCAAGGATTCCCCATGCTCCACCGGTTCGAGCAGGATGGATTTCATTTTCGCGAGGTTGGCGCCGAGGATATCGGTGTAAATCTGGTCTCCCACCACCAGAACGTTTTTGGAATCGTTCCCCAGCATCCGCCTGGCCTTGTTGAAGCCCCAGGGCAGCGGCTTGAGCCCGTGCGTGACATAGGGCAGATCAAACTTGGCCGCGAAAGGCGCCACCCGCTTTTTCAGATTATTGGACACAATGACAATTCCTATACCGGCCTCCCGCACCATATGGGTCCATTCCACAGCGCCGTCAAAGGGAGACTGGGAACCGTGGCGTGCCAGGGTATTGTCCACATCGAGCAGAATGGCCTCCGCCCCCAGGGAGCGGATGAGTCCGAGCGAAATATCCGTAACGCTTTTGAGCATGACAGTTGGCATTAAAAGGGACATGTGCAACCTCCCGCGTGATGATGCAACGGATTTCTGTTCCATTTCCAAAGGGTCGTTCCGGACGGCCCCTTTTCCAGGCGGCCGCGCGGCGGATTTTTCATTAAAAAAGCGGGCGCAAGCGCCCGCTTTTTCTCAGTAATTGGATTCGACCGGCAAGCTTATTTATACTTGCGCTTGCGGGCTGCTTCGGACTTCTTTTTACGCTTTACAGAGGGCTTTTCATAAGCCTCTCTCTTGCGCACTTCCTGGATGACTCCGGAGCGGGCGCACTGCTTTTTGAATCTTCTCAAAGCGCTTTCGAGGGACTCATTGTCCTTGATTCTGATTTCAGCCATTTATCTTCCCTCCCCTCCGCCGTAAGGCAGGGGTATTGTGTCATACGATACAAAAGATATTATACAATACCCCTTGAAGGTATGTCAAGCTTTATCTATGAACCCATGCTGGAAGAAATTTTATTTTGCGACAATATTCACCAGCTTGCCGGGCACATAAATTTCTTTGAGCACCTTAAGTTCCCCGATGGACGCGGCCACACGGCCGTCCGCGCGGGCGGCGGCGATTGCGCCGGGGGCGTCGATGTCCGCGGGAACTTCGATGCGGGAACGCACCTTGCCGTTGACCTGCACGGCGATCTCGATGGTGTCGTCCTTGCATTTTTCGGGATCGTACTGCGGCCAATCCTGCTCGGCGACCATGCGGCCGTCGAAATGCAGGACGCTCCACAGCTCCTCGGTCACATGGGGGGCGAAGGGATTCATCAGAATGGTGAATATCCTGAGTTCTCCGCGAGTGACCGAGCCTGTATCGTAAATCTCGTTGATGAGCGCCATAAGGGCGGCGATGGCCGTGTTGAACTTGAGAGTTTCGATGTCCTCCCCGACCTTCTGGATGGTCTTGTGGAAGGCGCCCTCGAGCGCCGGACGGACGGTTTCCTCCGGCGTGACGATGGTCTGGAGGTTCCAGTAGCGCTCGATAAAGCGGCGGCAGCCCTTGATGCTCGAGGAGCTCCAGGGGGCGGCCTTTTCAAAGTCGCCGATGAACATCTCATAAAGACGCATAGTGTCTGCGCCGTACTCGTTGACGATCTCGTCCGGGTTGACGACGTTGCCGCGGGACTTGCTCATCTTCTCGCCGTTTTCGCCCAGGATCATACCGTGGCTGGTGCGCTTGGCGTAGGGCTCGGGCGTGGGCACCACGCCGATGTCATAGAGGAATTTGTGCCAGAAACGGCTGTAAAGCAGATGCAGGGTGGTATGTTCCATGCCGCCGTTGTACCAGTCAACCGGCGTCCAGTAACGAAGCGCCTCGGGAGAGGCGAGCGCCTCGCTGTTGTGGGGGTCGATGTAGCGCAGGAAGTACCAGGAGGAGCCGGCCCACTGGGGCATGGTGTCGGTCTCTCGCTTGGCGGGGCCGCCGCAGTGGGGGCAAGTGGTACTTACCCAATCGGTCATCTTGGCGAGTGGGGATTCGCCGGTCTCGGTCGGCTCATAGGATTCCACCTCAGGCAGACGCAGCGGCAGCTCCGATTCGGGCAGCGGCACATAACCGCACTTTTCGCAGTGGACAATCGGGATGGGCTCTCCCCAATAGCGCTGGCGGGAAAAGACCCAGTCGCGCAGCTTGTAGTTTACCTTGGCGTGACCTCTGCCCTGCTCGGTCAGCCAGGCGGTGATCTTCTGCTTGGCCTCTTCGACCGTCAGGCCGTCGAGCATGCCGGAGTTTACCATAATTCCGGTCTCGCAGTCGGTGAAGGCTTCCTTTTCCACCTCGCCGCCCTTGACCACCTCAATGATAGGGAGATCGAAGGCGCGGGCGAACTCCCAGTCCCGGGTATCGTGCGCCGGCACGGCCATGATCGCGCCCGTGCCGTAGGAGACGAGGACATAGTCGGAAATAAAGATCGGGATTTCGGTGTTGTTGACCGGGTTGACGGCGCGCACGCCCTGCAGGCGCACGCCGGTTTTCTCCTTGGCGACCTCGGTGCGCTCGAAGTCCGACTTCCTGGCGGCGGCGTCCTGATAGGCGCGCACCTCATCGAGATTCTCGATTTTATCCGCCCATTTTTCCAGGAAAGGATGCTCGGGAGCCATAACCATGTAGGTCGCGCCGAAGAGGGTGTCCGGCCGGGTGGTATAGACGGTCAGCTTGTCCCCGGCGGTTGTGTCGAAATCGACCTCCGCGCCGGTGGAACGGCCGATCCAGTTTTTCTGCTGCGCCTTGACGCGGTCGGGATAATCGACCAGGTCGAGATCGCTGATCAGCCGCTCGGCGTACTCGGTGATTTTAAGCATCCACTGGGATTTGACCTTGCGGACAACCTCGCTGCCGCAGCGCTCGCACACGCCGCCGACAACCTCCTCATTGGCCAGCACGCACTTGCAGGAGGTGCACCAGTTGACGGCCATCTCCTTTTTGTAGGCCAGGCCGTGCTTGAACAGCTG
>CABSLJ010000161.1 GCA_902478455.1 uncultured Oscillospiraceae bacterium | reverse complement strand
TCTTCTTTGATAAAACCAGCGAGATGCTGATCGTTCAGACGAACTGCCATGCATTTGCCTCCTTGTTTTCTCTTGCTCCTATTTTACAATATCTCGTCACTCTTTGCAAGTCGGCACACTATATTTTCTGTTTTTTTGTACGGTTCCGATATTCTCCCCCGTTCCGCGCCGGATTTCTCAGAAAAGAAGCCGATTTCCTCACCGGTCCCGGACCCGGATTCCGCCCGGAAAAGCCTGCTTTGCTCCGGCCTGGAGCCGCAGAACCGAGTCAGCCGCGAGGCTTGCTGTTCCGGCTGGATCTTTCTGCTACCAGTATTGGCCGACCGAGCCGCCTTTCATGCAGAAGCAGAAAACTTTAGGCTGTTTAGAAGGAGAAGAGCTGCCGGATCAGAACCCCCAATACGCCAAAGAAGGAAATCCGTTCGATGGGAGCGGCCGCTGTGATGTCGTACTCAGCGAGGATTTCGTCCCCGAGCATATAGGTCAGCTTGCCGAGCACCTGCCCCGGCTCGACGGGCGCCTCGACATTCTCGCTCAGCGTCACGTTGGAGGTGATTTCCGATTCCTTTCCCTTCTGCACCAGGAAACTGCCGGTGAGGTCAACGGCGGTTTCCACCTGCGTCTCCATGCCGTTGAGCACAGGAACCGGCGCCAGCGCCCCCTCGGGCAGAACAGGCTGGCTCATGGCATAGTTTGCAAAGCCGTAATCGAGCAGGGTGGCCGCTGCGTTGAAGCGGTCGGTCCCCGAGGTGCTGCCGAGCACGACGGCGATCAGGCTGAGCCCGTCGCGTTCCGCCGTGGCCGACATACAGCTCCCCGCCTGCCCCGTGGTGCCGGTTTTGAGGCCGGTGATGCCCTTGTAGCTTTTTAAGAGCTTGTTGGTGTTGACCAGCTGGGTCTTGCCGTCACGCAGGTAGTCGATCCAGATGGAGGTGTACTGGAAGATGGCCTCGTGCTTCATCAGTGCGCGCGACATGAGCGCCACGTCGTAGGCGCTGGTGACATGGCCCTCCTCGTCCAGACCGTTGCAGTTTTTGAAGACGGTGTCGGCCATGCCGAGTTCGGCCGCCTTCTTGTTCATTTCCTCCACAAAGGCGTCCTCCGTCCCGCAGACGTGTTCCGCCAGGGCGACGGCGGCGTCGTTGGCGGAGGCAACGACCGTAGCCTTGATGAGCTCATCCACCGTCATGGTCTCACCGGGCTCCAGCCAGATGTCCGAACCGCCCATCGAGGAGGCGTGCTCGCTGGCCGATACGACGTCGGTCATGGCAATTTTTCCCGAGTCTATCGCCTCCATCACCAAAAGCAGCGTCATGACCTTGGTGATGGAGGCGCATACCCGGATTTCATGGGCGTTCTTTTCATAGAGGACCTTTCCGGTCTCCGCGTCCATCAACAGGGCCGACGGCGCTTTGACCTCGTCGTCATTCAGGGCGAAGGATTGCATGGGCAGAGCAAAAAGCAGGGATACAATCAATACCATACAGAGAATCGGTCTGCATTTTTTCATAACGGCACCTCCAAGTAGTCAACTCGATCCATCAATACGATTCCTGCGGCCCGGTGTTCCGGGTGCGGGCAGCGGCGGATGCGGGAAAATTCCCCTGCGTCCGGAGGTTGCCCTCCCGGCAGGCGGGCCGGTCTACTTATACTTATGCCGCACCGGGGCGGACTATCCCATGGAAGCGGAGACTGCGGCAAAGAAAAATCGGGAAGCGGCCCGGCCGCAGGGAACCAAGCGGTGGTCGAATGCGCGGCTGCTTTCGGTTTGCATTTTTTGTGTGAAGGCCGCACGCTTTCCGTCTGTCTGATCCCGGAAGACAAAAGGCTCGCCTCCGGATTGCTTCCAGGAGCGAGCCTTTTGCCGCTGATAGGCCTTGGGATTGTCGGGTTTGCGAGTGACTGGATTGATCTCTCCCCAGCTTCCGCGCCGTTTGGCGTCCTCCTCCCGCTTTCTTTTCTTAGACAGTTTTTCGTAGGGAACATAACGAGTCATACAGAATCTCCTCTTTTACGTTGCACAGCGGCCTTTCCATGGACCATACAAGCGCCCCGTCCGGCCTCTTCTTTCATTACAGAAAAACCTGGAGCATCGGGCAAGGCGCTCCCCCTCCCCTTTCACTCCATCCCTGCGCAGGAATACGTGTTTTCTATTTTAACAGCCCGCGCTGAAAAAGTCACGGACAAACGCCATAACCCTTCTTTCTGTGCCGAAGGGAAGGCGGTAAAATAGATTTCTACTATATTTTTCTGCAAAGTATTGACATTTGTGAAATTTACATTTACTATAATTCTTATCAATTTAATATTATTTATTTCGGAGGTGTCCCCAGTGAAAAAGAATCTGCATTTTGAAACGCTTCAGGTTCATGCGGGCCAGAAACCAGACAGCACCACAACAGCGCGCGCCGTTCCGATTTACCAAACCAGCTCCTATGTTTTCCACGATTGCGACCACGCCGAGGCGCTCTTCGGACTGAAGGAGAACGGCAACATCTATTCCCGCATCATGAATCCCACCACGGACGTCTTCGAGCAGCGCATGGCCGCCCTGGAAGGGGGCGCGGGCGCGCTGGCCACGGCTTCCGGCGCGGCGGCCATCACCTATACCATCCAGAATCTTGCCTCCAGCGGAGATCACATCGTGTCCGCCTCCACCGTATACGGCGGAACCTACAATCTTTTTGCTAACACTCTGCCCCATTACGGGATTGAAACCACCTTTCTCGACCCCGACGAGCTCTCCCATTTTGAAAAGGCCATCCGGCCCAACACCAAGGCGATCTATGTGGAATCCCTCGGCAATCCCAACGGCAATATCGTCGATCTCGCTCCTCTGTGCGAACTTGCGCACAAACACGGTATCCCCGTGGTGGTGGACAATACCTTCGCCACGCCCTATCTTTTCCGGCCGATTGAGCACGGAGCGGACATCGTGGTCCACTCAGCGACTAAGTTCATCGGCGGACATGGCACAAGCATCGGCGGCGTGATCGTCGATGCCGGGAGATTTGACTGGGCGGGTTCCGGACGTTTCCCTGTCTTTACCTCTCCGGACCCCGGATATCACGGTCTGATCCCCGTGGAGGCCTTCGGCAATCTCGCCTTCCTGCTGCGCGCCCGCGTAGTGCTGCTGCGGGACACGGGCGCGACCTTGAGTCCTTTCCATTCTTTCCTGTTCCTGCAGGGGCTGGAAACGCTCTCTCTGCGGGTGGAGCGGCACAATGAAAACGCTCTGAAGGTGGCGCGCTATCTCTTAAACAGTCCCTATGTAGAGCGGGTTAATCACCCCTCTCTGCCGGACAGTCCCTACCATGCCCTGGCGGAGAAATATTTCCCGCGCTATGCCGGCTCCATCTTCACCTTTCAAGTCCGATGCAGCGCACAGGAAACGCGCGACTTCATCGACCGCCTTGAGCTGTTCTCCCTGCTTGCCAACGTGGCCGACGCAAAATCGCTCGTCATCCATCCGGCCAGCACCACCCACTCCCAGTTAAACGAGGAAGAACTCGCCGCGTGCGGCATCTATCCCAATACCGTGCGCCTTTCGGTCGGAATCGAAAATGCCGACGATCTGATAGACGATTTGGACAATGCCCTCCGGCAGACTTTTGCCTGAGCGAAGAACGGCAGACAAAACACCGGTTTCTTCCAAATTTTTCTCTGTTCATGCAACACCCCCGCCGTCCGATCATGTGTCTGACCGGACGGCGGGGGCTTGTTTGCAAAACAATTACAACAGTTCGATGCCGTGCGCGCGGCAGGCCTCCACCATCTCGGGCGGCCAGACCGAGCTTTGCACCTCCCCGATGTGGGCCTTGTGCAGAAAGAGCATGCAGATGCGCGATTGCCCCAATCCACCGCCGATGGTCTGCGGCAGTCCTTCCTCGAGCAGCGCCTTCTGGAAGGGCAGTTGCGCGCGTTCCGGGCAGCCCGCGAGCAAAAGCTGTCTTTGCAGGGCTTCGGCGTTCACGCGGATGCCCATGGAGGAAAGCTCCACGGCGATGTCGAGCAGCGGGTAATAGACGAGAATATCCCCGTTGAGGGACCAATCGTCGTAATCGGGCGCGCGGCCGTCGTGCGGCGCGCCGTTTGAAAGCTTTCCGCCGATCTGCATGAGGAAGACCGCGCCATATTCCATCGCGGCGGCGCGCTCGCGTCCCTTGGCGTCCAGGTCCGGATATCGCTCCAGCAGCTCCTGCGATGTGATGAAGGTGATCTTCTCCGGCAGGAAGGGCTGCAAGAAGGCATATTTTCCGCAAACAAAGGTTTCAGTCGCCTTCAGCACGCTGTAAAGCTGATTAACCACCGCCTTCAGCGTTTCGACCGTTCGCTCTTCCGCGCCGATGATCTTCTCCCAGTCCCATTGGTCCACATAGAGGGAGTGGAGATTGTCGGTGTCCTCCTCTCGGCGGATGGCGTTCATATCGGTATAAAGGCCCTCCCCTTTTCGGAAACCGTAGCGGCTCAGGGCCTGGCGCTTCCACTTGGCCAGCGAGTGAACAATCTCACAATTCAGCTCATTTTGCTCCCGGATGCCGAAGCTGACCGCGCGCTCGTGGCCGTTCAGATTGTCGTTGAGACCGGTGGAGGGGACGACGAACAGCGGGGCTGAAACCCGCGTCAGACAGAGTTCCTCGGCGAGCTTCCGCTCGAAATAATCTTTGACCAGCTTGATGGCCACCTCGGTTTCCCGAATGTCCAGCTCGCTGTGGTAGTCCTTGGGTAAAATCAGATGCTGCAATACCGCCGCCTCCCTATCAATATCGATCCAGATAATGCGCAATCTCCCACTGGCTGACCCGCATGCGGTAGTCGTCCCACTCGCGCTGCTTGTAGGTCACATATTTGCGGAAAACATGAGCGCCGAGCGTCTCCCTGATGAGGGCGTCCTTCTTCATGGCGCGGATGGCGTGGTCGAGATCATAGGGGATGTTCTCAATCCCCTGCTCCTCGCGCTCCTCCTCGGTCAGGCGGTAGATGTTGCTGTCCACCGGAGGCGGCGGAGTAAGCCCCCTGCGGATGCCGTCCATACCGGCGGCCAGGCAGGCGGCCAACACCAGATAGGGATTGGCGGAGGGATCGGGATTGCGCAGCTCAATGCGGGTTCCCTCGCCCCGGGAGGCGGGGATGCGCACCAGCGGGCTGCGGTTCTGGGTCGACCAGGCAATGTAAACCGGCGCCTCAAAGCCGGGCACCAGACGTTTGTAGGAATTGACCAGCGGATTGCTCAGGGCGGTCATGCCCTTGGCGTGCTCGATGATGCCGGCGATGAAGCTGTAGGCTTCACGGCTCAGGCCGTTTTCATCCGAAGGATCGTAAAAGGCGTTCTTTCCGTTTTTGGAGAGGGACATGTTGATGTGCATGCCAGAGCCCGCCTCGCCGTACAGCGGCTTGGGCATAAAGGTGGCGTGCAGGCCGTGGCGGTCGGCAATCGACTTGACGGCCAGCTTGAAGGTGATGATATTGTCGGCGGCGGTGAGGGCCTCGCTGTATTTGAAATCAATCTCATGCTGGCCGGGGGCGCACTCGTGGTGAGAGGCCTCGATCTCGAAGCCCATGTCCTCGAGAATGACGCAGATGTCCCTGCGGGCCTCCTCCCCCTTGTCGACCGGACCTGTCTCTTATACACA
>CABSLJ010000160.1 GCA_902478455.1 uncultured Oscillospiraceae bacterium | reverse complement strand
CATACTTCTTCGCTCGTCTTGCTTAACGTGGCGATTGCTTCGCATTTTCCTCCACACACAATATCGCAAATGCTGTCGATAGCTCTGCGCTTCATCTCCTCCGCCATCTCCTCATCGCTCATAGCCCGGATGCGGTCGGCGTTGGTGATAGGCTCCTCTAAGTAACAAGGGCCTTCTATGCATGGCTGTGCAACAGCATCGTCCGATAGCTTGATGCAGTAGCCACTATCTAAATATTTGCACTTCATTTATTGTCCTCCTTTCCCGGTTCCGGGCCGGATATTGTTTTCAGCCGCGCAAAAAAGTCTCGGCTTGTAATGCTCATTCCAGCTTGCAGGCGCTCGTCCTCAAGAATAAAACGCCGTTCCAGGTCAAACACGCTCTTTCCGGGTCCTTTCATGGGGCGGCACGTTCTGTTCTGCAAATCTCTCAATCGTCCCCAATATTCCGGAAGATAACGATAGATGTTGCGCAGCTCTTTCAGGTTTTTGTTGGCGCAACACCAGCACGATACACGGTCAAGGACGTCATACAGGCGAATTCCGTTTTCCTCCCAGAAGAATCCGCGTTCGTAGCAATAGCTTAGGGCGTCGCTCTCTTTGATCCCCCATTCCGCCAGGGGAGAAGTCGTCCGGATCGGAAGTCGTTCCAGACGCGCCGGTTCATCCGCTGCGATTCCGATGTATTTGACGAAATCATCGTGATACTTCTTCGCATGGCTGTCCAACGCGTTTGTCTTCATCGCCGTTCCCCAACGCGCACAGCCTCCGCACCAGGAATACCCATGGTGAAGACCGTTCTCCTTGCTGTATACGGGCTTTTCCAGCATATCGAAGATAAATGGGCGGGGCGGGTGAAGTTCGGTGTATGGAATGCCGCGCCGCTCAAGAATTGGGAGTACGCGGTCTCTGGTTTCGTAAATAGCCCGGAATTCCATCCCGGCGTCATAGAATACCACCTCGTCCAGAGGGGCGTTTTTTTCGATCAGCTTCAACAGCATGCAAAGGCTGTCTTTTCCGAAGCTTACGCTTGCAAGATATTTCATTTGTACCTCCACGTCTGGAGGCCCCGGGGCGCTTCATCCGGTTAGCTATGCCGGATGTCCATCATTATTTACTCCATTTAATCTTCTGCCCGCACTCAGGGCATTCTTTCGGATACCTTGCCCGCGCATCGTCTATGTATCGAAGGGTTGCACAGCAGAACGGGCAGATATACGCATCCATATACTCGCCCTGTAAGGAAGTCTGTTCCAGCGGTTCAGCGGGCGATTTGTTAAGCCTCGTCCTTCTCATCGTCCTCCATCCTTTCCCGCAAGCGGTCTCTCGCGCCCTCCAGCTTGATCGCCAGCCAATCGATCCCGATTGAAAGACCGGAGGCAATCGCTTTCGCGAAGTGCCATCCCACATAAATCCCCATCCCGGCGATTGTGGCGATGCTGAAAATGAGCCATAGGTTATACATCATTGACCCTCCTTAATCTCCGACAGATTCACGATTACGCCCGGAACATCGCCGTACACCTTTCGGATGGACGCCTCGGCGATCTGCTTGTCATCCGGGTAGGCCACGCCGTTGAGTGCGTCGCAGATGATCTTTACGATATTGTCGCAGTCGGGTTTCTTGGTGGGGCGAAGTTCCCCGGCCAGCATCCTGCTCTTGTCCCGATTACTCTTGCTCTTGGGGATAGAGTAGACCGCACGGATGGAAATCCGAAGAGGGATTTCGCCGAAGCGTTCTCCATGCGCCGCCTGCGTATAGCGGGCCCTCACCAGCTCCTCATAAGCGACCGTTTTATCAGGGGTGAAGCTCATGCTGGCTCCGGTGTATTTATTTCTGACGACACGCGGGCGGGCCTTCCCCTGTGGCTCGCCGGGTATGCTGAAGGTTATTGTTCGCACTGCTTTTTCCTCCTTCTTGAAGGCTTTGCCGGTTCCACATCCTCGACCATGAAACTCTCGACATAGAATCCGAAATTGATGTTCAGCCACCGGCGGCTCGGATGTATGTAGACAATCTTGCCGGTGCGCCCGCGCGGCACATCCTTGGAAGGCTGGCCGCAGGTTCTCACCTGTTGTCCGCGTCTGTATCTCATGACTTTTCCTCCTGCTCCCGGCGCGGCTTTATCTCAGTCTCCAGCAGCTCGAGTTCTTCCTGTATGGTAATTGCGTTGTATGCTTCGATGTCGTAAGATGGGGGCCTGTCACTGTCGGAGCGGCCGGTCCTCCCCGAGTCCCTCCAGGCTGCGAGCATTGTTTTGATGTAATTTGCGCTGCGGCCTTTTCCCCTGGCCTCTTCAATGGCGGCCAGGAGACTCCTTTGCCCGTACTCCTCACATAGCGCCCGAAGAATCTCGGTTTCTCCGGGTCCCGCTGTATGGATATCCTCGGCAAACTTCTCCAGCACTGGACGCAACGCAACATCGTCGCCGGATGACGGGTTTTCCCCCTCTACCGTAGAAGAGGAAGGGTTGTGTATAGCAGAAGAGTTATTTAGGTTATGGTTTGGTTTAGGTTGGGTTTGGTTTAGGTTTGGTTTAGGTTTGGTTATGGTAGTGGCGTTACCGGGCGTTACTGTAACGTTACACGTCCCGTCCTGTAATGCCCCTGTTTTTGCTTTTTTTCGTTCCCGATGGCGTTGCACTCGTTTGCGCGTTGCTTCCCGTTGACGCTCTACCAGGTCGATCAGGAGAGCAGCCCTGTTTTCCCAATTTCGCACGATGACACGGCCATTTTCCGGGATTTCCAGGAACTTCACTTTGATCAGGGCGTCGTAGAAAAGCTGAGCCTTTTTCTCCCATCCGGCAGCCTTGGAAATCGCTCGCGGGGGGTAGCTCGAGACGTCTCCGTCCGGCGCGTTTACTGCGACCCATGTCCACAGACAAACCATCAGGCCGACCGCATGCGCGTTGGAAATTTTTAAAATATCTGCGAGATCATAAATTTTATCGTGCTCTTTTATGCTGTCTTCCACCTGAATCCACGCCATGCACACACCGCCTTTTAGAGATTGCCGGTCTGTTCCCGGCCGCCAACCGAACACCCTTTTTTACGGTACTCATATCGGTGTCTTTTCCCAACCGCGGCAGGATTCGTTGCAGTGAAAGTCCGCGGGCTGATCTATGTAATAATAAATGGGGTTATAGAATTACGACCGGCTTTCCGGTCAGGGCTTTGATCTCTTTTTGAAACTCCTCCGGGTCCGCGTTGGTCCTGGAGAGGTGGATCAGATAGATGTGAGACACCGCCGCCAGGTCATTGGCCAGGAAAAAATCCCGGACGTTTTCCAGACTGAAATGGCTGTGCATCAGCCGGTTCCGCTGGACGTCTGCCGTGCGCCCTTCCGCGATGGCCCTGCGCAGTGCCGGCATGCTGTAATTGCACTCTACCATGATCACGTTCAGGCCGCAGAACCGGTGCGGGATGTAGTAGGTGTCGGTGGCAAAGAGCAGCTTCTCACCGGTGGCGTCGGATTGCAAAAGATAGCCGACCGGCTCGGCGGCGTCGTGCTTTGCCTCCCAGGGGAGCACCGTCCATCCAGGAGCGCGGAATTGTTCCCCTGCGCGGATCGTATGGCAGCGGTAGGGGCATTCCATCGGGCCGAGCGCCTCCAGCGTGCCGGCCGTGGCGTAAAGGTCGATCCCTCTTTTCGTGATCTCAGAGGCGGCTACCGCGTGATCTTGATGCTCGTGGGTGATGAGGCAGCCGCTCACCCGAGGCAGCAGCGCGGTGTATCCCGACATCATCCTCTTTGCGCGGATGCCCGCCTCCAGGAGCAGGACGCTCGCGCCGTCGTCCACGGCGTAGCTGTTCCCGGCGCTCCCGGAGGCGAGGCATTTGACCGTAAGCATCAAAACGGGGCTTTCTTGGGCCCCTGTGGCTTCTCTTTGGGTTGCAGATCCTCCGGGTTGACCTCATCCTCAAATTCGTCCTCAGGAAGCACGGAGGGCATATCCTTCACCTCCCCGGTGTCTTCGTCCACAACGATTCCAATGGGTTCCCCGTTGGCAAACTGTTTGATTTCCCGAGCGGCGGCTCTGTACGCCTCATCGGTCGCTTCCTCGAACATGGTTTCCATTGCGCCGTTGCCGAAGTCCTTCGGGATTTTCTTGATGGCGTTATTGCGCATCTTTCGCTCGATCATCGATTCCCTGCTGTGGGGTTCTGTCCAGGCCGGGCTGATCCAGGGCTGCAGCTCCGGATCGTCGAGGGCGGCGTCCAGACCGAGACTCTTCGCTTTGGCGAGCAGTTCCCTCTTTTTGGCATCGATCTTCTGTTTCTGCTCCGCACTGGCCTTGAATTTGTTCTCGGCCAGGCCGAAGGTCTCGTTCATGAGATTGCTGTTGATGTGGGCTACCAGATTGCCGATGACGTCGGCGCGCTCCGCTATGTAAAATTCGGCGTAGGAATTGCCGTCGTGCCCTTCCATGATGATGGGATACACAATCCGGACGATTTTTCCGCTGCCCGCGGGGGACCATTGCGGCGGCGTCATTTCCAGTCCGTTGAATTTGGGGTACTCGAAGCCATCATTCTCCCGCACCTTCCAGATTTGGCATACTCTCTGCACGCCGCGGCCAAAACGGGAGAGGATACTGTCGTTTCCGTCTCCTTCGATCCCCATCTCGATCTTTTTCTTCCAGACCTCAACCGTTTTCCTGGTTTCGGGATCGATTGCCTTCGTTTTTTCATTGCGCAGCTGGAAATAGACCTCCCGCGGGGATGCCGCGGCGTTGAGTTGGAAGCAGGCGATTTTGACGAGGATATCCGATACCGTGCTTTTGTCGAGCTGTGAATCGGTCCAGGAGACCCCGTTCTTGTCCAACATGGAGTTGATAGCTGAAATGGCATGCAGCACGCATTCCTTGGAGTAGGCCGTCATCTCAATGCGGTTTTTCTGGAGTTGATCGATGATCAGGGGCATAAAACTGTCGTTGACCTTGGTTAAAGCCGTGCTGAAGGTCTTTGCGCCCTCTGCCTGCAATTTATTTTCACTCATGATCTGCGTCCTCCTTAAACAAAGCGTTGTAGGTGTTTCTCACGCCTGGGCGTGTGCAGTTACATTCTTCTACCGCCTGGCGGTAAGCCTCCGGCTCAAATTCATCTGCTCCATAGCAGCAGATATAGGCATGGTCGTCTTCGTCCAGATCGAGGAAGGGGCAGTCGAGGGAACAGGAATCCGTATCAAAAGCTTCTTCCGGCTCCTCGTCGGAGACGTCCGTCTCCACCTGCTCCACAAGTCCGGTCTCTCCGTCCACTGTAGTCCTGACGGGCTGCACCTCGTCGAAAGTCATCTGGTGCTCGCGGTCATAGGGAATGATCGGCCGTCCGGAATCGTCCAGCACGATCTGGATGGGGTCGAAGAGCGTTCCTTTGTCCTTGACCTTGATGGGATCAAACTGATACCCGGTTTCATGCTCGACATCGAAGACGCCTGACCGCCAGGAGAAGGTGACCTTTGCGGTCAGCGTGAAGTTCTGGTGCTCATTGACAGCTGTGCGCAGCGCCTGATTGATCTTGGAGTCCATCGCATCGATCAGGCTGTTAAAAGCGGCGTCCCGCAGGCTGACGGGTTCTCCCGTGGGGATTTCAGGTTCCGGCGTCTCTTCGGCTTCGTCCTCCTCGCCGCCGGAAGCG
>CABSLJ010000159.1 GCA_902478455.1 uncultured Oscillospiraceae bacterium | reverse complement strand
ATAAGAGACAGCTCCTCCACCGTACGGGACGAGAGCAATCACAATGCCGTGCTTTATTTTTCCCAGCCGGTCAGCCGGGAGAGCGTGGTGCTGAGCCACTACGTCGCCCGTTTGGTCGTGCTCTTTCTGCTGAATGCGGGGCTGTTCCTCATCACTTACATCGGCGCCGGCCCGGTGACGGATATGGACGGGTTGCCAGCCATGCTGCTGCGGGTCTATGGGATTTTCTATCTGGTTGAGGTGCTCTATCTGTCCGTAGGGAGCCTGATTTCGGTTTTTCTGGATCATGTTTCCCAGGCGCCGGCGGCGGCCTTCGGGCTGTTTTTGGGCACCTTTCTGCTTGGAGCGATTGGTTCGGCCGTGGGCGGACTGGTGTTTTTAAAGTGGCTGTCGCCCTATCACCATTTTTCCATCAACAGCCTGACGCAGCCCGATTTTTCCGCACCGATGGCGCCTGTGCTGCTCTCTCTGGCGGTCAGCCTTTTGTGCGTGGGCGTCGCCTGCGCGTGGTACCGGAGGAAGGATTTGAATCTGTAAAAATCCAGCGGTTAATCGGGAAAAGCTCTGGTAAAAATAAGGATTGAAATTGTGACCCTAAAATAGTATGATAGATGCTGTGATGTAGTTTGTAAAAGCAGATGGCTGCCCCCATAGGGCGGCCGGGTTTTCGCCTATGGGAGGATTACAATGAAGGTTCTCATTTTGTCGGCATCGACGGGCGGCGGCCACATGCGGGCCTCCTCCGCGCTGAAAGCTTATATCGAAAAGAATTCCGAGGATTCCACGGTGCAGATCGTGGATACGCTGGAATACATCAGCCCCTTCCTCAACAGGACGGTCACAGACGGCTATGTTTACCTCGCCACCAAAACCCCTAAGATGTACGGGTCGCTTTACAAAAACACCAACAACAGGGAGAAGACCATCAGCGCCCTTGCGACCGGGCTGATCGGTTCCTTCAGCAAGAAGCTGATCCCCTTGCTGCGGGAGACCACGCCCGACGTCATCATTACGACCCATCCCTTTCCCACCGAAATGGCCAGTATTCTCAAGGAAAACGACATCATCGACACCCCGCTCATCTGTATCATGACCGATTATGCCCCCCATCTGACCTGGATTCATCCGGGCGTGGACGGATACATCGTCTCCAACGAAGGCATGGTGGAACCCATGGTGGAGATGGGCGCGCCGCGCGAGCGCATCCATCCCTTCGGCATCCCGGTGCACGAGGCCTTTCTCATCAAGCAGGACAAAACCGACCTGCTGCAAAAATTCGGACTCCATCCCGAGCTGTCGACGATTCTGATCATGGCGGGCAGCTTCGGTGTGACCGATATCCTCAAGATTTACAACACCATTGTGAAAATTCCGCTCGATTTCCAGATGGTGGTCATCACGGGAAAGAATCAGCGTTTGTACGACGCCTTTGACCGGCTTTTAAGCAAGCCTGTTCCACTGCCCAAGAAGCCCAAACCCGTCAAGGATTCGGCCAAACCGCAGCCGGTGGTCAAGGTGAAAAAGGAAAAGCCCAGAAAGCCCACCAAGCTGATCTATTTCACGGGCGAGGTGGAAAAATACATGCAGGCGGCCGACTTTATCATCACCAAGCCGGGCGGACTGACCGTCTCCGAGGCGCTGGCGAGCGGCCTGCCGATGGCTATTTTCAACGCCATTCCCGGGCAGGAGGAGGAAAACGCCGACTTTCTCATTAACAACAACATGGCCGTCCGCCTGGAAAAGGGCGTAAGCTGTGCCGAAACCATCCAATCGCTTTTACAGGATAAGGAACGTCTGGACAACATGAAAAGCTCCTGCGAGGCATTCGGCAAGGGCAACTCCAGTGAAAACGTGTTCGGGCTGATCCATGAGCTGTTGGAGGAGAAGGAAGAGAAGCGAAAGAAGCGTTCCGGGGAAGAATAGCCTCCCCAACAGCAACTTTCGTCTGTCCCCTGCAAAAAATCATAATCCGCCCCGCGCCGACCTGATTTTCAGGGCGCGGGGCGGATTTTTTGTGCCGTACAGAGAGGCTTGATCAGCCGGGAACAGAGGCCGGGCCAGCAAAGCTGTGTGCTTTTTCCGCCCTTCCTGTATGATGCGGGCTGCTGCCTTTCTGAATGTGGTCGGTTGGATTTCGGGGATTGGTTTCGCTCAGCGGTAAGCCTTCTCAAAGATGGCGGCGCACGCCTCATCGCTCAGCGGAACGCGGTCGGAGGCGAAAAGTCCGCCCATGGTTTCCCGCGCATTGCGTGCCAGCGTCATGCATTCCTCCGGGCGGATGCCGTAGTCGGACATCCTAAGACCGGCAACACCGCAGGCCTCTTGGAGCCTTGCAAGCGCGTCGATGAAATCGGAGGGCTTGGAAGCGCCGGGCATGCCCAACGCCTGCGCCATGCGGACGAAGCGGTCGTCGCAGGCGTGTTTCTCAATAAAGTGGGTGTAATAGGCCTGGGAAATCATGATCAATCCGGCGCCGTGGGGAAGCTCATGGTGATAGGCGCTCATGGCGTGCTCCATGGAGTGCTCGCTGGTGCAGGAGCTGATGGTCATTACAACGCCGGAGAGGGTGTTCGCAAAGGCCACGCGCGCCCTGGCTTCCAGGTCGGAGCCGTCCCGCACGGCGCGGGGCAGATAGGCGGCGATATTGGCGATGGCCTCCAGAGCGTACATGTCGCTCATCAGATTGGCGTGGGCGGAGATGTAGCACTCCACGCTGTGAAAGAGGGCGTCAAAGCCCTGATAGGCGGTAAATTTCGGCGGGACGGAGGTCATCAAATCCGGATCGACGACGGCCAGCCTTGGAAACAGGGAGTCATAGCCGCCGAAGCCGATCTTTTCGTTGGTCTCGTCGTTGGAGATGACGCCGTACTGGTCGACTTCGCTGCCGGTGCCCGCCGTGGTGGTGATGGCGACGATGGGAAGAGGCTCATTTACAAGCGGCATTCCCTTGCCGGTGCCGCCGGAGATGTAATCCCACAGATCGCCTTCGTTGGTCGCCATGGCGGCGATCGCCTTGGCTGCGTCCATGACGCTGCCGCCGCCGAGGGCGACGAGAAAGTCGCAGCCGTTCTCTCGGGCGCAGGCCGCGCCCTCCATGACGGCGGTTCTCAGGGGATTGGCCATGATTTGATCGAACACCGCCGTCTGCACGCCGGCCAGACGCATTTGCTCCTGCGTCTTGGCGAGAGCGCCGTTTTCCCGGACCGATTTGCCGTTGGAGATGATGATCAAAGCCTTTTTCCCGGGCATCTGCTGCAGATGAAGGCGGTCGAGCTCGCCTGCGCCAAACAGAATTCTGGTAGGTACATACATTTGAAAATTCATTTTGGATTCCTCCCAATTGACTGATAATAGATTTGCTGTTACAATCATAGCTGTAAGCTCAACTAAAATATACAACTTAAAGTTAGGTTTAAGTCAATACCTTTTTTCATTTTTTATAGAATTACCGAAAGGAATGAAAAGCATGCTTTATACGGTGGGTGAAACGGCGCGGCGGATGAACATAGCCCCCTCAACGCTTCGATATTATGACAAGGAAGGCCTGCTGCCATTTGTGGAGCGTTCCGGCGGCGGTATCCGTATGTTTAAGGACGCTGATTTTGAATGGCTGACCATCATCGAATGTCTGAAAAAAACTGGGATGCCCATCAAAGAGATCAAACATTTCATCGATTGGTGCATCGAAGGGGATACGACCATCGGAAAGCGGCTGGGACTGATCGAACGCCAGCGGGAGGTGGTGCGTTCCCAGATCGAACAGCTGCAGGAGACGCTTCAGATTCTTGATTACAAATGCTGGTTTTACGAGACGGCGCAGAAGGCGGGAACCTGCGCCGTACACAAGACCATGCGGGAGGAGGATATCCCCGAGCGGTTCCGCGAGGCCAGAGAGAAAGCCAAGGGAAAGCCTGAAAATGCGGACGCGGGCCTTCCCGTGGACGCAGCGGTTTGAAACCCAAAATCAGAAAACAGCGCAAAAGGCGCGGCCAGTAAAACACTGGCCGCGCCTTTTTGACGTTTGCAAGACCCAATACAGGTCAAGATTTTTTATTTGACGTATTCGTTTAAAGGCTTGATGCGGTAGCGGTTGGTCGGCATTTTTTCGGTGGTCGTGTAACCGGGGCGGGCGGCGATGAGGTCGGGCAGACGGTTGACCACGGTGGCGCAGGTCAGCTCGACGGTGGCCGGACGGCTGATGACCACCTGGGTATCCGGCTCGCCGATGAGCGTCCAGATGTTCTGGTCGAATTCCTCGGGCGCGTACACCTTACCGATGCACTCCGACTCGATGGTGACGCCCTCCTCGGTTTCAGTGGTCACAACGGCCGACATTCCGGTGGCGTTGCCCGCAGGAATGGTCATGCCGAGGGTCTCCGAGCGCAGGTCCTCCCGATAGGTCTGAGGGACGCATTTCTGCACCTGGCTTTTGACCGTGAGGCCAAGCTGGGAGCACAGCCAGCCGTTGACATTCCACATATAGGAGGGAAGAAACTCGCCCGCGTCGATCCTCTGCCGGCGCTCTTCAGGGGAGATTTCATCGGCGGAGGCGATCTCCCGTTCAAAGGCTTCAAGGTCCAATCCGGCCCCATGCACCCGGGCGAGGGCGATGCCGTAATCCTCCACGTTGTAGCTCGACTTGCCCTGAATCTTTTTGATGGTGTGGGAAGCACCGGCGAGCGTGGTGATCAGGTTGCCCCAGAAGACGTCCTGATAGCCCGAGCCGCAGATGGTGCAGCCCGTTTCTTTGGCGAGCGCGTCGATCTCTTCGGTGAGCCTGGGTGAGGAATTCCACGGATAAAAGGCCTCTTCACAGGTGCTGATGGCGTTGACGCCCGCCTTGGCGCACAGCAGAAAGGCGTCCTTCAGGTCGCTCATCAGACTCATGGTGGTGATGATGCAGGCGTCCGGCTTGCATGCGGAGAGGATGCGTTCCGCCTGGCCGACCTCTTCAATGCAGACGCCCTTTTTTTCGGTTCCCATGATCTCTCCGATGTCCTTGCCGACGACGTCGGGGTTGATGTCGAAGGCGGCCACAATCTCGGCCCCCTTCTCATAGACGTAGCGCATGGTGTAGACCGACATCTTTCCGCAGCCGTACTGGGCGATTTTGAGTTTCCGTTCCATTGTACAGACCTCCTTTTGTTTTGGATACCCGTATTTGCGGACATCTCTTTACAAGGGATTAGTATGTAGATTGTCAAAGGAAGTATGCATTTGTTCTGTACGGGTCTGCATCTATAAGCGTTCCCCCTGCCGCCTGGGGAAAGCGGCAGGGGGAACTGAGGAAGAAATATTTTCTTGTACGCAAAAATAAAAGCAGTTAAAAAGAAACAAACGAGGAACGCAGCGATGTCCCGAACAACTCCCCGGCGTCTGTTCACAGGTGGAAAAAACGAAAAACCGCTTGCAGCAATCTTCCCGGCTGAAAGGAGCCGGTGTGTTTTTCGGAGCAAAAAAGGAGCTTCATAGAGAAAAAGATGTGTATAAATATTCATTTCCTTTTATTGGAAATCATCGAATTTCTCTTCGTTTTTCTCAAATTGGTTATAGTTCAAATCTATTATACATGTTTTGTCCGAGATGGGAAGCAGTTTTTTACTTTAGAAAGGTGGCGTTCCTTTTGTAAGATCTTCGGTAAATTCAAGAAAAATAGCATTTTAAAGCCGTTTTTGGAGG
>CABSLJ010000158.1 GCA_902478455.1 uncultured Oscillospiraceae bacterium | reverse complement strand
GTCTTATTCGCTTCCCTTAATCTGTAACACATCATTGACAAACCTACAACGGACGGCCCAAGCGCCCTTTCTCCGTCTGTTCCGGACGCCTTCTTTTGCCGAATTTATTAACAGGCAGTAAATTTAACCGGATTTGACCCCGGAAACATTGAAGTTTTTGCTTTTATTCGGTACAATAAGCTGTAGCGATGCGGGAGTTTCCCTGCTTTTTATCCGCCGTGGAAAGCTCCGCAGCGCGCTGTGAGGAATGCATGTTGCGGCGCCCTGCCCAAAGCGTTCACAGGATACGACCAAAATACGAGGAAAAGAACTCACAGCATGGTTCAGAGAGGAAGCGCATAGCATGATTGACTACACCGGCATCAGATGCCCCGTGTGCCAAAAGGAGTTTGTCCCGGAGGACGACGTCGTCGTCTGCCCCGAATGCGGCACACCCCACCATCGCGCGTGTTACCGGGAAACCGGGCATTGCATCCATCAGGAGAAGCACGGCTCCGGCTATGCCTGGAAGGCTCCCGCGCCCAACCCGGGCGCAGCCGGAGGCCGGGAACGCGCAGGCGACGATCCGAGAGAAAAAATGTGTCCCGTCTGCCGGCACATGAACCGAAAGAACGCCCTGTTCTGCGAACGCTGCGGCCAGCCCTTTGTGACGCCGGGCGCACAGCACAATCCTTACCAGAACGGGAATCCCTACCAGGGCGGCGCGCCCTATCAGGGTGGTCCCGGACCGGGCGCGCCCGGCGGTATGCCCTTCCCGGGTCCCATGGGGATGGGCGGCATGCCCTTTATGTACGATCCCATGGGCGGCGTCAGCCCGACCGACGCCATTGACGACGTGCCCGCCGGAGACATCGCCAAGCTGGTGCAGACCAACACCCAGTATTATCTGCCCGTCTTTACCAAAATCAAGCGCGGCGGCTCCAGCCGCTTCAATTTCTGCGCCTTTCTGTTTTCCGGCGGCTGGCTGCTTTACCGCAAGCAATACAAGCTGGGCATCCTCATCGGCGGATTGATTGCACTGATGTATCTGGCCACCTTCTGCATCAACGAATGGTACACCTATCCGTTGATGGAACAGATGATCCAACAAAGCGGCATCACCCTCAACACCCTGTTTATGACGCCGGAGCAGATGAACGCCATCGCAAACCAGATGGCGGGCCTGTCCGGTGGGGAATTGCTCCTGTTCTTCCTGCCCACGCTGCTGGGCATCGCCCGCTTTGTCATTATGATTCTTTGCGGCATCAAGGGCAACAGGTGGTATCTCGCCCACTGTGTCTCCAAGGTCAAGGCCATCAAGGCAGATACGACCGAGGGGGCCTCCTACGGCGAGCGGCTCAAAAACGAGGGCGGCTGCAATGTGCCGTTGGGCCTGTGCCTGATCGTGTGCTATATGATCGCCTCCTATCTGCCCTTGTTCCTCTAAAATTCTTTGCAGGAGTGTACAGCATGAAAGTAACAAAAGCGGTTATCCCAGCGGCGGGACTTGGCACCCGCGTGCTCCCGGCGACCAAAGCAATGCCCAAGGAGATGCTTCCCATCGTGGACAAGCCGGCCATCCAGTACATCGTGGAGGAGGCCGTCCGCGCCGGCATCACAGACATTCTCATCATCACCAACCGGGGCAAAGGACTCATCGAGGACCACTTCGACCGCGCCCCCGAGCTCGAGGAGCGCCTCCAAAGCGGCGGCAAGGAAGCCATGCTTCGCGAGGCGGTGGACATCTCGAAGCTTGCCAACATCTATTTTGTCCGCCAGAAGGAAACCCGCGGTCTCGGCCACGCCGTCGGCTGCGCCCGCTCCTTTGTAGGCAACGAGCCCTTCGCCGTCCTCTATGGGGACGATGTCATCCTCGGAGAGGACCCGGCCTGCGGCCAGCTCTGCCGCGCGTATGAGGAATTCGGCCTCGGCGTACTGGGCGTCAAGGAGGTTTCCGCCGAAGCGATTTTAAAATACAGCTCGCTGAAGGTAAGCCCCATCCGGGACAATCTCTTCCGCTGCACCGACATGATTGAAAAGCCTGCGCCGGACAAAATCATGTCCCTGTATTCCATCCTGGGCCGCTGCGTGCTGCCCCCCGAGATTTTCGACGTTCTGGACCGCACCCCGCCCGGCGCCGGAGGCGAAATCCAGCTGACCGACGCCATGTGCACCCTCGCCCGCCGGGACGGCATGGTCGCCGTCGATTTCACCGGCAAGCGGTATGATATGGGCAACAAGCTCGGCATCCTGCAGGCCTGCGTCGAGGTGGGGCTGAAGCATCCGGAAATCGGAGAGGATTTTAAAGCGTATCTGAAGAATTTGGTTGCCGCCGGCATGTCCTCCGATACTTGAAACCTGCTTTACAATTGCGTATAATGTATGCAGCCGTAAGCCAGACAAATTCCTGCGCTTGGAGGTCATCGTTTGAAAATAACCATCAAGAAATTTGAAAAAACAATCATATTCTTCCTGAAGGCAGTATTATTTGCGGTGTTGTTTGCAACATTCTTTCTGTTATTTTCGATTGAAAACCCACAGATTCTTCGCCTTTCCAGAACGGCTGCCGTTACTATGGTTACCTTCGCCGTGCTGGAGGTGGCGCTGATATCGGTTTACGGAGGCTACGCCATCGGCAAACAGAAAAGCCGTCCCATCGTGCACAATCTGACGCTTGCGACTGTGATTACCGATTTCGTCACCTACTTCCAGCTGAGCATCATGAATACCAACCCGGGCAACAACCTGCATTTCCGGTTTGCCTCGCCCCTTTTTCTGCTGCTTACCCTCTTAATCCATCTTCTGGTCATTGTCCTCTTCGCTTACGGCGGAAATTATCTCTATTTCCGAATGAATCCGCCCGAGAGCTGCTGTATTATCACCTCTTCTCAGGATAGTCTCGACCAGTTGGCGCCAAAGATCAAAAAATACCGGCTGCAATACCGCATTGCCGACGTTGTCGATTACCGCGACAAAAAGGTCTACGAGGCGATCCTGCGCAATAAGACCGTGTTCCTGTACGATGTACCGGTAGGCATGCGCACCGCCCTGGTGGAATTTTGCTATGACAACCACAAAAACATCTATTACAGCCCTGAGCTTTGCGACATTGTCGCCCTGAGCGCAAAGAACGTCATGCTGGACGACAAGACGATGATCTGCTCGCAGGTCAAGGACCTCACCTTTGAACAGCGGCTGATCAAGCGCGCAATGGACCTAGTCATGTCCGCCCTCGCGCTCCTGCTCGCAAGTCCTGTCATGCTGGTGTGCGCCCTGGCCATCAAGCTGGAGGATCATGGTCCGGTCTTTTTCACCCAAAAGCGCGCTACCAAGCTGGGACGAATCTTTAAGGTCTATAAGTTCCGCACCATGCGCGTTCACGATCCGGACGCCGTTCAGGTTTCCGTCAGCGAAAACGACGACCGTATTACAAAGGTCGGCGCATGGCTTAGAAAATTCCGTGTGGACGAGCTTCCCCAAATGATCAATATCCTGAAGGGGGACATGAGCATCGTCGGCCCGCGGCCGGAAATGCTGGAAAACGTCAGCCGATACACGGAAGCACTGCCCGAATTTGAATACCGTCTGCGTGCCAAGGCGGGACTCACAGGTCTGGCGCAGATCGCGGGCAAGTACAACACCTCGCCAAAGGACAAGCTGGTGCTCGACCTCATCTACATCGAAAACTACAGCATTTGGCTGGATGTTAAGTTGATTCTCCAAACCCTGCTCGTCTTCCTCAAATCGGAGGACAGCACCGAAGCCTTTTCCAACAAGGTGCAGTCCATAGAATTCAAGCCCTGCGACACGGAGACACAGCCCGAATCCGATCTCTAGAAATTTTTGAGCTGCGCAGGCCCTGAAACTGTCCGGCGGACATATGTTATCTGCTCGATTCAGAAAGGATAGGACCTCTTCACGTTCGATGGGCGGGCGACCGCTCAGCCGGAACGTTCCGGGGGGCCTATCCTTTGTCTGTTTTGTCCGTCCCACAAAGCAGGACGCCCGCGTTCTGTAACCAATCCGAAAAAAGGAGTGATCTCCGATGGAGGAAGATCGTTGGAAATACAAGGTCGGCGGCAGACCGGTGGGGTTGATTCCGGCGCTTGTCCTGCTGGCTGTTTTCGGCGGGTTAAGCATCTGGCTCTATTGCAGCCACAACGGCGCGTTTCTTTTCACCCTGTTCTTGACGGCTGCGACCTTTGTTCTAATCCTCTGTTGCATCTACCGGGCTGTATTTGTAAAGGTTTTATTCGGCGAGAGAGGTTTTTACCATCAGACGCAGCCGGGCAACGGCAGGTATTTCCGTTACAGTGAAATTCTGAAAGCGTGGGAAAGCGCAGGAAAGGAGTCGAACGGAACAACCGGCTATTTCTGCACCTGTGAGACCATCGACGGGCAAGTGCTCCGCTTTCCGTTTCTCCCGGGCGAATCGGACGGAATCGGCTACTTTCTGGACTGTGTCAACAGCAGAACCGGCGGGGAAGCTTCGCGGGTTCCACAGGATGACGGCAGGGAGTATACAATAGACGGTAAAACCAACGGACTCGCCGCAATGATCATTTGTCTGGCGCTGGCCGTGTTTTTTTCAGTTCTGGCGGCTGATCAGCTCCAGCCGCAGCCAAACAAATACGTCGCCGCCGCCTTTGGGTTTGGCGGCATTGCGGTTGCGTTTCTTGCGTTGCTGATCCGGCTGTCCATCCGTTATTTTTACTTTCAGGTGCGCATTGGCACTACAGGCTTTTCTTTTCGCTCCCATCCGTTAAACGGGCGATATTATTCCTATTGCGATATCAAAAGCTGCCGGGTGGAACATAGAATGGTCCGTTACCGCACAGCGCGCGGCAGTGCGCGCCGCACCTTTTACGCCGATTATTTTATTTTTACCGACCAAAACGGCCGAACAACCCGCTTTCCATTTCAGAACTCCGTCTTTGAACATGAAATCCACATATTGCAGGAGAGGATGAAAAAAGCCGAGAAAGGTCCGGTGAAGGGGTGAGCAATTTTGAATACATCATCAAAAATCGGACTTTCTCGGGAATTTTTTGCTTGACGCAAGGGAATGGCCCTGCTATAATTATTCTGTTATACGCCCTACCGGCGTGACACAATCCTTGCTCCGGCCTTCCGCCGGGGCCTTACGTCCAAAAGGAGGTGCAACAAGATGGCAGTAAAGAATGCCTATGAGACCGTCCTCGTCATTTCCATGAAGCTCGGCGAGGAAGGAATCGCAGCCATGGTTCAGAAGTTCAAGGACCTTATCGAGAGCAACGCGACCCTCGACGGCGTTGACGAGTGGGGCAAGCGCAGGCTGGCCTATCTCATCAACAAGGAAGCCGAAGGGTACTATGTCCTTTTTAACTTCACCAGCGAACCCGAGTTCCCCGCGGAGCTCGACCGTATCTACAAGATCACGGACGGCGTCCTTCGTTCTCTCATCATCAAGAAGGAAAGCTAAGGGAGGTTTTTGGAATGTTAAACAACGTAGTCCTCATGGGAAGGCTGACGGCCGACCCGGAGCTTCGTCACACGCCAAACGACATCCCCGTCACCAGCTTCACCCTCGCGGTGGACCGCTCCTATGTGAAATCGGGCGCCGACCGGCAGACCGATTTTATCGACATCGTGGCATGGCGCTCCACAGCGGAGTTTGTGTGCCGCTATTTCCGCAAGGGGCTGCTCGTCGCAGTGCAGGGT
>CABSLJ010000157.1 GCA_902478455.1 uncultured Oscillospiraceae bacterium | reverse complement strand
TCTATTCGTCGGCAGCGTCAGATGTGTATAAGAGACAGGCATCAGGGCGGAGACGAGAATCTCACAGCAGATGAGCACGGCGATGGGGATCAGCCCGCTGACGAGCGGCTGACCGGTATTTTGCATGGGGATGGCCGCGATGTCTGAAATGAGTAGGGTAACCACCAGCTCGGAGGTCTGCAATTCACTGATTTGACGCTTTCCCATCAGCCGCACAGCCAAAATAATGACTATGTAGAGCAGGAAAGTCCGCAGGAGAGAAATTGTCATATTATCACCGTCCGTATTGTTGGCAATGGGAATCAATTTATTCCGACGGCATACAAAATGAAAAAAGAAATGTGGCGGCCGTCCGCCTGCTCGCATATTCCCGCCTCCTTCTGTGAAAATTAATCCAGATGGAGGTGTTCTGATGTTTCGATTCTTGAAAGAAAAAATTCTCGCCCTGACGGGGCCTACCGGACCGGCGAGTCCTCCGCCGGAAAGCACCCTGCTCCGGGCTTCTCTTCTGGAGAATCTCGTCTATTTCCGCCGGGAGTTCGACGGCAGCTCCGACCTGACCATCCGTGAGATGGACATCACCGGCACGCCGGCCGCCGTCATCACCATGGAGGGGATGATCAACAAGCAGGTGCTCGCCGCCAGCGTACTCAATCCCGTTGCCGGCGCGGACACGGCGGAGCTCGGCCCGCAGGCCAAGTTCAGCGTGCTGCGCGACCAGGCGCTGGGAACGTCCGAACAGGTGCAGTTTGTCACCTTTGAGGAGGCCTTTCAGTTCGCCATGTCCGGCTTTGCCCTACTGCTTTTGGATGGCTGCCCCTTCGGCCTCGCCATCGGCATTCAGGGCTTCAGCTTCCGTGGCATTTCCGAGCCGACCTCGGAGGTCATGCAGCGCGGTTCGCGGGAGGGGTTCGTCGAGCCCATCCGCATCAACATCACCATGATCCGCCGGCGGATCAAAAACCCCAAGCTGAAATTTGAGATGATGAAGCTCGGTTCGGTCAGTCAGACCGACGTCTGCCTGTGCTATCTGCGCGACGAGGTTTCCGACGAGGTCCTTCAGGACATCCGAGCCCGCCTGCGTAACACCAATCTTGCAACCGTTATGGCCGCCGGATACGTCTCTCCCTATCTGGAGGAAGAGCGGGACTTGTCGCTTTTCAGCAGTGTGGGCTTCTCCGAACGGCCGGATACCGTCTGCGGAAAAATCAGCGAGGGCCGCGTCGCCGTGCTGGTAGACGGCACGCCGAACGTGCTCATCGTCCCCTATTTGTTCGTCGAATATTTTCAGAACATGGACGATTACGCCATCCGCCCCTTTTTCGCCACCTTTACGCGGTGGCTGAAATACCTTTCCTTTTTCATCGCCACCCTGCTGCCTGCGTTTTATGTGGCCTTCGCTACCTTTCATCCGGAAATTCTGCCCGACGCGCTGCTCAACAAAGTGGCCATCGCCATCGCCACCACTCCCTTCCCACTGATGCTCGAAACCCTGCTGATCCATTTTATCTATGAAGTCATGCGCGAGGCCGGTCTGCGCCTGCCGCGGCCGCTCGGCCATGCGGTGAGCATTGTGGGCGCGCTGGTCATCGGGGAAACGGCGGTCAGCTCGGGACTCATCGGCGGCCCCACTCTAATGGTGGTCGCGCTGACGGCCATCTCCTCCTACGTCATCCCCAACCTCTATGAGCCGGTCGCTATTCTGCGGATGGTCTTCATCATCGTCGGCGGTACGCTGGGCGTTTGGGGGATCATGCTGCTGTTCTCGGTCGTTCTTGTTAATCTCTGCGCAAAGAAAAATTACGGCATCCCCTACACGGCCCCGGTCAGTCCCTTCAGCTTTTTCGGCATGCGGGACGTCGCCGTCCGTGCCGGATGGAAGACCCTATCCAGGAAGGCCAACGACATTCAGGACATGCCCGGTTCCAATCTTGAGCACAGAAAGGGGCGCCGTCCATGACCAAGAAACCGCTCATCTCCGTTTCCCAGCTGTTCTGCATGCTTTTCATCAGCCGGATGGTGGTCAATCTCACCTACAATCCGCTGCTCTCCGGCGGCGACAGCATGTGGGACCACATTGTCTCCGCCGGGATTTCCTTTGTGCTGATCTTTGTTCTGTTCATTCCAATCTACTGGCTGTACAGCCGGCGGCCCGGCCTGAATCTGATTGACGATGCCTATTTCCTTCTGGGGCGGTTCGGCGCTGTGGTCGGCGTGGTTTACGGGCTCTATTATCTGCTGGTCTGCTGCTATACCCTCTCACTCTACGACCTTTTCGTCTCGAACGTCATGAATCCCAGAACCTCCCTGCTGCTGCTCTCGATTGCCGTGGCGCTCTCCGCCTGCTACGGCGCCTTCAAGGGCATTGAGGCGCTGGCCCGCACCTCCGGGATTATCTTTTTCCTCATTCTGGCCTCCATGGTCTTCCTGATCTGCGCGCTGGTCAGCGAGGTGAATCCCATCAACTTCACCCCTGTGTTCTACGACGGACCCGAGCAGTCCGTCAAGGGGGTGCTGCTCATGCTCGGGCGCTCCTCCTGCCTGCCGGCGCTGGCCGTTCTGATGCCGTTGGCCAAGGGGAACCTCAAAAAGGGCTTTATCACCTGGAATACCTGCGTCTATGCAAGCATCGCGCTGGTGATCACGGTGGTGGTCGGCGCGCTGGGCGATTATCTCAAGACACAGATGTTCCCCATCTATGCGGCCGCAAACGTCGCTCAGCTTGGGGTCTTTCAGCGGATGGACGCGCTGTATATCGGCATCTGGACGATGGGCCTGTTCGTCAAAATTTCGCTGTTTCTCTACCTGTTCTCCCTGAGCATCAAGCGGCTTGTGGGAGAAAAGGCGGCGCGCGTCTCCATCCTCCTGGGCGCGGCGGTTGTCGTCGCCGTCAGCCTGACCGCCGTGGAGGTCCGGGCGGTGTCCCGTTTTCTCTACAACCTCTATTTCATCTTCGGCTGCACCATGGTCGTCACCCTAGTGATCCCCATCCTTCTCCTGATTCTTGATTTCATCCGCGGCGGAAAGGAGAGAAAAGCGCATGAAGCGTAAATGGACAGCCCTGCTCCTGACGGTATGCCTGATATTCACGATCTGTTCCTCCGGCTGCTCAGGCGCGATAGAGCTCAACGACCGCGTTCTGGTCAAGGGGATCGGCATAGATGTCAAAGATGAGCTCTACGAGGTCACCTTCCACATCTTCAACGCCGAGGCCTCGGGCGAATCTGAGCCCGATAACATCGACGTCGTCTCCACCACCGGCCGCTCGGTCTTCGAGGCGTTTGACAACCTCTCCCTGCGGACGGGCAAAGACGGTCTCTTCTCACAAAACCTGATCCTGATCATCGGAGAGGAAGCGGCCAAGACGGGCGTGTCTCAGCTGATTGATCCCTTCATCCGCTATCCCGAGTCCCGGCCTACCGTGCAGGTGCTCGTCGCGCACGGCTGCACCGCGCGCGAGCTGATGAGCTGCCGGTATAACGACGAGCTGGTCAAGGCGGACGTTCTGGCCGACATCGCCACCTCCGGGGAAACCAATTCCAAGGTGCAACCGGTCGACTTGCTCACCTTCGCAGGCGATCTGAAGAGCCGCTTCGCCCAGCCCTTCGCCGCTTCCGCACACATTGAGACCGATGGGGAAAACCAGCAGGTCGTCGCCGACGGCACGGCGGTCTTCCGGGAGGACAAACTCGTCGGTTATCTCAATTCGGACGAAACCAAGGGCTTTCTGCTGCTCTCCGGTGACATCGAGGGCGGCGCCGAGGCGGTCGAGGTCCCCGGCGTCGGCATGGTGACCTACGCGATCCAGCACACGCAAAGCGAGGTGCGCGCGTCCGTCAGGGAGGATACGCCATGTTTTGACGTGTCCGTTTCCGTGGACGCAAACATCTATGAGATAGATTATATTACCGACGAAAACCTGCCCAACCGCGATTACGACGTGCTGGAAAAGGCGCTTGAGGAACGCTTTCAGGAGCTGATCGACCGCACCCTCCACATCCTGGCAGACACCCTGCACACCGACATTCTCGACTTCGGCCGCAGACTGCTCAACAGCGACCCCGGCTACTTCAAGACGGTGGAAAGCAACTGGGCGGAGGTCTTTGCGACCGCAGACATCCGGACGGACATCTCGGTCAGCGTCAAGCGCATCGGTCAGGAAATCAATCCGCTGTAAACGGCGGGCGCAGCGCGTCTTCCGCCTGCACTGTCATCGCCCCAGCGCACAATGTTGGTTGAGTACAAACAGCAGACGGATCAGCGGCTGGAGGAAGCGCCGTATCAGGTTGCGGCAGCCATTTATTGTTCCGGCGGAGTTTTTTCCGGTACGCCGCGCCACAAGACTTATTGGGACGCTTGGAGGAGCAAAATCATATGCACAGACGATGGAAACTCCTATACAGCGGATAAATTCCGCCGCGAATTCTACTATCCGGCTTTGGCGACAATCGGAATTCGCCGCCTTTCCCCGCATGCCCCACGGCATACCTTTGCCACAAAGTTTTCTGCCGCCGGGGCAAGGAGCGAAGACATCCAGACTTTGGCTGGTCACGATGATTACGAAGTGACCGCGAACACCTATATCCACCGGGACATCAATGCACTGCGGGCCGCCATTGAAAGGCTATCCTGATGGCGGCTTTTCCGTGTCAAAACCCGTAGTAACGTCCTTAAAAAAGCGCTGAAAAACTCAAAATGTCCGGACAAAGCAATGCCAAGCCACATAAATATAGGTGGCTTGGCATAAAATCAAATCCGCGTGACTAATTACAAATGCTTTCGATGGCTCTTTGTACACTAACCCCTTTTTCTATTAAGAGTCTATTCTGTAGTGAGGACAAAATTAATTGCTGATTGGACTCATTTAAAATATCTCCTAGAGACCGCACAACCATAATTCTAATTGAATAATACCTGTGATTAAGTTTTTCCAACAAAAATGATAACATTTCTTTTTCTCCTAGAAGATAAAGAGATCGTGCGTAAGCTATTTGAACCCATGTGCTACGTTCTTTTCTGAAACTAACTTGTAAGAAGTTTCTAATATCCACATCTATCCCAGCCTTTAACGTTATATCCGCTATAGATAGAACAGCATAACCGCGAACTAGAAAATAATGATCAAATATTTTAGGTTTAAGCACTTTCAGGATATCTTTCGATTTGCTGTTCCCTAAAGAGTCACATACTTCGGTCCTTACTTGCTCGTTTTTATCGTTTATCATCGATACAAGAATGGCTTCTGCCTCATATGAATAGAATAAACCTAGGTTTCGTGCCACATATGTTCTTATTTCGTCATCATTATGATGTGATAAGTCCTTTAATAACAAAATTTCCGATTGCGTTATATGGTCTTGATTTTCCATGTTATATAGTATATCTAAATAATTCTCTATAGATTCCATATACATCACCCCCTTATGGTATGGCAAAAAACAGCATGTAATCCCAGACAATCACGGAGAATCCTGCTCCCACACCAATAGCAGTGGTTGCATTAGGAGCGTAATCACCACATGTATCATCTATCAACAACACTTCATTATCAGGTATGCTGGGATCAAGATAAATATTGCTTTGACGCTTCTGTTTATTTCTTAATTGACGTTGCTTCTCTTCGGTTTGATATTTTTTTCGTTCCTGACCGGATAAGGATTTATCTCTAGCTCTCCGACTGATTTCTTCGTCAGGGATACCTACTAGGCCTGAATCTGGTCGAAGTGTTCTTTTCTTCGATAACACAATATTAGAAAGATTAATG
>CABSLJ010000156.1 GCA_902478455.1 uncultured Oscillospiraceae bacterium | reverse complement strand
GCGAATCCTCTCAGCCCGGGGAGCCGGAAGAACCCTCCACGGGAGACAGCTCGCCGGTCCTGCTGATCGCCCTGTTCGCGGGTATTTCCGCGCTGGCGATTCTGCTGCTGCGCAGGAAGCGCGTGCGGGCTTAAAGGCTGAAACAGCTTAGCCGGGAACAGAAAACAGTGAACGCGGGGAGCGCAGTCCTTTTCAGAACGCGCTCCCCGCTGTTATTTCAAACCAAGATGAACCGGCTTTTTTTGATGGCGCGTTTTTCCCATTTCTGTCATGCGGCGATCACTCGCAGAGTTTCAGAAACTGTGTTTTTTATAAAAGTGTTATTTTTTTGAACCAATCCGTATTTTTTTGAGCTTCTAAAATCTGCTTTTTTGATAAAAGTGTTGATTTTTAGCGTGGAAATCTAGTGAAGGATGTGTTATATAAACGGTACTGCTTCCATGCTTTTACATTGTTCGATTGGGCGAAAAGGGGGAAGTGAGAACCGAACCGGTTTCTTTGAAGCGGGCTGTTGGGATTCCGGTACTTCAAAAGGAGAGAGGGGGGAAGAAAAAAAGTTTTTGGCCCAGCCCGAAAAAACTTTGGACAACGGGAATGGACGTGACGGCTTCCATCATTCACATAGTACGCCGTCCGAAGGACTGCGCGGCTCGTCTATGCCCATTGAGGATTCAGAAGGAGGTTTTGTTTTGAAAAAATGTGGAAGAAGGCGACATCGCTGCTGGTATCAGCCGCTCTGGCCTTGAGCGTGGGGACCGGTATCCCGGTTTCGGCGTCCCAGACCTTTGTTGGCGGCACGGCACCGTTCATCAACACCTGGCTGGTGTCTGGTCCCTTTGAAGGCGCAGTGGTCGACCATCTCTATGGTCTTTCCAGCGATGGCGGAGAGGTGGAAATCCCCTCACCGTAGTTTAACCAAACCGAGATGATTTTCGGCATCGGCAAGGCGAGTTCCATCAAAAGAGGCTCGGCGGAGCACCGTTTTACCGATGGCTATGCCTCGACGGCCTGGCAGAGCAATGTGGAATCAGGATCCAATACGACCACCTTTCAAACCGAGCTGGAATATCCGGCCGATGTAACCTCGCTGCAGCTGTACGGCTATTATGAGGAATCCGAAACTCCCGAAACCGACTCTTATTCCGTCCTCTATCAGGTGAAAAACGGCTCCGGAGACGTTCTGGCGGAGGGAACGGTCAACGGCCTCACCAACGGAGAGGGAGAAGACGCGATGCGCGCCGTCTCCTTTGATACCGTCTTGAGCGGGGCCACAACGATTGTATTCACCATCGATACATCGGAATCCGCCAACGGTCACGCATGCACCGGGCGGTATTATGGCATGCGCGAAGTATTTGTCTACGGACTTCCCCCTGCCGCGCCCGATCTCTCCGAACGGGGCATTGAGAAAATTGCGGTCGGAAGTGCTTCCGCCACCAGTGAAAACGCTCAAAACGGCGCATCTCTCGCCCTGGATGATGACGAAGGCACGGCGTGGCAGTCGGCCACACGGCCGGGCGATGGCGCAAACTGGGGAACGCAGTCTCTGACGCTTAATCTGGATGCGGAAAAAATCGTCACTGCCATTACCTTGAAGGGCTACGATGCAACCGAAAACAGCCGGTTCGCCGTTGCTTACGAGCTGTTGAACGACCGGGACGAACGTCTTGCCAGCGGGACAAAATACAATGTCACTGGCGCGGGCGAGGAGCAGGTAATCGGCTTAAACTACGGCGTATCCGGCGTGAAAAAGATCGTGCTCACTATGGATCCGACCAACGGCGGGACAGTCACGCCCGATGAAGCCTCCGGCTGGTTCGGGCTGCGTTCAGTGGCTCTGCAGGGAACGCCTGTGCCTCAGGACCGCGCGGCTCTGCAACACGAAAAGGTGGAGGTTTCCTCGCAAACCGGGGGCTACGAAGCGGACAAAGCCTTCGACGGCAGCGAGGACACTGCCTGGCGCTGCAACAACGTCAGCGGTTCCACATGGGACGCACGTCCCACCATGACCATCCAGCTTCAGGAGACTTCGCGCGTGGATGCGCTGCAGTTCAGCTTCTATGAGGAATCTCCCGAAACCGGTATCAGCCGCCACGTGAGCTGCATGCTGTACGATACGGCGGGCCGCCTGGTTTACAGCGGCGGACTGATGGCCGACAATGCCGGACACTCCGCCTTTGATTTCGGCATCGGCGCCACGGACGTCAAGCAAATTAAACTCCTAATCAATCCCTCCGGCATCACCAACGGCAGCGATAAGCTTGGTTTCCGGGAAATCCGCATCCTCGGCGCGGCGATGGACTCCTCTGAGAGCAAGCCGCTGGGGGATATTTCCCCCGAGCTTGGCGCCAGTCTCGAGGATACCGTAAGCGGAGAGACAGGCACGTGGCGCTACTTTGACGACCGCGTCTTCAACCGGAATCAGGACGACTACAACGATCTGATGGGCTTTTTTGACGTCAAGCGCGGAGAAGAGACACTGGGCAACTACGTCGCGGCCGGCGTCTATGTCTACAGCGACCAAGCACGTGAGGTGCAGTGGCAATTTGCCGGTTCAGGTCTGTATAAGTTGTTCTGTAACGATCGATTGGTCGGCGAGCAGGCGAACGTGCCGGGAGACGTCCAGAAGGACGGTACAAAATATCCCGTCGCCCTGCAGGAAGGCTGGAACAAGCTGCTTGTGCAGATTCAGCATGTAAATCCCAACGCCCAATGCAATCTGATGGGTTTTTATTCCCGGCTTTGTGATATGGACGGCAACATCGTCGAGGGCCTGACCTGCTCGGTCAGTGGTCCTCATACCGGTAGCGGCGCACTGGAAATCGTGACGCAGGGACTGGAAATCGACCGGGAATCCTTTGAGCGGCGCAATGCCGACTGTACTGCCAACGAATATCCGGAGAACACGCTGCCCTACGCCTATGAGAAGAATCCCTACGTCGGCCTGGTATCTGTAAGCACGGCGGGATATGCCGGTCAGGCCTCCTTGTTTGCCTTCCAGGCGGCGGGCGGAAAGCCCAGGTACACCTGGGAGCTTGTCAAAGGCACGCTTCCGGGCGGTCTTGCGCTACATAAGGACGGAACCATCAGCGGCACCGTGGAAGCGGGCGCGGCGGAAAACAGCACGAAGGATTACGCCTTCACGCTGCGGGTGACCGATTCGGACGGTCTCACGGCCGAAAAGGATTTCGTCATGACAGCCAAGCTGAATCCCGCCCAATGGTTCGAGGAGGGACGCATGTCCGCTCTGTCCCACTGCACAGGAACCATTCCGAATCTGTATGACCCCAATTATAATTATGACGAATGGGCCCAGACCGCCAAAGCGATGGGCATGACCATGCTGTCCACCGAATCTTACCAGAACAGTCTGTATTATTGGCCCTCGCCCAACGCCAACCTCACCCCTGACGACAGCAATCCACAGTACAAATACGGCACAATGTATCAGGACGAGTTCGGCGAATGGCATATCATCGACCGGGTGATGCAGGCCAAGGAGGCCGCCGAACGCTATGGCCTGCACTTTGGCACCTACCTTTCCCCGCAGCGTCCGCAGACGGATATTCAGGGGCTGGTCGAACGCTACGATCCCTGGTATATTTTTGTGGACGGCAATCCTCAGGGCGGCGTAAATCTGGATATCGCCTTCAGCTCGGCGCGCAATTACAACGACCGGGTGCTGTTCAACACCAATCCCAGCAGGGAGGTTTCTGATCAGGATCTGACACTGATGGAGCGGCCCTTCTGGTACAGTCAGCCTTACACAGAGGGCGGAACCTGGGAAAACAACATTCAGCCCGGTGGAAAATATTTTGTCCATGAGGAATGGAACGACCCCTACAGCACGGCCCTTGATCTGTGGAGGGTATGGGCTCCGGGCGGCGACCAGATGCGGGACAGCTGGCCCGACGCGGCCAAGGAGCTCATAGATGCCATCGGTCACGGCTACGTAATGAATCACGACCTGTCTATCGCCGCATCGCGCGGTCTGGATAACCTGAATTGGGGCGGTGCAATCCGCACCAGCATGGATAAAGACAACATCTATATGATGGTACCCATCGATTCTCAGCAGATGTCCGATATGCGTCTTTCCATGGCCGCATGGCTGGCCAATGGGGAAAAGCCCGACCTTTATGAATCCCTGTTCGGCACCATGCCCTATTACATCGAATACACCCCGCAGGCCGGCTGGCATGAGCCGGGGACCCAGCTCGCCTTTTTCTACGGCGAGGGTCCTGAATGGGGTTACAGCCTCTACCGCGACCAGTATGTCTATCTGCATATGATCGAAAATCTCATTGGCAAAGGACGAGACAAGAAGGGATTTACCGGTCAGAAGGTATTGGAAAATATCGGACCATTCGATTATGAGGTGGAAAAGGTATCCTGGCTGAACGAAGGCCAGGCGCTGGAATTCACCCAGAGTCAAAAAGACGGCAAATACTACATTGAGATCGATACCTCCCCGGTCACCGCCGACCCGATTGACACCATCCTCAAGATCGAGACGGCCGATCCGACCAGAAACTACAGAATGACGGATATTCATGTGTTCAGCAGCCAGACGGAAGGCGGAACGCTGAATCTGCGCACTGAATGCTACATGAATCACTACACCAGCGTTTTCGCTCCGGCGGATGTGACCTATGCCAGCAAAGACACAAAAGTCGCCACAGTGGAGGCGAATGGCACGGTGCGTGCAGTCGGGGACGGCCGGACCGAAATTCTGGTCACCTCCGTGTATGACGACGGCGTAAACGAGAAACAGATCATCGTAGAGAGCTATCCGGTCAAGGTGTCCGGCGGAAAGGTATTCCCCGATCTTCCTCTGACGGGCGTGGGCCTGTTTACCAATGGAAACGCCTTCTGGGAGGAAGTTTTTGCGGGCACGTCGGCGCCGGTCGAGCTGAAGGGCTATACCGAATACGGCGGTACCGTGGATCTTCTGGACGGCGTTAACGTGGAGGAGATCACCTATCATTACGCAAAGGTGGACGGCTCCACCCACAATCCCACCGGCAGAATCACCGTTTCCGAAGTGGCGCAGGAAGAAGTGCCCTTTGCGCTCAGGAACGGCAGGTTGATTCTGGACGCCGAGACAGGAGCGGACAAATATTACTGCTACTGGGCCGATGTAACGGTGGACGGCCGGACCTTCACCACCAGCCGCAATTACATCACGCTGATGCCCGATCACAACATTGCCGAAGGCATGGAGCCGGACGTCACAAGCGGCGACGCCTCTGCATTGACCGACGGTGTGATCAATGACGCCACCGGAGGAAATCTGACCAGGTGGAGCACAGACGCCAGCGACGGCGATCCCAGAATCACTTTTGATTTTGGGCGCGTGGAAAATCTGACCCGTGTGAATCTGTTCTTCAACCGCATGACGGCGGATGCCAACTCCGTTACTTATGCCAACGCTCCCAAGCAGATCAGCATTGAATACAGCATGGACGGCGTGGAATGGATCACGGGGAACACCATCAGCAAATTGACTGGGGACACTCTCCCCACAGTCGATTCGTACGATCAGCTTCCCACCTCCGGTGCGACTTCCTACGCTTGGGAGGCGGAGAACCTCTTCTATAATTATCCCATTGATACCGGAAAATCCTCCGTACCGGCGCGCTATGTGCGGATTACATTCCCCGGAGGCGGACAGAACAACGAAACGATTGAACTCCTGGAAGCTCGTGTGTTTGCCACAGGAAGTCAGAAATACGCTGTTTTGACGGACGGCGCCCTGGAGCACGGCGCAATCACGACGGATAAGCAGTATGCTGCTGAGGGAGAGCAGGTCAAGGTGAGCGTGTCGCCGTCCGACGGCTACCGATTGACCG
>CABSLJ010000155.1 GCA_902478455.1 uncultured Oscillospiraceae bacterium | reverse complement strand
ATTCGTCGGCAGCGTCAGATGTGTATAAGAGACAGGCCGTAGTAATCGACGGTGATTTTGTCGAGCACGGCGGGATTGGCGCGTCCTGCGCGGATGGCGGAATACTCACCTGCAAGCACCTTGACGGTCTTTTGCATGCGCTCCTCCGTATGGGCAAATACCTCTTTCATGATTTAGTCCTCCTTAACCAATGTTCCGATCGGCTCGCCGCAGACGGCGGAGACGATGTTGTTCGGGTCGTCGATGCTGAAGACGAGAATGGGGATGTTGTTGTCCTTGCACATGGAAGCGGCCGTGCTGTCCATGACCTGAAGGTTCTTGTTGAGCACGTCGTAAAAGCTCAGGGTGTCATATTTAACGGCGTCCTTGTTTTTCTTGGGGTCGCAGTCGTAGACGCCGTCAACCATGGTGGCTTTGAGGATGATGTCGGCGTCGATCTCAGCGGCGCGCAGGGAAGCGGCCGTGTCGGTCGAAAAGAAGGGATTGCCGGTGCCGCAGCCGAAAACGACGACGCGCCCCTTTTCCAGATGGCGCACCGCGCGGTTGCGGATGTAGGGCTCGGCCACCTGCTGCATGGAGATGGCCGTCTGCACGCGCACGGGCACGCCCAGCTGCTCAAGCGCGTCGGCCACGCCCAAAGCGTTGATCACGGTGGCGAGCATCCCCATGTGATCGGCGCGGGTGCGGTCCATTTTTCCGCTGCTGCGGCCGCGCCAGAAGTTGCCCCCTCCGACGACGATGCCGATTTCCACGCCCAGTTTGCTGCAGGTCTTGATGGCCTGGCAGATGGAGAGGACGGTATCAAAATCGAGGCCATGCTTTCCATTTCCGGCAAGCGCCTCGCCGCTCAATTTCAGGAGCACCCTTTTGTATTTAGGCTGCAAGTTGCAACACTCCCCCAACAATTCAATTGATCTTATTTTACAATACCGGCCGGCCGATGTAAAGTCCTTCCCTGTGAATATTGCCGGATTTGCTTCCGGAAATTCACAGCCGAGAGAAATCCTGCCGGTTTCTGCAAAAAGAGCGCGGGGGATTCCCGCGCTCTTTCCAAGCAATTAAATGGGGAGTCTATTTGATCATACCGGCCACTTCGTCGGCAAAATTATCCGAACGCTTCTCAAGACCCTCGCCCGTCTCAAAGCGGGCAAAGGAGACGATGGAGATGGCGCCGCCGAGTTCTTTGCCGGTGTTCTCGGTGTACTTGGCGACGGTGAGGTCCCCGTCCTTGACGAAGGGCTGCTCCACAAGGCAGATTTCCTTGTAGTACTTGCCGAGCTTACCCATGACGATCTTCTCGGCGATGTTCTGGGGCTTACCCTCGTTCATCACCTGCTCGGTGAGGATCTTCTTCTCATGCTCGACAGCCTCGGCCGGCACGCTCTCCTTGTTCAGGTAGAGCGGATTGGCGGCGGCGATCTGCATGGCGATATCCTTGGCGTAGGTCTTGAAGCCATCCTTCGCGGCGACGTCGGCGGGAGCGTCGAACTTCACAAGCACGCCGATTCTGCCGGCCGCATGGATATAGGTGGTGACAATGCCCTCAAAACGCACAAAGCGGCGGATTTTGATGTTCTCGCCGATGGTGAGGATTTTCTCCTGGAGCAGCTTCTCCACGCTCAGCTCCGAGCCGGCGGCCTTGCAGGCGAGCAGCGCCTCCAGATCGGCGGGATTCTGTTCGATGACGGTGTCCGCACAGGTCTTGACAAACGCCTGGAAATCGGCGTTCTTGGCGACGAAATCGGTCTCGGCGTTGACCTCGATGACCACGCCGACATCGCCCGCCTCATTGACGCAGGCAAAGGAAACGCCCTCGGCCGCGATGCGGCCCGACTTCTTGGTGGCGGCCGCGAGGCCCTTCTCTCTCAGAAAATCGATGGCGGCCTCCATGTTGCCGTCGGACGCGGTCAGCGCCTTTTTACAATCCATCATCCCGCAGCCCGTCTTCTCACGCAGGGCGGCGACGTCTTTTGCAGTAAATGCCATTTGTAATTCCTCCGTTCACAAATTCTGTCTGATTTCAGTCCGTCTGAAAAAAATACCCGCCCTTTGCAGCGCGGGTATTTTGAAAACCCAAATGTCCAACCGATTATTCGGCTTCCTCGGTCTCGTTGACCTTCTCAGCCTCGGCGTCGGCGGCAGCGGCGCCCATCTGGCCTTCCTTGCCCTCGCAGATGGCGTTGGCCATCGTCGCCGAAATCAGCTTGACGGCGCGGATGGCGTCATCGTTGCCGGGAATGACGTAATCGATCTCATCGGGATCGCAGTTGGTGTCGACAATCGCGACGATCGGAATTCCCAGCTTCTTGGCCTCGGCCACGGCAATTCTCTCCTTGCGGGGATCGACGATGAAGAGCGCGCCGGGGAGCTGCTTCATATCCTTGATGCCGCCCAGGAATTTCTCCAGGCGTTCGATTTCGAGATTGAGCTTGATAACTTCCTTTTTGGGAAGGAGTTCAAAGGTGCCGTCGGCCTCCATGGCCTTGAGCTGATTGAGGCGGTCGATTCTGCGGCGGATGGTGCGGAAGTTGGTGAGCATGCCGCCCAGCCAGCGGGCATTGACAAAATACGCGCCGGCGCGCTCGGCCTCATCCTTGACCGATTCCTGCGCCTGCTTCTTGGTGCCGACGAAGAGGACCGATTTGCCCTCGGTGGCAAGGTCGCGCACAAAATTGTAAGCTTCCTCAAGCTTGCGGACGGTCTTCTGCAGGTCGATGATGTAGATGCCGTTGCGCTCGGTGAAGATGTACTCCGCCATTTTGGGGTTCCATCTTCTGGTCTGGTGGCCGAAATGTACGCCGGCCTCCAGAAGCTGTTTCATAGATACTACTGCCATTGACTGATTCCTCCTTGGTTTTAACCTCCGCCCGAACGCTGTTTTCCCGGACCACCCGCACGGCGGGCACCCGTCCGAAAAAGCGCGGGCGTGTGTTTTGCGCGAATTATTATACCACGCCTTCCAGTCCTTTACAAGTCTTTTTTCACCTTTTCCTGCCGGATTTCCCGAATCCATGCACAGAAAACGCGGGACCGCGTCAAAAACGAAGTTCCGACGCGGTCCCGCCGCAGGAGCTTTCGGATTTTCCGGCCGGAAATACGACCGTCCGCCTCTTCGCCGCCGGAGAAGCTATTGCTCTTTTTTCAGGACGTTCAGCAGCGTTTCCACCCTTACGCCGCTTTGCCGCGCGCTCTTGGTCTGCGGCTCCTGTGCAAACGCGGAAAGTGCGTACCCGTTGCCGGTCACATAATACATGCCGTTCACCGTGTAGTAGCAGCGCCCTTCCGCCTCCTCGTCCGTCACAACCGGGACGACGACCCGCATGCCTTCCTCCAGCTTGGGATAATAGTCCTCAAACAGAGCGTTGGCGGCAATGGTGATGGTGTCACCGGCCTGATAGACGCCTTCGGAATCATCCAGCACGGTCAGCGTGTACTCATAAAATGTGTAAATGTCGTCAATACCGTTTTCCCTGCGTTTTTCCTCCAGCTCCTCGTTTTCCAGATCGACCGCAACGTTATAGTAACCGACCTCGCCGGTCGCCTCGGCATAGACGAACGATTCGGCGGAATCAACGCATTCCTGCAACGCCACCTTGCGAACCGACATGCCCGGGGGTACGCCGTCACAGATGGGATATTCCGAACGGAGGGCCTGTACCTGCGCTTCCGTCAGCACGTCGTCCCGGCCGGCGAAAAAGATTCCAACCGCCGCAATCAGTAAAAGACTCGCCAGCACGCCTATGAAAAATCTCTTTTTCTTCACCTTTATCCCATCCTTTCATCATCCGTTTTTTAACTAATTATAGCAAAAACATCTTATTTTAGCAATATAACTATCGGTTTTTGTAGTAAACAGCCCTTGTTTTTTAATGATTGAAGAAATTTTCCAAAAAACGGAACTTTCTGCGCGGACGGTTGCAGTTCTGGAAGCTGACGAGAATGGTGTCCTCGCCGATCACCTCGATCTGATCCCACTTGATGATGATATCATCCTGCCGGCCGAACAGGCCGAAGCACTTGAGCCGTCCATAGATGACAATGGCCACCAGCTTGGCGCAGGCGGTGTCGATTTCCACGTCGTTGACGCAGCCCAGGCGGGTTCCGTCCTTGATGTTGATCACTTCTTTGTGTCTCATATCGATGATACGGCAATTCAAAGCAGCCCACCTCCCTGCTTTATATATATGTGGCGGGCTTTTCCAATTTGACCTTATTCTCTGCTTTTTTAGAAAGACCGGTGCAATTTTCCGCAAAACGACCGAACTTTCATCAAAAACGCCGCGGAATTTCTTCCGCGGCGTTTTGCGCTTAAATCTGTTTTTTAATTTTGTCGAGCGCTCCCTTTTCCAGACGGGAAACCTGCGCCTGGCTGATGCCGATTTCTCCTGCTACCTCCATCTGCGTTTTCCCCTGGAAGAAGCGCAGGGAAAGAATCTTCTTTTCGCGCTTGTTGAGGTTGCCGATCGATTCCTTCAGGGCGATCTCGTCGAGCCAGTTGTTGTCGTCGTTTTTGTCGCCCACCTGATCCATGACGTAGATGGTGTCGCTCCCGTCGGAGAAAACCGGTTCATAGAGAGAGACCGGCTCGACGATCGCCTCGAGCGCGAGCACGACGTCCTCGCGCGGCACGTCGAGCTCCTTTGCAATCTCGTCTACTGTGGGTTCGCGGTTGTTTTTGGCCGTCATCTGCTCCTTGACCTGCATGGCGCGGTAGGCGGTGTCCCGCATGGAGCGGGAGACGCGGATGGAGTTGTTGTCCCGGAGATACCGCCTGATTTCACCGATGATCATCGGCACGGCGTAGGTGGAAAAACGGACGTTCTGGGAAATGTCGAAATTATCGATCGATTTGATCAAACCGATGCAACCCACCTGAAAGAGATCGTCCAGATTCTCTCCGCGGTTGGTGAAGCGTTGGATAACGCTGAGCACCAGGCGGAGGTTTCCGCTGATGAGCTCCTCTCTGGCCTTTTCGTCCCCCTCTTTGACCCGTCTGAGCAGCGCCGTCTTTTCCGCCTCGGTGAGCACCTTGAGCTTGGAGGTGTTCACCCCGCAGATTTCCACCTTGTTGTACTGCATCCCGTCTCTCCCTTTCCTTGTGGCAAAACCGACCGCCCTTTTCTTCCAAAGGCGCATCGGTTTTATGTACTCCATCAGTATTGCCACCTTACGAAAGGATCATGCAGGCATATGGACGAGAAGCGGGAAATAAAATAGAGCTGTGGGGTGTCTTCGCCGCTTCGGCGCGCTATCCCACCCGTTCGAGGTCCTTTTTCAGCCGTTCGATGATGCGCTTTTCCAGTCTGGAAATGTAGGACTGCGAAATGCCCAGCAGATCGGCGACCTCCTTTTGGGTGTGCTCCTTGTTGCCCGAAAGGCCGAAGCGCAGCTCCATAATCTTTTTTTCCCGCGCGGAAAGCCGGGAAACGGCCTGCAACAGCAGGTCGCATTCCACCTCCTGCTCGATGCCTCGGTTGACGATATCCTGATCGCTGCCGAGCACGTCGGAGAGCAGCAGCTCGTTGCCGTCCCAGTCGATGTTGAGCGGCTCGTCGATAGATACCTCGTTCTTGAGCTGCGAGCTCTTGCGCAGATACATCAGAATTTCATTTTCGATGCAGCGGGAAGCGTAGGTGGCCAGCTTGATGTTCCGCTCCGGACAAAAGGTGTTGACCGCCTTGATCAGGCCGATGGTGCCGATGGAGATCAGGTCCTCCACCCCCGCGCCGTTGGATTCAAATTTTTTTGCAATGTACACCACCAACCGCAGATTGTGGGTAATGAGCGGCTCGCGCGCGTTCTTTTTGCCCGCCGCGATGTTCCGCATCACCTCGGCCTCTTCCTCCGGCGTCAGCGGCGCCGGAAGGGTTTCCGGTCCGTTGATGTAGTGCACCTCTCCGGCCAGACCTGTGCGCAC
>CABSLJ010000154.1 GCA_902478455.1 uncultured Oscillospiraceae bacterium | reverse complement strand
GCGGTTTCATTTTGTCACTTTATGCAAATAAGCATATAAATTTTTCCATGTTTTCCGCTCTGTTTTCTATCCCCGTATATCTGCACTGTCAGGTGAAAGAATAATGCCATACCGCAAAAGAAGGGAAGCGATTTTCATGCAGGAATACGAAGACAAACAATTGCTCCACGATCCGATGGAGGATGATCTTTACGATATGAACACCGTCGCCTCTGCGACGGAATGCACCGGCCTGATCCCCACGCCGCCGAACAACGAGGGCGAGGCCGAGGCATACACCGATATCTACAATATTCCTCAGCCGCAGGGAGTCCAGGACAACAGAGAGCGCATGCGCAATGAGGAATTCCGGATTGGAACCGGCGCCGCGCGAAACAGCGCGGAAAACAGACATTAGCTGGCCGTCGCCTTTCAGAAAGCGCGTATGGACCGATCAACAAAATGGAGGAAATTCACATGATCAATGATATAGAAATGCTCGACTACATCTGTCAAAACGCCGAAATGGGGCGGGACGGAATTATGAACATCATCAAGAGTACGGATGATCTCCCACTGCGTCAGGCGCTGGAGGCGCAGCTGACCGAATATCAGCAGACCTATGACGCGGCCGACCAGATGCTGCGCGAGCGCGGCAAACAGCCGACAAGCGTCAATCCCATGGCCAAGGCGTCTTCCTTTGTGATGTCCAAGGTCAAAACGCTGACCGACAATTCCCCCTCCCAGATTGCCGAGATGATGATTCAGGGAAGCACGATGGGCGTCACCAAGATCACCAAGCGCATGAACGAATACGACGGAAGCGACCGCCGGATTGTCTCTCTGGCGGAAAAGCAGCTCAAAACCGAGCAGGCGAACATTGAGGAAATGAAAAAATTCCTCTGACAGAGGGAGCTTCCCATATCCTCACGCAAGGCGACCCGGTCTGGTCTTCCGCCAGGCCGGGTCTTTTGGGAGCAATTCTGCGGAAAACGATGCTTTCCTGTCAAAATTGTGGTATGCTAAAGGAAATAACTCTGGAAACCGGAGGCGATTCCATGGAATTCCATATTGAGACGAACCGCATCTATGCGGAAGACCCGTCGGGCCGGCTGCTCGCCGAAGTTACCTTTCCCCCGCTGGATGAGGGCACGGTCATCATCGACCATACTTTTGTGGACGCTTCGCTGCGCGGGCAGGGAATTGCCGGAAAGCTGATGGAAGCTGCGGCGCGGCAGCTGCGGGAGACCGGGCGCAAGGCGGTCCCTTCCTGCTCCTATGCCGTGGACTGGTTTGAACGCCATGAAGCGTACCGGGATATCATCAGCGGCGGATCAGTTCAGAAAAAAACGGCCCGGCCCCTTTGAAACAGACAGCCGGTCCGGAAAGCAGGAGGCGAGCGCATGCAGAATCTATTGGACGGCCTGAATTCCGCTCAGCGGAAAGCCGTCACATCCACGGAGGGAATGGTCCGGGTCATCGCCGGCGCGGGGTCCGGAAAAACCAGGGCGCTTTCCCGCCGCTTTGCCTTTTTGGTCAACGAAATCGGCATTCTGCCGGGCAACATCCTGTGCGTGACCTTCACCAACAAATCAGCCAACGAAATGAGGCAGCGCATACATAATCTGACCGGGGACAACGATACCGGCTACATCAATACCTTTCACGGCTTCTGTGTCTCCATCCTGCAGGAGGACAGCCACGCCTTTCAGTATCCGAAAAGCTTTCTGGTGCTGGACAATTCCGACATTGACGCCATGTTGAAGATCATCTATGAGGAACGCGGCCTGACGCTGCGCGAGATGACCTTTTCCCACGCGCGGGATATGATCGAAATTCTGAAGCTCAAGGAACGCCCGGACTACTACCTGGACATGATCACCATGTCCCTGGATGTGCTTTATCAAAAATACAGGGATGCCGTCTCCGTAAAGGACATCATTTTCTACGGCTACCTGTACCAGGAAAAGAAATGCTTCGGTCTGGATTACAACGACCTGATCCTGCTTTCACTGTATCTTTTTGAACAAAATGAGGACATCCGGCTCAAGTGGCAGAAGCGGCTGGAATATATCATGATCGATGAGTTTCAGGACATCGACGAACCGCAGTACCGGCTGATGGAGGCGCTCTGCGGATATCACAGAAACCTGTTCATCGTCGGCGATCCCGACCAGACCATCTACACCTGGCGCGGTGCCGACGTCCGTTATCTGCTGGATTTTGACAAACGGTTTCCCAACGTCCAAACCATTCTGATGATGGAGAATTACCGTTCTACCCCTCAGATTCTGGCGGCGGCCAATTCGCTGATCGACAAAAACCGCAACCGCATCAAAAAGGAGCTGATTCCAATCCTGGAAGACGGTTCTCCCGTGGTTTGCCATCACGGCGCGAACGCCGAGGCGGAAGCCCTCTGGATTGCAGAGGAAATTTCCAGGCTGCGTAAAGAGGGCCTTCCCTATGGGGACATCTGCCTCCTCTACCGCGCCCATTACGTCACTCGAACGCTGGAAGAGGCCCTGCTCAAAGCGGAAATTCCCTATTCAATATACAGCGGCGTACAATTCTTCGGACGCGCGGAAATCAAGGACGCGCTTTCCTATCTGCGCATGATCGCCTATCAGGACGACCTCTCCTTTCTGCGCATTGCAAACGTCCCCAAGCGGAATTTAGGGGAACGGCGGATGAAATTTTTAAAGGACTACGCCAAAGAGCGCGGCTGTTCGCTTTATCAGGCCCTGTGTGAATCGGTAGAAGAGCCGATCTTTCGGGGAACAAAGGCCAGGGCGTTTCTCTCCCTGGTGCAGGAGTACGCCTCCAACTACAGTCAGCGGCAGATTTCCGAACTGCTTTCCGCCCTGCTCAACGACAGCGGCTATGAAAAAATGCTGCGGACGGAAGGCAGTCAGGAGCGGCTGGACAATCTGGCGGAACTCAAGCAGTCCATCTATGAATATGAAACCTCCTGCGGGGAAGAAAGCCTGCTGGAGCATTATCTCGCACATGTTGCGCTGTTCTCCAACAACGACGCCGGCGGCGGGCGGGAAAAGGTCAAGCTGATGACCGTTCATTCCGCCAAGGGTCTGGAATTCTCCTGTGTTTTTCTCTGCGGAATGAACGAGGGAATCTTTCCCTCGCGCAAGGTCAGAACCCTGCCGGGTATGGAGGAAGAACGCCGGCTGGCCTTTGTCGCCATGACCCGCGCCAAAAAACGGCTTTACCTGACCGAATCGGAGGGACGCAATCTGGACGGCTCGCCGCGCTATCCCTCCCGGTTTATTCTGGACATTGATCCGGCTCTGCTGGAATATACCTCTCCGCCGAAGGACGATCTCATCCGCGACGCGCGGGAGTACGTCCGCTTCTCCGAGAAATGGCTCGACGCCGAAGCGGCCCAAACGACCTTTGCCCCGGGACAGCGCGTCCGCCACCTGCTTTTCGGCGAGGGAACGGTCGTGGAAGTCGACATGGTCAAAAAGGCGCACGTCGTCCAGTTTGATGGAATGAACACTCCACGGGCCATCTCCTTCAAGGCCAGACTGGAGGCGCTGCATTCCTGAGCCGGAAAGACCTGAAACATCAAAACAAAAGGAAGGGGCTGCACCTGCATCGCTCCGCAACGGGACTTCCCCCTGACTTGCGGACGGATAACGGCGCAGCCCTGATTTATGGAGTCTCCGGGCCGCACAGCGCCCTTTTCATGTAGTCGACATATCCGGGAAAGGCGATCTCCGGCCCGTCCAGCTCAGGAATCCACTTTTTTCCCATTCCAGAGAGAGATATCCCTCAAATCGGTTTTCCTCCAACAGCCGTGTGATTTCGGCGCATGACAGCACGCCCTCCCCCATGTGACAGAGACGGCCGGCCACGTCCGTTACTAGGACAGAGCGCTGCGCCACCGCACGGTGATTGTTTCCGCTGCTTTCATTGTTTCATTTCCAGCAGCATTTGAACCTGTGGTTAATTTCGTTTCTCCATGACAAAGTCCCCTATAATGCAGTCTGTTTGCCTACATCAGGGGGGACTTTGTCACGGTCCGTTTTTACCGGACCTCTTTATTTGCTTCTAAGGGGTATCTTTTCCTTGCCTAAAAAGAGCGATTTTCTTTTTCAAGCCGCCTCCGCGGACTGTGCGGCAGGATTCTGCACGCGGTCGATGTAAGCCTCCACCTGCTGCTTCAGAATATCGTAAGGCGCGGGACCGGTGGAGAGAATCACCTCGTGAAAATCCACGGAGGAAAAATCGCTTCCCAGCGCTTCCTGCGCTTCATCGTAAAGATCCTGCAACAGGAAACCCATCAGGTAATAGCGCAGATAATTGGTGGGCGTCTCCAGAATGAGGTCATAAAATTCGTCGCTCATCTCCCGGGTGACGCCGTCCGACAGGGACTGGTAAACCTCATGGAAGTCGTCCCGGTCCCAGCCCTCGTAATGGACGCCGATGTCCATCAGGGCGGTGTAGCACTCGCCCAGCTCGCTGTTGAGCTCCCAGGCCTCCAGAAGCGTCTGGTCGCCCGGCGCGTAGCGGTAGGAATTGTGTTCCACATAGGTTGCCCAGCCCTCGTCATAGCCGCCGTAGCTCATCAGGTAGCGCGCCAGCGGCTTTTGCAGAGATTTAAAATAGACCGTCTGGTACATGTGCCCCGGATAGCCCTCATGCGCCAGGGTCGGGAAGAGCGACGGATCATAATCGCCGTTGAGGTAGATGACCTCGTTCTGGGAGAGGGGCGTATCGATTCGGCTGGTCAGATAGGCGGCGGGAGAAAAATTGTCCTTCATCGCGTCGGGCACCTGATTGACGGCGTAATTCAGGGTGCCCAGCGCGGGAAAATCCCGCTTGACCTGCTCCTCCAGATAATCGATGGTCTCCTCCGCGCTCGCAAAATCGCAATAGACGGGACCGTCTCCCATCTCTTCAAACAGATTGGGATTTTGCGTGTAAAGCTCGACAAACCGGGAGGAGATATTCTGCAGCTTGCCGTTGAAGTAGCTTTTGACTTCCTTTACCGTGAAATCGACGCCCGTGTTCGCCTGTAGGAGCGCCTCGTAGTATTCCTTGCCCTGCGGCTGGCTGTGGAGTCCCAAATCCTCACTGCTTCCCTCCATTTTGGAGAGCTCCTCCCCCAGCGAACGGTAGGCGTTGAGGAAATCGTTTTTTAAGAGGGTTTCGTTCTTTTCCTTGGCCGCCGCCTTTTCCTCCGCGCTCAGGAAATTCAGCGCGTCGATTCTCTCGTTGATGAGCTCGATTAGGAAGGGCTCGCTGTCCGCCGTCATATTCTCGCACTGCCCGATGATCTTATCAAGAATCGTCTGACTCATGCCGCAGCCGTTTTCCTGGCGCTCGCGTTCGATTCCGGCGTATTGCAGAAAGGTCTCCTCCGCCGTCTCCAGAATATGGAAGTAGCTGTCCAGATCATTCTGGCGCTCAAAGTGGAATTCCGCCAGCAGCAGCGGCAGCTGCGCCTGAAAGCCCAGAAAGCTGCCGAGGTAATTGTTGTTTTGATAATAATAGGGCATCAGAAGCAGCGAACGCTCAAAGTAATCGGCGATCACATCGTAGGTCAGCTGCTGTTCTTCCGAAAGCCGGCTGCGGTCGATGCGCCGCAGCATCTTCAAAAGTTCTGAGATTCCCGCTTCGCTTTCCTCGTAGTCCTCCTTGGTGGCAACCGGAAGCTCCAGCAGCTCCAGTGAGAAGCCGGCCTTTTCCGGATCAGCCAGGACGAAATTCATATCCATGCTGTCGCTGCTAAGGAGAGAAAAGGGCAGGCTCTCCACAAACTGATTGAATTTGACCTCCGCCGGTAAAAAGAGCTGGCACGAGGCCGACGAAAGGGCGAGCAGACAGACGAGCAGCAAAGCGATGAGTCGTTTGGTTGTTTTCATATCCGGCGTCCCTCTTTCTGGAAAGCACACAAAACCGCGATTCCGTTTGCCTGTAATATGTGATTCAGTATAGCATGAAAACCGAAAGAATTCCAGAAAAACAGGGAAATCCCGGCAACCGCGTTGTAGGTGTTACAATGATGTGTAACAAATCAAAGAAATAAATAGCGAATAGGAGT
>CABSLJ010000153.1 GCA_902478455.1 uncultured Oscillospiraceae bacterium | reverse complement strand
GTAGGCGGTGGCGGAGACAAAGAAGCCGCCGCTGTAAGCGTTGGCCAGGATGCTGGAGGTGCCGTTTTCGTTCTCCTGCACGCTGAAGTAGGTGGGATTGTTGGTGCTGTAAGCGGAGGCGGTCAGGGTCGCGCTGTTGCCCTTGAGGGTTTCGGTGCCTTCGATGTTAACCTTGAAGGTAACTTCTCCGGACTGCCTGTTGACGCTGAAGGTCAGCCACTTGCCGTTGAGATCGCCGTTGTCCAGGCACTTGTAGTTGTAAGCGCCGTCCTGTCCCCAGGAGTAGGCCTCAAACTGGGAGGCGTCTTCCTTGGTGTCGGCAGTGGCGGTCAACTTGCCGTCCGCACCGGCGACAAAATACTTGCCGTTGGCTTCGGACTTAAAGACCACGACGTTGACGTCGGCGGCCTTCTGGACGTTGTTGCCCACTCTCTCAACGCCTTCGCCGATGGTCAGGAAGGAGTTGGCGAGGTTTTCTTCGCTTTCCACTTCAGTGGGCGTTCTGCCGACCGCGTAAGTGGTCTTGTAGCGGGCGTCCACAGCCGTACCGCTGATCATGACGCTCGCGTCCTTATCCAGGGGGAGGATGCCGTCTTCATTCTTAAGAAGAACGATAGCTTCCTGCGCGGCCTGGAGGGCAATCGCCTGATGATCGGTATTGGTGTAGTCATAAGCGGTGTCTCCAACACCCTTGGAATACTCGGTGAAGGGGTACTTGACCGGGTAGCCGTTTTCGTCTCTCTCGTTGAAAACGCCGCAGCGGATGAGCTGGGTCACGGTCGAGGAGGCGGTGAGGTAAAGATCGTCATAGGAAACGCCAAAGGTGCCGTTATCGTATTCGAGCATCATTTCGTCCATGTTTGTGGCGATAACGTTTCTGTCTGCAGGACGGTCGGCGTTGCAGCAGGTATGCGTGGTGCGCGCCAGCATCAGCAGGGGCAGCGCCTCTCTGTAGTAGGGAGTGTAGCTGTTGTCATAGCCGTTGCCGAAGGCGTTGTCGGTGTAAAGCTGCCAGTCGGAGGAATAGTCGGTCAGCAGGAAGATGCCGCCGTCCTTCGTCCAGGGACCGAAGCTCTGCATCCACTGAATCAGCGGGGAAATGCTGTTCGGGATGCCGTTGGCGCGGCCGTAAGAACTCATAACGCCGCCGACGGCGCCGGAGGATACGCCGCGCAGGATGGTCCTGGCCTGGGTGTCCATCATCTCACGGATGCCGGTGCTGACGTTGCCAATCGTGCGATGGAACTGATTGGCGTAGTTGGTGTAGTGCTTGGTGGTGATGATGGCCTTAGTCCAGAAGCCATCCTCATTGCCCTCTTCTTCAATGCCCGAGCCGCCGGCGGCCATGGTGCTGAGCATGATGGAATTCATGTAATAGTCTTCACTGAAGCCTTCATCAAAGCGGCCGCTCAGGGGATTGATGCGCAGGTCTTGCAGGGCGGTGCAGGTGACAGCGTTGAAGTTGCTGATCGTGTCCAGAAAATCGCAGGTGTAGAGATTTTCCGTACCGATGACAGCGCCGACCTCTTCGACGAGATCTTCGTTCCAGGAGTTGCCCAGACCGAGAATAGCCGGGAAGTCGGTGGAGACGCCCTGCACGTGGTCTCCAAACAGTTCCGCGCCGGGAATGGTTGCGCCGGCGTGGTCGCCGAAGCGCAGGGTGTAATCTCCGCGGTAGCCAAGAGCCCACCGCATCATTCCCTCGACGCCTACGTATTCAAACAGAGTGTCCAAATACGCGTCCAGGTGATCGGGTTCACCGTCGAACAACGGCATGCCTGCGTATTGTGTGCCTTCCGCCGCGGTTTTGAAAACCGGGTCGGACTCTTCCGCATACGCAGCGGGCACTGCCATCGTCGCCAGCATGGCAATTGCAATCACAACTGCCAACAAGCGCCAGAGTTTCTTTTGCATGTTCTTTCTCCTTCTTTGATTTTATTTCCACTGCTGAATCCCTCCGCAATGGATTGATTTTATTGTAGCAAACTTTTCTTTTTGTAAAAATTCACAAATGCGTCTGAAAAGTTTAAAATATAAACCATTTCCCAAAAAAGGAGTATGATCACATCGCTGTATTGTGAATATCCCCTACCAACAATGAAGTTTAGTACGGGGCAATTCAGAAAAGCAATCTGATCGAGCCCGGTCAATCAGCTATAATTACAAACTTGAAATTCAATTTTATCTATTCTGCACTGATCTCCCAACCGTTTTGTGTCCGCCGCAAGGAGAATTCCGACTTCTCCAACCGGACCTATGGAGCGGCGGCAGTGTTCGGCGGAACAGTTCAGGCAGACGAACCGCGCTTTCGCGCAGAGAATACCAAAAAAAGCAGGCAAAAAACAAAAAGCACCCCCGCATTTTCGGAGGTGCTGAAACACAAAAAAGCGCCGCCGGTTGTTCCGGCGCCGCTTTGCGCTTTTGGCAGAATAACTTATTTGACCTCGACTTCGGCGCCGGCTTCGGCAAGCTTGGTCTTGAGGGCCTCGGCATCGTCCTTGGAGATGCCTTCCTTAACGGCCTTGGGAGCGCCGTCAACCAGTTCCTTGGCTTCCTTGAGGCCAAGGCCGGTCACTTCGCGGACAACCTTGATGACCTGGATCTTGTTGGCGCCAGCGGCCTTCAGGATCACGTCAAACTCGGTCTTCTCCTCGGCAGCGGGAGCGGCCTCGGCAGCGGGAGCGGCGGCAACAGCGACAGGAGCGGCGGCGGACACGCCAAATTCTTCTTCAAGGGCCTTGACGAGCTCGCTGAGCTCGAGAACGGTAAGGGCTTTGACATCTTCAATCAGCTTGACAACTTTATCAGACATGTTACAGAACCTCCAAAATTTTTAAATTTGTTGCAGGCAGAAACGCCTGTTCTTGTTGAATGGGTTACGCGCTCTGCTTTTCGGCAATCGCGTTCAGCGCCACGACCAGGCCTCTCATGGTGGCGCTCAGCACGCCGACGAAGCCGGAAATCGGAGCGTTCAGGCCGCCCAGAGCCTTGGCGACAAGCACTTCCTTGGAAGGCAGCTTGGCCAGATTCTTGACTTCATCCACGCCGACGACGCCGCCGTCAATGAAACCGGCCTTCACTTCAAAGGTTTTGCTGGTTTCGGCAAACTTGCTTAAGATCTTGGCGGCGGAGACGTAATCGTCGCCGCTGACGGCCAGGGCGGTGGTGCCTTCCAGCACGGGATCCAGACCGTTGATGCCAGCCTCTGCCGCAGCGCGGGAAAGCATGGTGTTCTTCACAACGAAATACTCCACGCCGGCCTCACGCAGTTCCTTTCTGAGCTTGGTGTCCTCCGCCACGGTGATGCCCTTGTAGCTGACGAGAACGCCTGCGCAGGAAGCCTTCAGCTTTTCAGAAAGCTCGCTTACCAGCTGCTTCTTTTGTTCGAGAATTTTCTCACTTGGCAAATCATTTCACCTCCAAAACCGAGATGGGATTTACGCATGAAAAAAGCCCTTCCCGCAAACCGCGGAAAGGGCTTGAACGCGCAGAAAAAGCACACTGCTTTTTGAATGCTTTACAAGCTCCATCCTCGGCAGGCAGGGAAAATACCCAATTATGCGCGATGCACCTGCTGTCTTCGGAAAAGAACAGCAATATTATACTAGCACAGGCTGGAAGGCCTGTCAAGCATCAATTTAGCCAACCTTGCTGGGGTTGATGCGCACGCCGGGGCCCATGGTGGACACAACGACGCAGGACTTGATATACTGACCCTTGGCGGCGGCAGGCTTCGCCTTGACGATGGCGCCGAGCAGGGTGTCAAAGTTCTCCTGGAGCTTCTCCGCACCGAAGGAGGCCTTGCCGATGGGGCAGTGAATGATGTTGGTCTTGTCGAGACGGTACTCGATCTTACCGGCCTTGGCTTCTTTGACCGCCTTGCCGATGTCCGGGGTGACAGTGCCGGCCTTGGGGTTCGGCATCAGACCGCGCGGACCGAGGATCTTACCGAGACGGCCGACCAGTCCCATCATGTCGGGCGTAGTGATCAGCACGTCAAAATCCATCCAGCCCTCGCCCTGAATCTTCTGAATCATCTCTTCCGCGCCGACAAACTCCGCGCCGGCCTCTTCGGCGGCCTTGACGTTGTCGCCCTTGCAGATGGCGAGCACACGGACGTTTTTACCGGTTCCGTGCGGCAGAACGATGGCGCCGCGGACCTGCTGGTCGGCATGGCGGCTGTCGACGCCCAGCTTGACGTGGACTTCGATGGTCTCATCAAACTTGGCGGTGGCGGTCTTTACGCAAAGGCCGAGCGCCTCGTCGACATCGTAAAATTTGGTTCTGTCGATCTGCTTGAGGCTGTCGACATATTTTTTACCGTGTTTCATTGGTTTTCCTCCCTATTGAGTGGTAAAATCGGATCAATTCCTCCCACCCGGGTGATCAATCGACGACTTCAATGCCCATGCTGCGCGCCGTGCCGGCGATCATGCTCATAGCGGTTTCCACGCTGGCGGCATTGAGATCGGGCATCTTCTGCTCAGCAATTTTTCTGACCTGCTCGCGGGTAATCTTGGCGACCTTGGTCTTGTTCGGCACGCCCGAACCGCTCTCGATGCCGCACGCCTTCTTGATGAGGACGGCCGCAGGGGGGGTCTTGGTGATGAACGTGAACGAACGGTCGGCATAAACGGTGATGACCACGGGGATGATTAAACCCGCGTCATTCTTCGTGCGTTCGTTGAATTCCTTTGTAAATGCCATGATGTTGACGCCGTGCTGACCGAGGGCCGGTCCAACAGGGGGCGCCGGGGTAGCCTTACCGGCTGGGATCTGGAGCTTGATAAAGCCCGTCACCTTCTGAGCCATTTTTTTGCACCTCCAAAATTCGTGGTAGCTGGCGGGACCGGCGCGTTTCCGCCGCCCCTCCCACAGGGGAAAATCCCCTCATAACAAGCGGACCTGCCGCTCATTACCATAAATCACTCCACCGGTTCGGCCTGATCCAACTCAAGCTCAACCGGTGTTTCGCGCCCAAACATGGACACAACCACGCGAACGCTGTTTTTCTCTGGGTCGATCTCCTCGACCGTACCGACGAAATCCTCCAGGGGACCGTCGATGATCCGGACCGAGTCGCCCACCTGGTAGGAAACCTCGATCTCCCGCTTCTCCACGCCCATCTTGAGCACCTCTTCCTCCGTGAGGGGAATCGGTTTGGAGGACGGGCCGACGAAGCCGGTGCAGCCGCGGATGTTGCGCACCACATACCAGGATTCATCCGTCAGGATCATTTTGACCAGAACATAGCCGGGAAAAATCTTGCGCTCGACCTCGCGCTTTTTGTTATCCTTAATTTCGGTAACAGTCTCGGTCGGCACGCGGACTTCCTGGATCAAATCATGCAGCTGGCGGTTTTCCACCGTCTTCTCCAGATTGGACGCGACCTTGTTCTCATACCCGGAATAGGTGTGGACCACGTACCACTTTGCGGTTTCAGGCATAGCAAACTCCTCCGGTTCGCCTACGTTTAGGCGAGATTCATAACCTGGCTGAGCAAGAAGTTCATCAAAGTATCGAACCCGAAGATGAACAGGCCGATGACGACGATCACGATCAGCACAACGCCCATGTTGTTCCAGACCGACTTGGGCGTGGGCCACACGATCTTCTTGACCTCACTCTTGCATTCACGGAAGAACTTGCCAATCTTTAAGAAAATGTTTGGCTTCTTTTCGCTCATGAAATTCGTCCTCCCGTCCTTTTACTTGGACTCTTTGTGCAGAGTGTGTTTCCTGCAGAATCTGCAGTACTTGTTCATCTCGAGCCTGTCCGGGTCGTTCTTCTTGTTCTTCATGGTGTTGTAGTTGCGCTGTTTGCACTCTGTGCAGGCTAGGGTAATTTTTACTCTCATGACGGCACCTCCCGATTTACGGAATATTTTAGCCTCCCTCGAAAAGGGCGCAAAAAAATAACCCCTTTATTGAGGTAATCTTACTATAGCATAAGGGCGTGTTCCAAGTCAAGCAATATTTTTCCGTTTTGCCGCGTGTAGGTGTTACAATGATGTGTAACAAATCAAAGAAATAAATAGCGAATAGGAGT
>CABSLJ010000152.1 GCA_902478455.1 uncultured Oscillospiraceae bacterium | reverse complement strand
GTGGATGTGAATGCGCACCTTGGAGGCGTCGCGTTCGATTTCGATCTTCGGCACGCCCGCGGCGGCGAGCTGCTTTTTCAGCAGCTTGCGGAGGTTATAGTCCTCAACGAGAGTGTCGCCGAAGACTTCGTCCTTCGCGAACCAGCGGGAATCCCAATCCTTAATAACGCCCACGCGAAGACCGTGGGGATTGATTTTCTGGCCCATAATTTACCTCCTCTTCTGCCTATTCCTTTTCCTTGAGCACGAGGGTGACGTGCGAGGTTCTCTTGTTGATTCTGAACGCGCGACCCTGCGCTCTCGGACGGATGCGCTTGAGGATCGGGCCAGGACAGACGAAGCATTCCGCCACGTACAGTCTGGAGACATCCATGTTGTGGTTATTCTCAGCATTGGCCATCGCCGACTTGAGAAGCTTTTCGAGGTCTTCACAGGCGGCCTTCGGGGTGTGCTTGAGGATAGCCATGGCGAGGTCTGCCGGCTTGTTGCGGATCAGGTCCAGCACAACCGAGACCTTGCGGGGGGATATACGGGCGTATTTCAGATAAGCCCTTGCTTCCATGCGTTACACTCCTTTCGGCCTTACTTCTTCGATGTTTTGGAACCGGCGTGCCCTCTGAAGGTTCTGGTGGGGGCAAACTCGCCGAGCTTGTGACCGACCATGTCCTCCGTGACGTACACCGGGACGTGCTTGCGGCCGTCGTGGACCGCAAAGGTGTGACCGACAAAATCCGGGAAGATAGTAGAGGACCTGCTCCAGGTCTTGACGATCTTCTTTTCGCCGGCCGCGTTCATATCTTGGACCCTCTTGAGCAGCACAGGCTGAACATAGGGACCCTTTTTAACACTTCTGCCCATCGTTCTTAAGCTCCTTTCTGTCCGCCTTATTTGCTGTTACGACGCTTCACGATATATTGATCGGAGCGGTTGTGATGCTTTCTGGTCTTGTAACCCAGCGCCGGCTTGCCCCACGGGGTGACAGGTCCGGGACGTCCCACGGGGGACTTGCCCTCACCACCGCCGTGCGGGTGGTCGCAGGGGTTCATGACGGAACCGCGGACGGTGGGCCTCCAGCCCATGTTGCGCTTGCGGCCGGCCTTACCGATCTTGACGTTCTCATGATCGATGTTGCCGACCTGGCCGATGGTGGCCATGCAGTTCTGGGGAACGTTTCTCAGTTCTCCGGAGGGAAGTCTCAGAAGAGCCATGCCGCCCTCCTTCGCCATCAGCTGAGCCATGTTGCCGGCGGCGCGGGCAATCTGAGCGCCCTTGCCGGGGTAAAGCTCCACGTTGTGGACGAAGGTACCGGTCGGGATGTTGGCCAGCGGAAGGGCGTTGCCGGGCTTAATGTCGGCGCCCGTTCCGGAGACGACCTTGTCGCCCACCTTGAGGCCCTGAGGGGCGATGATGTAGCGCTTCTCGCCGTCCTCATACTGCACCAGCGCGATGTGCGCCGAGCGGTTGGGATCGTACTCAAGGGTCAGCACGGTGGCGGGCATATCAAATTTCTGGCGTTTGAAATCGATGATGCGGTACTTTCTGCGGTTTCCGCCGCCTCTGTGGCGGACGGTGATGCGGCCGTAGCTGTTGCGTCCCGACTTTTTGTTCAGCGGCGCCAGCAGGCTCTTTTCGGGAGCGACCTTGGAAAGCCCCGAATAATCGGTAACCGACATATTACGCCGGGCGTTGGTCGTCGGTTTATAGTTGATAATAGGCATTGCGGTTTCACACTCCTCATGACGGCTTTGCGGGGAGATGCCTTCATCCCCATACGTTGCCCCTGCCTGAGTATTGGCAGGATTACATCATGCCTTCAAAGAACTCGATGTTCTTGCTGTCGGCGGTAAGTCTGACGATGGCCTTTTTCCACGAGGGGGTAAAGCCTTCGCTTCTGCCCTGACGGCGCAGACGGCCGCGGACGTTCATGGTGTTGACCGAGAGAACCTTGACGCCGAAGAGCTCTTCAATCGCCTTGGAGATTTCGATCTTGTTGGCGGTCTTGGCAACCTCGAAGGTATATTTCTTCATGGCTGCGCCCTCCATGCTTCTTTCGGTGATGACCGGGCGGATGATGATGTCCTGTGCTGCCATTACGCATACACCTCCTCAATCTGAGCGACGGCATCCTTGAGCACGATGAACTTCTCGGCATTGAGGATGTCATAAACATTCAGGGTGCCCACCTGGGCGGTCTTCACGCCGGGGATGTTCCGGGCGGATTTGATGACCTTCTCGTCGACCGAGGAGAGGACCACCAGGGCCTTTTTCTCCACGCCGAGGGCGTTGAGAACTTCCTTGACCGCCTTGGTCTTGTACTCCTCGAGGGTCAGGGAATCGAGAACGATCAGGTTGTTTTCCAGAACCTTGCTGGAGAAGGCCGACTTCATGGCGAGTCTTCTGACCTTCTTGTTGACGGTGTAACGGTAGCTGCGCGGCTTCGGCGCAAACACAATGCCGCCGTGGGTCCACTGGGGAGCGCGGGTCGAACCCTGGCGCGCATGTCCGGTGCCCTTCTGTCTCCACGGCTTCTTGCCGCCGCCCGACACCTCGGCGCGGGTCAGCGCCGACTGGGTTCCCTGGCGCTGATTGGCCAGGTAGTTGACCACCAGCTCGTGCATTGCAACGGCGTTGGGCTCAATTCCAAACACGGCGTCGGAAAGCTCCATGCTGCCGACCTCTTTGCCGGTCTTGTCAAGTACTGCTACTTTCGGCATTACAATTCCTCCTTCCCTTACGCCTTCACACTGTCTCTGATGACTACGATACCGCCGTTCGGACCCGGAATGGCGCCCTTGACGGCGATCAGGTTGTTTTCGGCATCCACCTTGACAACCGTTAAATTCTGAACGGTGACGCGCTCGGCGCCCAGATGGCCGGCCATCTTCTTGCCCTTGTAAACCCTGGACGGGTCGGAGCAGGAGCCGATGGAACCGCCGTGGCGGGCAACAGGACCCGAACCGTGGGTTTCCTTAAGACGGGCGAAGTTCCAGCGTTTGATGACGCCGGCGTAGCCCTTACCTTTGCTCGTGCCGGTGACGTCGATCTTGTCGCCGGCGGCGAAGGTGTCCGCCTTGATGATGTCGCCCAGGTTGTAGGCGGAGATGTCTTCAAAGCGGAACTCGCGCAGCGCTCTCTTGGGCGCGACGTCGGCCTTTTTGAAGTGGCCGCCCATGGGCTTGTTGACCTTCTGGGGCTTTAAGTCGCCGTAGCCGATCTGCACCGCGGCGTAGCCGTCGTTCTCAACCGTCTTGAGCTGAGAGACCACGCAGGGGCCGGCTTCCACGACCGTGACAGGGACAACATTGCCCTTGTCGTCGAAAATCTGCGTCATGCCGATTTTCTTGCCGATGATACCTTTTTGCATGATTTTTACCTCCTAGCAGGTTATTGGTTGACTTGCGCCAACATGACCCCGGCCGCTTGTTCGTTGAAGGAAACAGCCTTACAGCTTGATTTCGATTTCAACACCAGCGGGGAGTTCCAGACCCATCAGAGCCTCAACGGTCTTGTTCGAGGGTCTGAGAATGTCGATCAGTCTCTTGTGGGTTCTCATCTCGAACTGCTCGCGGCTGTCCTTGTACTTGTGGACGGCGCGCAGAATCGTGATGATCTGCTTCTCAGTCGGAAGCGGAACCGGGCCCGAAACTCTGGCGCCGGTGCGCTTTGCGGTCTGCACGATCTTCTCGGCGGACTGGTCCACCAGCTGATGATCGTACCCCTTTAATCTGATCCTGATCTTTTCCTTGACTGCCACTTAGAATCGCCTCCTTATTGTAGTTGGCGGGCGGCGCTTTTCAAAATCGAACACCCAACCGGGTGTTTCGTCCCTTGACACCAAAAAACCGGATGAACTTGTAACAAGTCGATCCGGGTAGGTCGAAAAGCGTCTGAGCGCAGAGGGACACAGCAACCCTAACGGTCCGCAAAGCGCTCAAGTATTTCTGTCGCCCGGTTTAAAATCGGACATACTCCACGGAAAAACCGGCAGTAAATGCCGCAACCTCCCGCTTCATCGCATATCTGTCGCAGTCACGCTCAATTATGATATCATGGAAAGGGTAAAATTGCAAGCTTTTTTTCAGTCGTTCCGCAAGAATTTTACCTTTTTATTTTGTAGGATTCCACGAAGATTAACTTGCGTCAATTTTTCCAGTTTATGTGAATTCCATCGTGCAGAAAACGGCGTCCCCGCCGGCATGGTCATAAGCGTTTCCCCGGACTTCTTTTATATATAGAAAGGGAATCGGTTCAGCGGTTTGGCGTGAAGGACAAAAATTTCCCGCCGCGGTATTTGAGCCCCCCGTGCGTACCCACCTTGAAGGCGTCGTAATTCCAGAAGCTGGTCAGAAAGCGCAGCTGCCTGCCGCCGGCCTCAAAGACGAGGATATAATCGGCCTTCCGGTAAACCTTGCCGGACGTGCCGACGCGCTCGTAAGAGCTTTCCTCCTTGTCCGCCAGACGGGCCTGCACGGTGCGCGCCCTGCTGAAACAGTCGCGGAACAGCCGGTAAATCAGGCCTCCCGCAACAACCAGAAACAGCGCGCCGCCCAGGACGGCATACATGGTATACATGATATTCGCTTCCGGCAAGGCAAACTCCTCCCCTCCGCGCCGCGTACGCAGGCGATTCTCGGCCGCATTGGCTTCCATCCCCACAATACCGCATCAGATGGCAAAATGCAACCCTGTAATCCCTGTTTTCTGGGTATGCGGAGTCTTTTTCGGTATAAATTTTTACATTAATTGTTCGTGTATTCTATTTAGCAGAATGAAATCGCAGGAGCACCGTCGCGCTCACCCGTTTGCGTCCACCCATTTTCACGGACGCAGGCGGATCAAGCTCCAAGCGATATTTGCCAAAACGCCGTTTTTCCGGTAAAATAAAGCAGAGTAAAACCATCCTTACTCCCTGTACCAACCAGCACAATCCGGAATTCATTGGTTCAGGCAAGGCAGACGGCTTCCGGGTTTTTAACTATTTGTATTATATAATAATTTAAATACAATTAATAATCTACTTGTTGTACATCACCATCAGAACAGGAGACAACACCATGCGTTTGACCGACCTTCTCTCAAAAGAAAGGGTGCTCCTGGCCGACGGCGCCATGGGCACCTACTTTGCCGCGCGCACGGGGCGGCCCTCCTCCGGCTGTGAAAGCGCCAATCTGGAACAGCCCGGGCTGATCGAAGCCATCCACCGGGAATATCTGGCCGCCGGAGCGCGTCTGATACGCTCGAACACCTTTTCCGCAAACACCTGCGCGCTGGGGCGTCCCCTTGCCGAAACGCTCGCCGTTGCCCGCGCCGGATTTGAGATAACGCAAAGGGTCTGCGGTGCAGAGGCGGTTCCCGTCGCCGATCTCGGCCCCATTCACAACGAGGACCTTGCCCGCGCAGACGAAGAGTACCGCTCCCTCATCGACGTTTTCCTCGACTGCGGCGCGGAGACCTTCCTCTTTGAAACCCTCTTCGACCTGGAGCCGGTGCTCCCGGCGCTTTCCTATCTGCGGAAAAAAGCGTCCAACGCTGCGGTCATGGTCTCCTTCGCCCTATCGCCCGACGGCCGGACCCGCGCGGGCGTTCCGCTGCGCCGCCTGCTCGCTCAGGTGGAGCAGGCGGCACTTATCGACGTCGTCGGCCTCAACTGCGTCTGCGGACCCACCCACATCTACCGACACGCCGTCCGTCTGGCTGAATTCGCCGCCGAACGGCTGGGGATTCCCGTATCGGTCATGCCGAACGCCGGATATCCCTCCATGGAGCAGGAGCGCACCGTCTTCAATACCTCCCCCGATTATTTCGCCCGGACCACGGCCGATCTGGCCGGAAAGGGCGTTTCCGTTCTGGGCGGCTGCTGCGGCACCACGCCGGAGCACATCCGCGCCCTGGCGCGTCAGCTTGCGCTTCCGCGCGCCGGGCGCGCCCCTCTTGTCCAGGAAGCCGAGGTCACCGGCGCGCCGAAGACGGCATCCGGCGGCTTTTCCAGACGGCTGGACGAAGGACGCTTTCTGATCGCCGCCGAGCTCGACCCGCCTTACGGCAGCGATCTTGACAGGCTGACGTCCGCCGCTCGGACGCTGAAAGA
>CABSLJ010000151.1 GCA_902478455.1 uncultured Oscillospiraceae bacterium | reverse complement strand
GCAGGCGCGCGTGCGCCTTGCCGCCCTCACGGCGGAGCTGGAGCGGGCCGAAGGGGCGCTCCGGGCCGATTTCTCGGCCTATCTTTCCGGCACGCTGCGTCCGGGCGAGCCCTGCCCCGTCTGCGGCTCGCGCGAGCATCCGATTCCGGCCCGACCCAAGGACGCCCCCCCGCCCGAAAAGGAGGCCGCCATTCTGCGCGGTCAGGTCGGTAAGGAGAGGGAATCCCACGCCCTCCTGCAAACGGCCCTCGCCCGGTGTACGGCGCGCGAGGAAACGGCCCGCGCCGCTTTCGCGGAACAAGAGAATCGCTGCTCTGCCTTTGCACCGGAGGCGGAGGTGGCGGAAAGGTTGCCCCAAAGGCAGCGGGAACTGGATGATGCCCTCGCGTTGCAGGCCAAACGGCCCGCGGCGGCCGCCCGCGTGGAACAGCGCAGGAAAGAGGAGGAAGCGGCGCTCTCCCTCCTTCAGTCCTGTAAGGAAAAACGGGAGGCGCTTGCCCGGACGCTCGCCCAGGCGCTCGCGGGCGCCGAAGAGGTGAGTGAAAATCTGACCGTAGAGGACAGAGACCTCGCCTCGGTGCGCCGCCGGCATCAGGCCGCGCTCGAGGAAGCCGCGGCGCTGGAAGCACGCGCCCAAACGCTGGAAAAGACGCTCTCCTCCACAGGGCGGGAACAGGCCGCCGCCGCCGAGGCTCTGCGCGCCGCCTGCGCGGCAAAAGAGGAAGCCTTTGCCCAGGAGCGCGCTGCGCAGGCCGCGCTGGAACGGGAGAAAGCGGCGGCCGGCTGGCCCGCGGAGGAAAATCTGGAGCCCGCGCCCGCGCAGGAGGCTCTCCGCGCCTGGGAGGAAGAGATCAAGCGTTATGACGCAGCCCTGGAGGCCGTCTTCAGAGAGAAAAGGGCGCTCGAAGAGGAGCTTGCCGACAGAAAACCGCCCGAGCTGCCCCCTCTGGAGGAGGCCGAGCAGACCGCCCGTGAAAAAAGCCGGGAGGCTTTTGAACGTTCGGGCTCGCTGCGCCAGTTGTGCGAAGCGATCTCCCGCTCGGTTGCCGAGCTGCAAAGGCTGGAAGCACAAGGCGGCGACCTCCAAAAGGCCTACTCGGCCGCAGGCCGCGTGGCCCAGCTGATCTCCGGCGGCAACAGCGCCAAGGTTCCTTTGCCCATGTTTGTCCTCGGCATCATGCTCGACGACATCCTGACCTGCGCCAACGCCTATTTTGGCACCTTCAGCGGCGGCCGCTACAGCCTGGCCCGCAAGACGGCGTCGGGCGCTTCCCGCGGCTACGCCGGGCTCGACCTTGAGGTGTTCGACGCGCACCACGGCGGCGTCCGCTCGGTGGACACCCTCTCGGGCGGAGAGCTCTTCCTGGCGTCGCTCTCCCTCGCCTTCGGGCTTTCGGACGTCGTGCAGAGCTATTCGGGCGGCGTCCGGCTGGATTCCATCTTCATCGACGAGGGCTTCGGCTCGCTCGATCAGGATACGCTGGATACGGCCATGACCGCCCTCTACCGCATCCAGCAGATGGGCCGCACGGTGGGGATCATCTCCCACGTCTCCGAGCTGAAAAGCCGCATTCCCGCTCAGATTCTGGTCCGTTCCTCGCAAGAGGGCAGCAGCGTGCGGATTCTTTCGGCCGATTGACCGCTCTGCGGCCGACTTTGGTTCGAGAACCTGCCCTCTATCCGCCGGAGAAAACAGTTCCAACATGGAAAGGAAGAAGCGATTCATGGATTTTTATGACCGCGTCTATGACGCCGTTTCCCGCATTCCCCGCGGCTGCGTGGCCACCTATGGGCAGATCGCCTTTCTCGCCGGCAGCCCGCGCGCCGGCCGGGTGGTCGGCCGCGCGCTTCACGTCAATCCCATGCCGGGCGTCATTCCCTGCCACCGCGTCGTCAATCGGGAGGGCCGCCTCGCGCCCGCCTTTGCCTTCGGCGGGGAAGATCAGCAGAAGGCGCTTTTGGAGGCGGAGGGCGTGGCGGTCGGCCCGGAAGGGGTCGATCTCTCCCGCTACCTCTGGCGGCCCGGCCTTGAGGAAACGCCCGGAGCAGAGGAAGAATAGCTGGAATCGTAAAGAGCGGCGGATCAAAAACGCACAGGCCCATGACGGACGGGCCTGTGCGTTTTGTGTTTCCGATTGGTTCAGAATGCGCTTATTCCGCTATGTCCGGCCTTATTAATTCGGGACGCAGCTTTTTCAGAAGGATCAGCGAGAGCACTGCGGAGAGAACCGACGTTCCGGCAAAATTCAGCCAGATTCCCGTCAATCCCATCGGCCAGAGCGCCCCAATCAGGACAACGGGGAAAAGCAGCGCGGTGGAGACCGAAATCAGGGACGCGGGCAGGGGCTTTTCAATTGCCAGCATATAGCTCTGAGTGGCGAAAGAAAACCAACGGGTGATATAGGTAAGGCTGAAAAGCTGCAGCGCCCCGACGGAAATGCTGAGGATTTCAGGCCCGGCGTCGGCCACAAACAGCTTTGTAATGGCTTCCGGAAACAAGGCCAGGAGCAATACCGCCAGCAGAGAGACAATACCGCTTGCAACAAAGCAGCATTTTTCAATCGCCCGCACTCTGGAGAACTTTCCCGCCCCCCAGTTGTATCCGACGGCGGGCTGCAGAGAATCGCACATGCCGTACAGGAGCGGCTGAACGAATCCGTCTGCGAACATCAGAATGCCGTATACCGAAACCGCCGTCTCGCCGCCCAGGCGCACCAGAATGACGTTCATCAGGATAGAAGTGATTCTGCCGGCGATGTTGTTCAGAAAGTTCGGGCTTCCGCAGGAGACGATCTGCCGGAACATCCTGCCCCTGAAATGGGGTCTGCAAAACCGCAGCAGCGCCTTGCCGCGGAAGAACGGAACAAAGGCGATTACGGCGCAGACCAGCATGCCGGAACAGGTCGCCAAGGCGGCGCCCCAGATTCCCCAGCGGAACACGCCCAGAAACAGGAATTCCAGCACGGCGCTTAAAATTGACATCAGAATATTTAAAAACATGCTGCCGCGTATGTATCCGCAGATTCTGAGGTAATTGTCCGCCGCAAAAATAATGGTTGTCACCGGTGAGCAGAGCGCGTACACCCTCAGATATTGGACGGCCAGCTCGGCAAATGCTCCGTTCGCTCCCATGAGCTGAATCAGCAGCGGCGCCGCCGCATACAGAATGCCGCCGATCAGCGCGCCGGCGCCGACAATCATCAGGCAGGCGCAGGTGAAAATATTGTTGGCTTCGTGATTCTCTTTCTTGCCCAGACAGATGGAGATGGGGACCGCGGAACCGACGCCGATCAGATCGGCCAGGGAGAAGTTGATGATCACAAACGGCATGGCGAGATTGAGGGCGGCAAAGGCCGTCTCTCCCAGGAACTGGCCTACAAAGACGCCGTCAATCGTTTGATACAGCGCGGACGCCAGCATGCTGACCGCCCCGGGCAGAGAGGCCAGAAAGAACAGCTTCAGCGGCGGCGTTCTCGAAAATAACGCGGTGGAATTCATATGCTTTCCTGCTTTCTTTTCCTTGTTTCTTTATCACTTCTTTATATCCAAAGCGTAAAAAAACGCCCGATTATCCTGTTCAATAACCGGGCGCACCCGACATCTTATCCGACCAGAGACGGACGTCTCTTCTGTGTATTGCGATACACGGTCCTCCGATGACGATTTTATATTTTGCTGATTTCAGCCTGGAGAAGCTCTGTATATTTTCGGGTGAGGGATAAAAGCGCCTCCTGCTGCTCCTGCGTCATACTTTGAAAGGCGTTTTGTTCGGCGCGAACAAGGGGAGAGACGGCCTTTTGCGTCCATTCCTTTCCCTTCTCCGCCAGAACAATCTGTTTGTTCTTCTGGTTTCCGGGAACAGGCTTCAGCGCAATGGCCCCCTGCTTCTCAAGATTTTTCAAAGCCGAATTGACCGTTTGCGGCGGGTAGTGCCAGGCAGTGCAGAACTCCCTTTGCGTATAGGCGGCGCCGCTTTCGGCAAGAGAATACAGCAGCCACAGCGTCATGTCCGAAATATGCAGCCTTTTCGCATAGAGGTGGTAAATCTCATCCATCTTTTTATAGAGCTGATTGAACGCGGAAAGCGGGTCGTTAAGATTCTTTTCCATTGTCGCCTCCAAATCGTTCCAAACGAACGAATTGTATTATAATCCGAAATCGGATCAATGTCAAGCTGTTATTTCAACGCTTTTTGACCCTTTTAACCTCTTAGCACAGGCCGCTGTTCTGCGATTGTGAGGAAAAAACGGGTCTTTTCGGTTCAATTCACGCAAAAACGATCCTTTCCCGCCCGTTTTTTCCTCTTTTGCCCGCATGATCCGACATGGAAGAAACTTCCATCCTCTTATAATAGAAGAACGGCGGGAGTTCTTGGACAGGCTGTCTCTTTTTGAAGAAGCTCCGCTTAGGAACACGCGTCTTCCGGTGGAGCGGGGGCAGTCCCCAAAAGCCGGTTCCCTCCCGGCTGCTTTTCAGCGGGAAAACGCTTTCTGCCGGCATGAAATGCAAAAAGAAGTTGAAAATCGGTGGTGATTGCTTGTGAAAACCCGGGTAATGGCCCGTTCCAGAAAAACGGCCGGGCGGTTCTTTGCTTCGGAGGTATCCAGAAAGCTGTTGGTTCAGCTGGCGTTTGGAGCCGCAGGCTTTTTGGTGTCTCGCGGCGCGGTGTTCGGCCAGTACGCTCCCTTTGGGGTGGCGCTGGCGGCCGCGGCGCCCTTTTCCAATCTTGGCGCGGCGCTGGCGGGCACGCTGCTGGGATATCTGATCCCTTCGTCGGTGCACGGCGTCGTGCGCTACATCGCCGCGCTGATCGCCTGCGCGGCCATCCGCTGGACGCTCAATGACCTCAAACGCATCCGTTCCCATGCTCTTTTTGCGCCCCTTGTGGCGCTGTGCCCACTTCTGCTGACGGGACTGGCGATGGGCACGGTGGACGGCTTTTCGAGCGACTTTATCGTCATGAACCTAACCGAGGCGCTGCTTGCGGCCGGGGCGGCCTATTTCTTTACACGGGCGGTGCAGACGGTGTCCGGCTCGCGAGGGCTGAGCACCCTCAACCAGCAGGAGCTCGCCTGTCTGGTGCTCGCCGCCGGAATCGTGATCCTTTCTCTGGCGGGCGTGACGGTCGGCTCGATTTCCATCGGCCGTGTGCTGGCCGTGCTCGCCATCCTCTTCTGCGCGCGCTACGGCGGCGTGGCGGGGGGCGGGGTCGCCGGCATTGCGGCGGGTATCGTCTTCAGCTTGTCCGCGCCGGGGGTGTCCTACCTTTCGGGCGCGTACGCCTTCGGCGGACTGATGGCGGGGCTTTTCTCCCCCGTCGGCAAGATCGGCACGGCGGCGGCCTTTATCCTGTCGAACGGCATCATCTCCCTGCAGGCTGGGGATGGAGCCATGGTGATCGCCGGACTGTATGAGGTCATGGCGGCCACCCTGATCTTCATCGTGCTGCCCAGGGATGCGGGCAACCGGCTCTCCCTGCTCTTTGCGCAGCGCAGCGATCAGCCCAGGACCGACGGACTGCGCCGTTCGGTCATGATGCGGCTGGACTTCGCCTCCAAGGCGCTGTCCGATGTGTCCGACACGGTGGACACCGTCTCCAAAAAGCTGCGCGACCTGTGCGCGCCCGACATCAACGGCGTTTACTCCCGGGCAATCGACGACACCTGCCGCCGCTGCGGCCTGAAGGTGTTTTGCTGGGAGAAGGAGTACAATAACACCATGAGCGCCTTTAACGACGTGACCTCCTCCCTGCGGCGCAAGGGGGCGGTTGAGATTGAGGATTTCCCGCCGCCGTTTGCCCGCCGGTGCAGCCGCATCGGCGAGATGACCGACACGGTCAACCGCTACTACGGCGAATTTATGACCAGGGAGGCGGCCGAACGGCGCATCTCCGAGGTGCGGGCCGTGGTGGCCGACCAGTTTTCCGGCATGAGCGAGATTCTGGCCGATATGGTCAGCGAGCTGGAGGTGTACGACAAGTTCGATTTCGCCTCGGCTGAGCGGGTGACGGCCGCGCTGCGCGCCTCGGGCATCCTGCCGGTGGAGGTCAGCTGCCGCATCGACCGCTGGGGCCGCATGACGGTGGAGATCGAAGCGGCCGAGGTGGATT
>CABSLJ010000150.1 GCA_902478455.1 uncultured Oscillospiraceae bacterium | reverse complement strand
TTGTCACCATATCCGCCAGCCGCTGTGCCTCTTGCTGGATCGTTTTCAGGTTGCCGGGAGTTTCGTCGCTGATATGGTCGGCTGCCAGCTGCATCCCGGTCAGCTGGGCATAGCCGGAGATAACCGTCAGCGGCGTTTTCAGCTCATGGGCCACCTTGTGGAGGAAGTCCATGTTCAGGCGATTCATCCGCTCCAGCATCTCACCCCGGCTGCGGCTTTCAATCAGCGCCGCTTCCCGCTGCTGAATCTGCAGGTTGATGGCTGCAGCGTTGAGAAAAATGAAGCCTAGCATTCCATAGGCCGCCGTGCCATAGTGAGTAACCTCTGCACTGTGCCCGGTCAAAAACGCTTCATACAGCAGACCCGCCAGAAGGATAAGAAAACCGAAGAGTACCAGGATATCCGTTGCTTCTAATCTGCGCTGTTTGATATAATGACGGGCAACACCGAAAAGCAGATACAGCAGATACGGGATGGAGGCATAATATACCGCCGTGGAAACCGAAACAAGGTCTTGTGTCGGCAGTACGCAGATCAGCATAGCCGCAATGGCTGTCATTCCCAGATAGACGTACAGCGGCCAGCGCCTGGTCGCCTTGTCATACATGCACTTCAGCAGCAGGAGAATAGAAACCGGCATCAGCATCACAATGAGAATTAAGGTGCGATAAACAAAATACCAGGATGTATCTGCTGGCAGCAGGTGAATGTTCAAGAAGTTCTGATCCCGCAGAGCCATCACCAGGCAGCAGAGCGCAAGGCATAGAAAATCCGCCTTGCGGCGCACTGCTGCACTCAGCAGAAAGTACAGCATGAGTAGCAGCAGGCCACCGCTGACTGACAGGGATACAAGGTCGTTCGCTGCCTTAAACCGCTCCATGATCTGCGGGGTGGAGAGGTAGGTGGGCTGGATATATCCGCCGTTCTTGTGGACATAGTTGCCGTACTGGTAGATGATCTCAATCTCACCGTTTTCCCCAGAGTACATGGGAATGGTCATATAGCCTACCTTCGGCACAAAATCCGCCGCGTTATCCGCCACCGTTCCAAAGGTCGCCACCTCGGAGCCGTTGACGAATACACGGCTGGCATAATCCAGCGAAAAGCTGCAAATAGTGTAATACTGGTTCGGCTGTGCTAAAATCCGCAGGCGATGGGTACCGTAGGGGGTATCCGAAGCGGATTCCTCCGGTTTAGATTTTTCTCCCACTGTTCCCGCAGCAAAGTCCTCTGACGTATACAGTTCCGATGGGTAAAAGTCCCAGTTGTTCACGATATTGATAACGCCGCTCGAAACGTCAACATTCCGGATATCCAGTATCCCGTTCTCAGGGGCGATTTCCTGAATCGGATCAGCTTTTTGAGAAAAAATATTGTGTAAAAGCAATACGCTCAAAACAACGATGGCAACCGGCAAAAACCACCGCAATAGATTTTTATTGATGTAATTGAGCTGCAAGACAAGGCCCTCCTTTCTATGCATTCGTTCTTTATTTTTTATTTTATCACTTAAACACAACCGCCCGGTAAACTTTACAAAATTGTAAGGTTTCTATTTTCCTGATATCTAATCGCAGCTTTTTCGTTTCCTATTTTGTAACGGTAATCCGCTACAGGCCACTTCATCATTCCTCCAAGAGAAGTGTTTTTATGCCTGCATTCCAAACGCGATCGTACCGTTACCATTTACACAGATGTGTTATCCCGCGCAAGAAGTAAAGCTTGTGTTCTGAAAATATTTTGTCCCCATCACAGCCCAAAAGCAACAGATCTCTTTTATTCCGACGAAAACTCTATTCTGCTACTTGAAAAGTTTGTAAAACCGCGAGGGAAACTGATTATCGGAACTCGATTTTCCAAAGTTGAAAATTGCTTGCTGTCAAGCGGTCGACTTCTTTCGGTTTATGTAATTAAGATTTTGCCACATAAAAAAGGCTATCTAAATTAAGCAAGAACTGTAAAGAATTCTGTATGCAAATCTTTTATACTTCTAAGTGAGAGGAGGGGATTGTATGGATTGGCTCAAAGGGATGAATGATGTTCTGGAGTTTATTGAGGATAATCTGTCTCAGCCGATACAGTATGAGTCACTATCCAAAATAGTTGGCTGTTCCGTCTATGAATTCTCTCGGATATTTTCTTTTATGGCTGGCATTCCGGTCTCGGAATATATTCGCCGCAGACGATTATCCCAAGCCGTGTTCGATATTCAAAATGGCAGTGAAAAAATTATTGACATAGCCCTCAAATACGGTTATGAGTCCCCTACCGCTTTTACACGGGCCTTTAAAGAACTCCATGGCACCACACCTATGTCGGCGCGCAGACAAGGTGTCGCCCTAAAAAACTATCCACCGATTTCCTTCGTACTCACTATTAAAGGAGTGGAACAAATGAAATTTCGAATCGAAAAAAGAGAATGCTTTCAAATCATGGGGCTATCCGGCTATGATAGCTGCAAGTGTCCTCCCGGCGACAGTCTGTCCCCTTTATGGCGTAAATTCATGGACAACTACAACGAAATTTTATGGAACAACGGAGAGAGTTTTTATACTGCGCCGTTCTGGCAAGTAGCAGCTTACCAGTTTGAGTCCCAAAACGGGTTGACAAAGACAATCATTGGAGCGGAAGCCAAAGACAAAGTTCCAGCCGGATTGACCATTGAGATCATTCCCGCCGCTGATTGGGCTGTATTCACGATAAACTCGAAGACAGGATTTGACAACGTAGACAAAGCATACGCGCGTATATTAACCGAATGGTTTCCTCAGAACCAATATATCCGCAACGAATCTGTGCCACATCTTGAAGTATTTCCCGGAGGGGATGTGGAATCACCAGATTATGAGTGGGAAATTTGGATTCCAGTTAAAAATCAATAAAGAAAAATCGGAAAGAACCTAGATGTTGCGAGAGTTCAATCCTATACAGTGAGACATCTATTTTATGCTGCCCTTTCAGACCTGCGGTCAGCAAATTGCGACCGCAGGTTTTTTTCATGTCTTGTGCCCGCGTTTGCGGTGGATATTTATTTCATAGCTGTCAGACAAGAAGCCGCACTGTGAAGCCGTTTTTCGGTTATGCAGCGCGGTTTCTTTTTGTGTTAGAAACGGAGCTGAAATAAGTGAGCTTGAATCCCACCGACAACGCTATTGACAACAAAATGACTTGTTTGTGATTTGATTGACCGCATCCAACATCGGAGTGGAATCAACATGTATGTATCGCTCGGTCGTGGTGGATTTTGTGTGCCTCATAATCTCTTTGATGACTATCAACGCGGAGATAAAAAGCAAGAAATGGAGGGAAAGGGCATTCGTCTTACCTCCCTCTTCGGTTGCGAATCCCGTGGATTTGATGTAAAATATGCGTTAAGAGGTCGAAAGCAGCCGGAAAATCCACGCAAAACAGGGAAGGCTCTTTTCAATTTGTCTTCGGCCCTGCCCCTGACGGGAAAGGAAGAATCCTGTTATGAAGGGGAATCACGCGCAGAAATCCGGCCGCAGGGGGCCGGCATACTTACCATAGGTTACAGGAAGGTTGAAGCAAAGGAATGAAAAACTACCGCGCCGGAATTGATATTGGATCAACCACAGTCAAGCTGGTTCTGCTGGATGAATACGGACAAACCGTATTCGGGCAATACCGCCGCCACTGCGCGCATACGCAGCAAACGCTTTCTGAGCTTTTAAAAGAGGTGCGCGGCAGGCTTGGGGATTGTCTGCTTCATGTCAGAATCACCGGCTCCGGCGCAATCAATCTCGCACGGGCGCTCGGCCTTGCATTCGTCCAGGAGGTTGTGGCGGTCGCCACCGCTTTACAGCACGTCGCCCCGCAGACCGACGTCGCCATCGAGCTCGGCGGCGAAGACGCAAAAATCATCTATTTTTCCGGCGGCCTGGAGGAACGGATGAACGGCGTCTGCGCAGGCGGAACCGGTTCCTTCATCGATCAGATGGCCGCTCTTCTGCAAACCGACGCGGCCGGACTGAACACGCAGGCGGCCCAATACAAGGAAATTTATCCGATCGCCGCGCGGTGCGGCGTATTTGCCAAGTCGGACATTCAGCCGCTGATCAACGAGGGGGCGACCACAGCCGACCTGGCCGCTTCCATTTTTCAGGCGGTTGTCAATCAGACCATCTCCGGACTGGCCTGCGGAAAGCCGATCCGCGGATGCGTCGCTTTTCTCGGCGGCCCGCTGCACTTTTTGCCCGAACTCAAAAAAGCTTTCATCCGCACGCTGCATCTGACGCCCGAAAACGTCGTCGATCCGGAGGATTCCCATCTGTTCGCCGCAATGGGCGCGGCGCTGGAGGCGGACGACGCCTCCCCCGTCGCTCTGGAAGAGTTGATCCGCAAGACGGAAAAGGGCGTTGCCATGGATTTTGAGATCAAGCGCCTGTCCCCCCTGTTTGAAAGCCGGGCGGACTACGACGCCTTCCGCCAAAGACACCGGAAGGCCGTTGTACAGAAGGCGTCGCTTGCGGAGTACCGCGGCGATTGCTTTCTCGGCATCGACGCCGGTTCCACCACCACCAAGCTCGCGCTCATCAGCAGCGACGGCCAGCTGCTGTACTCCTACTATGCCAACAACCAAGGCAGCCCCATCAAAACGGCAATGGAAGCCATCGGCGAGGTGCACAGACGGCTTCCCGATGGGGCGCAGATCGTTCGTTCCTGCTCCACGGGCTACGGGGAGGCCCTGCTCAAATCCGCATTTTGCCTGGACGAGGGCGAGGTCGAAACGATTGCCCACTGCACGGCGGCCACCTTTTTTGATCCGGAGGTGGACTGCGTGCTGGACATCGGCGGGCAAGACATGAAGTGCATCAAGCTGAAAAACCATTCGGTCGACACAGTGCTCTTAAACGAGGCCTGTTCCTCCGGCTGCGGCTCCTTTATTGAAAACTTCGCCAATTCTCTCGGTTACAGCGCCGAGGCGTTTGCCGAAGAAGCGCTGTTCGCCCGCAACCCGGTCGACCTCGGGACACGGTGCACGGTGTTTATGAACTCCAACGTCAAGCAGGCCCAGAAGGAGGGCGCCTGCGTCGCCGACATCTCCGCAGGCCTGGCCTATTCCGTCATCAAAAACGCGCTGTTCAAGGTCATCAAACTGGCGGACGCCGGGGACCTCGGCCGTCACATCGTCGTGCAGGGCGGAACGTTTTACAACCAGGCCGTCCTGCGCGCCTTTGAGCAAATTGCCGGAACGCGAGCAACCTGTCCGGACATCTCGGGCATCATGGGCGCGTTCGGCGCGGCGCTGATTGCCCGGAGGCGCTACCACGGTCAAAAGACGACCATGCTCCCCCTTTCGGAAATTCCGGAGTTGACCTACACGACGACGGCCGTGCATTGCGGCGGCTGCTCCAACAACTGTATGCTGACGGTCAACACCTTTCCGGGCGGCCGCCGCCACATCACCGGAAACCGCTGTGAAAAAGGGCTGGGCGGCGCCTCTTCGGCCGAAAAGGGGCCCAATCTCTTTGAATACAAACGCAAAAGAATATTCGATTACGAGCCCCTGCCAGCCGATGCGGCCGTGCGCGGCTGCATCGGCATCCCGCGCGTCCTGAACCTCTATGAGAACTATCCCTTCTGGGCGGTATTTTTCAAAACGCTGGGCTTCCGCACGGTGCTTTCCCCCTTCTCCAGCCGGAAGATTTACGAGCTGGGCATGGAATCCATCCCATCCGAATCGGAGTGCTATCCCGCAAAGTTGTCGCACGGCCACGTGCAATGGCTGGTGGAGCACGGCGTCACGACCATTTTTCATCCCTGCGTCTTTTATGAGCATCAGGAAACACCGGGCGCGCAAAATCATTTCAACTGTCCGATCGTCGTCTCCTACCCGGAAAATCTCAAAAACAATGTGGAGGCCATTGCCGACGGCGATGTGCGCTACATCCGGCCGTTCATCGCCCTGACCGATGAAAAAACCGCGGCCGACCGCCTGGTGCGTCTGTGCAGGGAGGAATGGGAGCTTTCCGCAAAGGAGGTCCGCGCTGCCGTCCACGCGGCGTGGGAGGAGCAGCAGAGGGCCAAGGCGGACATCCGCGCGGAGGGGAAGCGCCAGCTCGCGTGGATGGAGCGCAACGAAGGACGGGGCGTTGTCCTCGCCGGACGGCCCTATCACATCGATCCCGAGATCAACCACGGCATTCCGGAGATGATCGCCTCTTACGGGCTTGCGGTCTTCACCGAAGACCTGTCTCTT
>CABSLJ010000149.1 GCA_902478455.1 uncultured Oscillospiraceae bacterium | reverse complement strand
GCTCAATGCCACCTCCACAGGACGCGCCGGGCCGGCGCATATGTCCCTCCACGGTGTTGCTCCGAATAGGGTTTGCAGAGCCGCGCAGTCTCCTGCGCGCTGGTGAGCTCTTACCTCGCCTTTCCACCCTTGCCGGGAAATTCCCGGCGGTATCTCTCTGTTGCACTTTCCCTAGGGTCGCCCCCGGCGGCCGTTAGCCGTTATCCTGCCCTGTGGAGCTCGGACTTTCCTCAGATGCGGCCTTTCGGCGCTGCACCCGCAGCTGTTCAGTCTGCTCGCAGACCTATTCTAACCCATCGTACGGGACCTGTCAACCGTCCGGGCCGGGTTCTGAAAGCGGGACTGGCTCCGTATTGATCTTTTCCGCGCAAAAAAGTATAATGGAAAAGAAAACCGTGCATGATATGCGTTTGGGAGAGTACTCCCGATCACAATAAAGGGGTGTTTCGCGTGACCGACAGCCGCGTTCAGCATTTTTTTAAAGAAATCCGCGGGAAAAGGGTGGCCTTTTGCGGAATCGGCGGCAGCAATCTGCCGTTGGTGCGCATTTTTCACCAAAAGGGCGCCGAGGTGATCGCCTGCGACCGCAGAACCAGAGACCAGCTTGGCGCGCCGGCCGATGAACTGGAGGGGGAAGGCGTCGAGCTGCGCCTGGGGCCCGATTACCTCGACGAGCTGGATGTGGACATCATCTTCCGCACGCCCGGTATGAAGTTTGACATGCCCGAGCTGTGCGAGGCGCGCAGCAGGGGGATTGCCGTCACGTCGGAGATGGAGGTCTTTTTTGACCTGTGTCCCTGCAAAATTTACGCCGTCACAGGGAGCGACGGCAAGACCACCACAACGACCATCATTTCCGAAATGCTGCGTGCGGCGGGGAAGAAGGTTCACCTCGGCGGCAACATCGGCCGCCCGCTTTTGCCTGAAATTGAAGAAATCGCGCCCGACGACGTTGCCGTGGTGGAGCTTTCAAGCTTTCAACTCATCTCCATGCGCCGCAGCCCCGACGTCGCCGTCGTGACCAACCTTGCTCCGAACCACCTTGACATACATAAGGATATGGCGGAGTACATCGACGCGAAGAAGAATATCCTGCTGCACCAGAACGCCTTCGGCCGCGCCGTCCTCAATTGCGACAACGAGATCACCGCCGGCTTCGCGAGCTGCACCCGCGGGCAGACGCTGTTTTTCAGCCGCCGCGAGTCCTGTAAGGCGGGGGCCTGGCTGGGGGAGGACGGAATGATTTGCTTCACCGTCGGCGGGATTACCACGCCGGTCATGTCCAGAACGGACATCAAAATCCCCGGCAACCACAACGTGGAGAATTATCTCGCCGCCATCACCGCCGTGTGGGGCAGCGTGGACACCGAAACCATGCGGAAGGTCGCGCGCGATTTCAGCGGCGTGGAGCACCGCGCCGAGTTTGTCAGAGAGCTGCGCGGCGTCAAGTATTACAACGATTCTATCGCCTCCAGTCCCACCAGGACGGCGTCGGGCACGCTTTCTCTGTACGATAGGAAGATCATCCTCATCGCCGGCGGATATGACAAGAAGATTCCCTTTGACAGCCTCGGCCCGGTGATCGTGGAGAAGGTAAAGCTTTTAATCCTTCTGGGCGCGACGGCGGGGAAGATTGAGAACGCCGTGCGCGCGGCCACCACCTACCGCGCGGGCCGGCCGGAAATTGTGCGCGTGAGCTCCATGGAGGAGGCCGTTCGCGCGGCCGCCGGAGCCGCCGAAGTCGGGGACATCGTGTCGCTTTCTCCCGCCTGCGCGAGCTTTGATCTGTACCCCAACTTTGAGGCGCGCGGCCGGCATTTCAAGGAGCTTGTTCAATCGCTCTAATCAGAACAGGAAACGGAAGGTTTGAAAAGATGGATATGAAAGATCTACTGGAGCGCCTTTGCGGCGCGCACGGCACGCCGGGGGAGGAAAAAGAGGCGGCCGAGGCCGCTGCGCAGGCGCTGTCCCCCTACGCAAAGGTTTACATCGACCATATGGGAAACGTGGTCGGAGAGATGGGCGGAGAGGCCGCGCCGCGTCACGTCCTGCTTGACGCGCACATCGACCAGATCGGCATGGTGGTCACAGCCGTCGACAAAAAGGGCTTTTTGAAAATTGCCCCCTGTGGCGGCGTGGACCGCCGCATCCTGCCCGGGACCCGCGTGCGGGTGCTCGGCAGGGAAGTTCTGCCCGGCGTGGTATGCTGTACGCCCCCCCATCTGCAAAGCGGCCGAGAGGATAAAATCCCCCCCGTGGAGGAGATGGCCGTGGACGTCGGCAGAAGCAGGGAGGAGGCGCTTGCGCTGGTGTCCCCGGGGGACCGCGTCGTCTTCTGTGAGGAGCCCAAGGCGCTCCTCGGCGGCCGGTTTTCCGCGGTCGCGCTCGACGACCGCGCCGGGGTGGCCTCTCTCATCCGCTGCGCCGAGCTGCTTTCAAAGGAAGAGACGCTGCCCTGCCGGGTGACTTTTTTGTTCAGCAGCCGGGAAGAAACGGGCGGGAACGGCGCCAAAACGGGAGCATATGCCGTCAATGCACAGGAGGCAGTCATGGTGGACGTCAGCTTTGCGCGTTTCCCCGGCCTGCCGGAGGAGAAGACCGGCGCGCTCGGGGAGGGGCCGATGATCGGCTACGCCGCATCGCTGACGCGGGAGATTTCCGTGACGCTCCAATCGCTCGCTCAAAAGCACGGCATTCCTTGCCAGACAGAGGCCATGGGCGGCTCGACCGGCACCAACGCCGACGAGGTCGGCGTGGCGCGCCGCGGCGTGCGCACGGGGCTTTTGTCCATCCCGCTGCGCAACATGCACACCCCCGCCGAGATCATCCAGCTCGACGACATCGAGAACACCGCGCAGCTTCTACGCGCCTATGTCATGGAAGGGGGCGGAGTGCATGCCTGATTTCGCGCTGTTGGAAAAGCTTTGCCTCGCGACGGGCGTGTCCGGCCGGGAGGAAGACGTGCGTGCCCTGATTTTAGAGGAGGTCGCCTCCTGCACCGATTCCTGTGAAACCGACGCGCTCGGCAATCTCATCGTCTTCAAGCGGGGAGCGAAGCGTCCCGCCAAAAAGCTGATGCTCTCCGCCCACATGGACGAGGTGGGCTTCATCGTCACCGGGGCGACGGGGGAGGGCCTGCTGCGGTTTGCGACCGTCGGCGGCATCGATGAAAAGGTGCTTTGTGGAAAATCGGTCACGGTGGGGGACCGAAAGCTCCCCGGCGTGATCGGCGCGCGGCCCATTCATCTGCTGAAATCGGATGAGAGGGAAAAGGCGGTGCCGGTGGAGGAATTGACCATCGACATCGGCGCGAAGGACAGGGAAGAGGCGCTCGCCGCCGTTTTCCCCGGCGATACCGTCTGCTTTGTCCCCAATTTCATCCGTTCCGGGAAATGTATCCTCTCAAAGGCGCTCGACGACCGCGCCGGCTGCGCCGTCCTGATCGAACTGCTGCGCCGAGAGCTGCCTTTTGATATGACCTTTGTCTTCTGCGTCCAGGAGGAAATCGGCCTGCGCGGCGCAAAAACGGCGGCCTATGCGGTCAACCCGGAGGCGGCCATCGTGGTCGAGACGACGACGGCGGCCGACGTTTCCGGCGTGGAGGAGGAGAAGGAGGTCTGCCGCGTGGGAAGCGGGGCGGTCGTCTCCTTCATGGACCGCAGTACCATCTACGATCCCGTCTATTACCGTCTGGCGCTCGAAGCAGGACGGGAAGCGGGGGTCAAAACCCAGCTCAAGCAGGCCACGGCCGGCGGAAACGATGCGGGGGCCATCCATGTCTCCCGCGCGGGCGTGCGCACGGCGGCGGTTTCCCTTCCCTGCCGGTACCTGCATTCAGCCACCGGCCTGATTTCCGCCGAGGACTACGACGCGGTGCGCGAGACCGTCTGGGAGACGGCGCGCCGTATCGCGGGCGGGGAGGCGGAATGATCGCCTCGGTCCGTGGGGAGCTGCTCCCCATGCTGGAGGATCGGTTCGGAGGCGACCCCTTCGGCTGCCGGATCGCCGCGCTGCTGCACGCCTACGGGGCGGAGGAACCCTTCATCCGCGCCTGGATTTCCGGGGAAGACGGTCTGCCGGCGTGCGCGCTGCTGCTTTTCGGCGATACAGTGATCCTGTCCCGGACCGGACAGGCCGACTGGGAGGAGCTTTCCGCCTTTCTGCACATGCTGCCGGGTGCGGAGAGACTGCTGTGCGATGAGGAAACCTGCCGGGCGCTTGGCTTTCCGGGCGAGGCGGCGGGGCCGGTGCTGCGGCTGGAAGGAACCTGTTCTCCGCCGGAAACGCCGGTGGAATGGAACCCTTCCCCGCGGGAGCTGTACCCCGTGCTGCAGGCGGCGCATGGACCGGGCTTTACCGTACCGCCCTTTGAGGAGTTTTACGTGGACCTGTCTCACCGCATCCGGCATGGCACGGCGTTAAGCGCCGCTGTCAGAAGAGAGGAACGCTTGGTCGCCTGTGGTCTGTGCGCGGCGCTGACCGGACAGAGCGCCCTGCTGAGCGCCGTTTGCACTCTGCCCGAAGAACGGGGCAAAGGCTGCGGCGGAGCGGTGGTGCGCGCCCTTGCGCGCCGCCTGTGGGAGGACGCGTCGGGACGGGAGATTTTTCTCCTCCGCGAGGAGCAAAAAAACGAGAACTTTTATGCGCGCCTGGGCTTTGTCCCCTGCGGACGCTGGTGTGAGGCGCGCCTTTCCTAGATTGTTCGATTTGGAGGCATTAATTTGGAACAACCATTTTTTGAGATCGATCCGCGCATCGGCCGGGCGGCGGAGCAGGCGATGGAGCTGTGCGCGGAACCCATGCGGGAGATTGACGGGACGACCGAATACAATCAGCAGAAGATGCTGCGGGCGTTTGTCGACGCCGGCGTCAGTGAGAGCCATTTCGTCGGCTCGACGGGCTACGGCTACGGCGACCGCGGCCGAGATGCGCTCGACCGTGTTTATGCTTCGGCTTTCGGTGCGGAGGACGCGCTGGTGCGGCATCTGTTTGCGAGCGGCACCCACACTCTGACGGTGGCCCTCTTCGGCGTGCTGCGGCCGGGGGACACCATGCTCAGCGTGACCGGCATTCCCTATGACACGCTGCGCGGCGTCATCGGTTTGAACGGAAAAAGCAGCGGATCCCTTGAGGAGTTCGGCATCCGTTATGAGCAGCTTGACTTGAACCCGGACGGGACTCTCGATTTTGAAGGAATGCGGGAGCGCATCCGCCCGGGGCTGAAAATGGTCTACATACAGCGTTCCAGGGGCTACACCCTGCGTCCCTCCCTGTTCGTGGAGGACATCGCAAGGGTCGCCGAGCTGGCCAAAAAGCAGGCCCCCGGCTGCATTGTCATGGTGGATAACTGTTACGGCGAATTTGTGCAGAAGACGGAGCCGGTTTCCGTCGGCGCCGATCTGATGGCCGGATCGCTGATCAAGAATCCGGGCGGCGGCGTAGCGCCCACCGGGGGATACATCGCGGGCAAACGGGAACTCGTGGAGCAGTGCGCCTATCGGCTGACCTCTCCCGGAACCGGTCGGGAGATCGGCGCGACGCTCGGTGTCAACCGCGAGTTGTTTATGGGCGCTTTCCATGCGCCGCATGTGACCGGTGAGGCGCTCAAGACGGCGGTCTTTACCGCCGCGCTGTTTGAAACGCTGGGCTATGAGGTCACACCCCGTCCGCTGGAGAAGCGCGCGGACATCATTCAGGCGGTGCGCCTGGGAGATGAGGCCTCCCTCGTCGCCTTCTGCCAGGGAGTTCAGACCGGCGCTCCGGTGGATTCCTTTGTGGTGCCGGAGCCATGGGATATGCCCGGCTACGACAATCAGGTCATCATGGCGGCGGGCGCCTTTACGCTGGGCGCTTCCATTGAGCTTTCGGCAGACGCGCCTCTGCGCGAGCCCTATGCGGCCTGGATGCAGGGCGGACTCAATTTCCACAGCGGCAAGCTGGGCGCCATGCTGGCGGCGCAGTCCATGCTCAAAAAGGGACTGCTGCGCGGCGTTGCAAAATAGGGCTTGCAATCGGCAGCCGGGCTGGTATATAATCTAATCACCGTATTTTTCCCCGCGCACCGGTGCGGAAAACAAAGAGCGGCGCAGACTGCGCGCTCTTTCTATGCGGGTATGGCGGAATTGGCAGACGCGCCAGATTTAGGTTCTGGTGGGAACCCCCGTGCAGGTTCAAGTCCTGTTACCCGCACCAAGTTAAAAGGTTCAAAATTTGGCTTTATCGCTGGATTTGT